>JAYEME010000156.1:17043-29655 GCA_034717915.1 Thermodesulfobacteriota bacterium
TCAAACTGTGTGGTGGAGCCAATGTCATGGATACCAATGATACCTTCCAGATTGGCAAACGGAATGCCCTGGCGATCAAAAAAATCCTCTGGTCTTACGGCATGGGTGCTGTTGCTGAAGATCTGGGCAAGAACTATAGTCGAACAGTTTCGATCTCTGTGTCAGCCGGGCAGATAACGCTCAGCTCGCCCGGAAAACCAAACTGGCAGCTTTAATGGCGTCGCAAAAAATCCACCCTACGGCGTTGCAGCATTTTTTCAGGATCTCGACATACCCAAAGTATGTCTTCACCCCTGAAAAAACACTACGCCTTGTAGGACGAAATTTTTGCTTAGCCATTTTATTACGAGTGCATCAAATTTAGGAGTTGGTAATGGCAAAACAAATCAGTCAGGAAGAGCTGCAGAAAATAGTTAAATCGGTGCCGATGCTTTCACCCAGCGCCAGTCAGTTGCTGCAAGTTTCTTCGCAAGCTGATCACGATCTTGTCGATATCATTGATCTGGTCAGAACCGATGCAAAGCTGACCGCAAGAGTTCTCAAAATCGTCAATTCAGCAGCGTTTGCACTGGTCAATACTGTGACTTCAATTGATCGAGCAATTTCCTACCTTGGCGAACGCATTATCGTAGGGATCGCGGTTGGTGATTCTGCTGGAAAATTGTTCGGCAAAGAACTTTCTGGTTATGAAGCTGCCGGTGGCGATCTATGGAAACATGATTTACGTACTGCTATTGCCTCGCGTGAGGTGGTTTCCCAAAGTGGTGTTGATATCAGCCCCGAACTTGCTTTTACCGCTGGGTTACTTCATGACATCGGCAAAGCGTTAATTTCTGATTATCTGCAAGGGTCAGTCGTTGATGCGGTTGAGATGATCTCAACAGAAGAGGGTCTCGATTATCTTGATGCCGAAGAAAAACTGGTCGGTTTTGACCATACCCGGGCGGGCTACGAACTGGCCAAAGCATGGCAGTTGCCTGATGAATTGGCTGAAGTCATTCTCTATCATCATGATCCGGCCAAGGCTAGTGAAGAGTTCAAACCTCTGGTTTATGCCGTCCATCTTGGCGATAATATAGCCATGATGGGTGGTTTTGGCACTGGATCGGACAGTATGCGCTACAAACTGGATCAGCAATACACTAAGTACATAAAAATCGGTCCAAAAACTTTGGCAACGATTATGCTGAATGTCGATATAGAATTTGAAAAACTGGAAGATTCACTTACAGGCTCAGGAGAAGAAAACTGATGAAACGAATCATTATCGCGGATGACTCGACAACTGCCCGGATGTTTATCAAACGTTGTCTGCAAATTATCGGCCTGGGGGATGTCGAAATGATTGAAGCAGAGCATGGCAAAGAGGCTTTGGCTGCAGCTAAAGCGCAAGAGGTTGATCTTCTGTTAACCGATTTAAACATGCCGGTTATGGATGGAGAAACCTTGATCAAATGGGTCAAAGCGAGCCCAAAACTCGGGGAGTTACCAGTTATTGTCATTACCAGTGCCGGAAATCCGGCCAAGGAAGCACAGTTGTTGGAACTGGGAGCCCATCGGGTTCTCAACAAGCCAGTTTCACCACCGATGATGATGGACGCACTGGCAGATTTCATGGACGACTAATTAAAAGTTATTTGGAGACACTATATGACTGAAAACAAACCCCTCTACCCGGCAATGATCTCTGCGGTGAGTCAAACCCTAGAAAACATGCTGTTTCTGGAAGTGATGGAGCATTTTGATCGCTCTTATGAAATCCCTGCCGAAGAACTTGTCTGGAACAGTTTATTAATTAACGACCCGGTACAAGGTGAAACCCGCTTGGCTATGTCTAAAACCACGTTGAAAAAACTCACCGGAAATATTTTTGGTATTGATGACGATGAAATAACCCAGGCACAGATGGACGATATCCTGAATGAATTGCTCAACACCATTGTCGGGCTGTTCATGACCAACCTTCTTGCCGATGATCAGGAATATAAAATAGGCCTACCGGAGCAGGGAGAGGATGAGCTACCAGAGATCGACGAAAATACTATTGTCTGGAAACTGATGACAAGTGATGAAGACTCTCTACAAATTTTTGTTTCTGGAGCCTCTCTGGTTACTTTAGAAAACACATAAGATAGCTTAGCCATCTGATTCATTTTTGCGAGTGGATCAAATAATCCAATTCTTAAATAGATAAACATTTCTCAAAAGGAGTACATAATGGGCAAAACAGTCTTGATAGTTGATGATTCAAACACTATGCGTAAAATTGTTTCTCGTTCCCTGCGCCAGGCTGGAATCGACTTTAGTCAGATTCTTGAAGCTGGCGATGGTCAGGAAGCGTTGGATGTTTTGGCTGGCAACAAAGTTGATGTGGTTCTGAGCGATATCAACATGCCAAACATGACCGGCTTGGAATTTCTCAAAGCCAAAGCGGAAGATGATGCGATCAAAGATATCCCGGTGATCATGATTTCCACCGAAACCGGTGCCGACATTATCGATGAGGCAAAATCATACGGAGCCAAAGGGGCGATCAAAAAGCCTTTCACTCCTGATCTGATCAATGAAACCCTGGGGCCACTACTCTAACCCTTGCTAAAACGCTGAAGTTTTCTGGAGGAGCCATAATTAATGACTCCTCCAGTCGCTTAAAGGAGTCCTATGTGAAGTACGCTCAAGACATAGCCGATGCGACCCAGGAGATTTTTTCCAGCATGGTGATGTTGGAGGTCACCCCCGGGGAGCCACTTAAACGGGCTGATAATAAATTAGTCGACAGTATTTCAGGAATTATTGGTCTGGCTGGAACAATCAAAGGGATGCTGGCAATTCACCTGCCCAATCAAGCGGCTCTGGCCATTACCACGGCTTTTCTCGGAATGGATGTTGATGAGATTGATGAGGATGTCTGTGATGCCATCGGTGAACTGGCCAATATGCTTGGAGGCAGCATGAAAACAATACTTGATCCCGGTGGCAGTAACGTTCAACTATCGATGCCATCAGCAATCCACGGTGAAGAGTATGCAGTTGACTGCCTGGCAGACGCAGAGTTGGTTACGGTTCCGTTTTCGTTTAACGGGCAGACTTTCATGGTTGAGTTGCAAATCAGCGAAACTAACTGATAAACCTTTTTTTCTACTTCTTTCAAGGGAAAAACAGTGGAATTTGCTAAAAAAATTGTGGAAACAACCGAAGAGATCTTTAACACCATGATTTTCATGGAAGTTTCTGCTGAGGCTCCACTTGAACAAGGGAAACAGGCTCTCGGTTGTCACGTTTCAGCAATGATTGGCCTGAGCGGTGGTTTTTCTGCAATGCTAGGAATTCATTGTCCAGAAACAGTTGGGCTAGCAATTTCCGGCGCAATGCTGGGCATGGAGATTGAAGAAATTGATGCCGATGTTAAGGATGCCTTGGGAGAGATTGCCAATATGGTTGCAGGGGGATTAAAAGAAAGATTTTCCGCCGAAGATATTGACCTGGAACTGGCAATTCCAACTGCAATATCGGGAAAGTCATATACAATTGCTTCTTCTACAAGAAGTAATCGGGTGATTATTCCATTCAGTGTTGATCAGGGACAGTTTTTTATCGAGATGAAGTATAATCTCAACTAACTCCTTAGCAGCAAAGAGGTTATTTTGGATCAGCGGGCTATAGTTGATGTTGTCTGTAAGTCGGGGATGGAAAACCTGGCTGGAGAAGTAGGCGCCCTGCTGGGACAGGAATTGGTCTGTTCTGACATTCAACTCAATCTTATCACCAAAGAAAACCTTTTCAGCAACCTTGAACGTCAAAAAACTACGCTGATCCGAATGACCGTTGAGGGAGATCGTGAAGGCGATTCCTACCTCCTCAGCCGGATTTCTTCCGCTGCCATCCTTGCCGGCACATTAATCATGCTCCCCGAAGACGTGATTGAGGAAAGTGCACAAAACGAAAAACTCGATGGTGAGTTAGAAGATGCCTTTGGTGAAGTTGCCAATATTATTGCCGGCGTTTTTACCCAGGCATTTGTGGATAAATATGCAAAAAATCTCCGCTTTATAAAAAAGACCGTCGAAGAACTGATCCCGACAAAAATCGATCCGGCCAGCGATGAACCCTTCTCTCCAGGAAATTATTATGTTGCTAGCTGCAACATGAACGTGGGTGACAAAGATCTTGGTCCGTTGGAATTCGTTGTTCCGGCAGCAATTTTTGAACTGGAAGAGGAGAGAGCTGAAACTCCAGAAGTCACTGAAAAGACAACAGAAACTGAAACACCGGAAGTCACATCAGAACCTGAGCCCGTTGCAGCAGCCAGTGACGCTACATCTGAAGCTGAACCTGCCCCACCAGCAGAAAAAAAACCATCCTTTGCCGATGCAAAGAAACTAATCGATGTTGTATTCAATGCAACAATCGGACAGGTCAGTGAAGAAGTCGGAGCACTGCTTGGTCAATCCCTGAAATGTGATGACATTCAACTGGTGATGACCAGCAAGGCAGATTTCTTTTCCAATCATTGTATTGAAAAATCGGTTCTGACCCAGATGAAGGTGACTGGAGATCGGGAAGGCCTGGGCTTTATGGTTGCACAGGTTCCAGATGCTGTCGTTCTCGGTGGCACTCTGATCATGCTTCCCGAAGATCAGATCCAGGAACAAAAGAGCAAGAATCAATTTGATGGTGATGTTGAAGATGCCTACGGCGAAGTTGCCAATATTCTTTCTGGCAGTCTGACCCAGGTTTTTCTCGATCGTTATCCGAAACAACTCCGTTTCATCAAAACCGAAACAGAGACAATCGTTCCAACCAAAATTGATCCGGCTTCTGATCAGCCTTTCCCGGAGGGGAATTACTATCTGGCCTCATTTGAAATCCAGATGGAAGGTCAGGAATTACACCGGGTACTGCTGATTTTTCCTGCAGAAATTTTCGATCTTGACAACGAACCAGCCGCTGAATCTACTCAAGCGCAACAATCAGCATCAGCTACTGAAAAAACAAATGCTCAATCTTCCCCTGCGGCAGAAGCAACAACAGAACCAGCACCCGGCGAGTGGGGAGGTCCTCCAGCCACCGGGGAAGAAACCGGCGCAAGCGGATCGTCTCTTTCTGCTGAAAGTGGTGCCAGCAAAGAAACACCTCCGGCAGAAGCAACATCTCAACCAGTTGCAGAGCCAACGGGATCACCCATCGTACTTTTAATCGGTGCTCAAAAAACCGATGCTGACCCATTTGTAAATATTCTCTCTTCTGCAGAATATGAATGTCAGGTTTTAACTTTTCAAGAAGAGGTCAAAGAACCGTTTCAGCAGCACAAAATTCTTGGGATTGTTCTGATTATGGAACAGGTTGGGGAAAAGGGATTTGCTTCTGCAATCAAACTACAATCAGCAGGTCGACCACTGCCACCGATCATTTTTGCCGGTGCTGAGTGGACCCGTTCTGCGGTCCTTCGAGCCATCAAATATGGGGCTAAAGATATTCTGGTGATGCCCGCCAGCAGCGACGAAATTCAGGACAAGGTGACCCAGCATTTCAAAAAAGCCAGCTGATTTATGCGGGTAAGTTTTTCTTCTTTATCTTTTCAATTAAAGTCGTTCTCTTCAAATTAAGCATCCGTGCCGCCTCTTTTTTATTTCCGCCGGTTCGACTCAGAGCCTGAAGAATCAGACGATCTTCAAACTCACTGATCAAGCCGTTAAAATCCAACCCGTTATCAGACCATTCAGCCTCTGGGGGGACAGAAGAAACTGAAGAACCCTCCGAGCCATTTCCTGAAGAGTCAACTTCAGCTGCTTTCAAATCGACACAACAATATTTTTCGGGTAATTCCTTTAAGGTGATCCGCTTCCCTCGATGCAATATAACCAACCGTTGCATTAAGTTCTCCAACTCCCTGACATTGCCGGGCCAGCCATAAGCCTGTAAATTTCTCATCGCAACGGGATCAATCGTGGTTCGCCGATCAGTTTTTCGCCGGCTGAAACGTTCAATAAAAGTGTCGATCAATAGTCCAATATCAGCCTGACGTTCGCACAACGGTGGAGCAATCAGAGGAATAACTGCAAGCCGATAATAAAGATCCTCTCGGAATCTCCCCTCAGCAACCAGCTCTTCCAAGTTCTGGTGAGTTGCCGCAATCACCCGGACATCAACCTTGGTTGGTTTCACTCCACCAACTTGCTCAACTTCACGTTCCTGGAGAACACGCAACAATTTGGCCTGCAGGTTCGGCTTCATATCGCCGATTTCATCAAGAAACAAGGTACCACCATCGGCAAACTGAACCCGCCCTATTTTTGACTGCTGAGCTCCGGTAAAGGCACCTTTGACATAGCCAAACAGTTCACTTTCCAGAAGTTCATCAGGAATTGCAGCGCAATTCACCGGAACAAAAGGGGAAGGTTTGCGGAGGCTTTTATCATGAATTGCCCGGGCTATCAGCTCTTTTCCTGTTCCACTTTGCCCTTGGATCAGCACAGTACTCTCACCATCTTCAGCAACGCAGGAAATTAAATCAAAAAGTTCCAGCATTTGCGGAGAATGTCCAATCATTCCCCCGAATCCACCTTTTGTGGCCATACAAATACAATCCATTTCTTGCTGTTCAAGTAAAAATTTTGACACTAAATCATCGAAAAAACAAAATATGAGCAGATAATAATATAATTTCTATAATGTGTCAATATTCGGACACAGAAAAATTAAAAATAATCGATATTTAGCTATTTATTTTACCTGAAATCCCCAAAACAGAAAAAGGGCGCATTGTCCTGATGTAGAATACCCGGTTTATTCTAGTACCCTGTAACCCATAATCTTTCGCATCTTGCTGACACGCAAAATCTCTGCGCAATCTCCCGAAATCCTATAGGTTACAGGGTACTAGCGGAGAGAGAGGAGATTCATATTTCTATATGTGTATTTACGATAAGAAGCCAATATGATTCTTCAAAATAAAATCTTTGCCTCAACCCCACTATACGTTAAATTCCACCTATATGATGACTCAAAAACATTTCCACACAATTATTATTGGCGCGGGGCCAGGGGGGCTTTCTTGTGCCACTCACCTGGCCAAAGACGGCAAGGATGTTCTTATTCTTGAACGAAACAAAACCATTGGCTCAAAAATATGTGCTGGAGGAGTTACCTGGTCAGGTCTGGCTCGGCATCTGCCCAAGGAGATTATTGAGAGAAAATTTGAAAGGCAGCATATTCATTCCTCATGGCAAAAGGTTGTAATTGAGGCTCCTGAGCCGATCATATCAACTGTTAACCGTGAAACCGTCGGCAAGTGGATGGCAAAAAACGCTGCAAATTCAGGTGTAATCCTTTGTACCAATCAGCCGGTAGTTAAAATCACCGAAAACAAAGTGCATACAAAATCGTCTTGTTACACCTACGACTTCCTGGTGGGGGCCGATGGGAGCAATTCGATGGTACGACACTTTTTGAATCTGCCCACTGATCTGATTGGTGTCGGGATTCATTATCATATCCAAGGCCATTTCCCAAAAATGGTTTGGGATCTTGATCCTGATCTTTTTAAAAGTGGCTATGCCTGGATTTTTCCGCACAAAAACAGGGCATCTGTTGGTGCATATGCCAATCGTAATGATCTGTCTCCCAAAAAACTTCGTGAAAACTTACACCATTGGATGAAAAAACATGGCATGGATCCTAAAGGGCTAAAAGCGGAAGCAGGAACTATTAACTTTGACTACAGAGGTTGGCATTTTGGCGATACATTCTTGGTAGGAGATGCCGCAGGTCTTGCCTCAGGTTTAACTGGAGAGGGTATTTACCCTGCTGTTCTGTCAGGCGAAACCGTAGCCGAAACCATTCTAGATCCTACTTATAACTCCAAGAAATTGGATACACTTATAAAGAAACAACAACGTCATACCAAAATGCTCACACTCCTCGGCTCCAGAACCATTGTTGCAAAAGCAGTTCTGGAAGTTCTGGTTGTCGCACTGAAACTCAAAATACTATCATTCAAGTCTTTGGAAATGGGAGGTTAGATAATTATTATTTCCCATTTCTCTGGAATGCGCTACCCAAAAGCGAATTAATGCAAAACAGGGGGTTAGCAAAATATTGCTAACCCCCTGTTCATTATGGCGGAGAGGGGGAGATTCGAACTCCCGGTCCCTTGCGGGACAACAGATTTCGAGTCTGTAGAACCGCCCTTTCTCTAGATTACCTCACATACAAATTACTCTTGAATTTCAAGTAGTTTAGAAGTAATATCTTCATCTGACATCCCTCAGTTAACCACTATGTCACTCTAAATCTTTCCACCTAACTTTCCACCTATCCTAGCAGGTGGAAACTTTCTTAGAAAGAAAATTATTATGGCCAGTACAGATTTAAAATCTGTCGTTGCAATGTCCAATGGGCGGAAAATTTCAGGAATCTATCGTCGTGAAACTGGCACCTTCGAAGCTAAAAAAGGTGTGGTTAAAATAATCGTTACCGAATATGAATACTGGTTCGATTTCACTGTTGCAAAAAAACGGCACAGATCAAAATTTTGCAAAGAAAGCAATTACGGCCGAATTGGTGCGACTGGAAAATGGGAATCTAATGCCATAGAAAGTGCGGTTGTGGCGCTGGTGAGATTCAAAGAAAATGCAGAGAACGGAATTAGTCCAACCAGTGTCAAAGAAGAACGAGCACTAGCCCGGGAAAAGGCAGAAGAACGCCGTCGTCAAGAACGCCGAGAAAAAACTGTTTCAGACTTAATAGATTTATTTCTTACCGATATCAGCGTTGTCGCACCAAATATCAAAACAAATAAGCCACGGACAATCAAAGAATATAAGCTCAACCTGAACCGTGATGTTCTCCCAGCAATAGGAACCCGCAAAGCTAAAACCATTGAACGCGAGGATATCGCCGAAATCATCAGTAAGATCGTCAAGCGAGGCAAAATTGTCCAAGCAAATCGTACTTTGGCTGCATGTAGCCGACTATTCAACTGGGCTCTATCAAAAGGAATGGTTTTATATAATCCCTGCTCCATGATGCGCAAATACGAGGAGAAACCACGTGACCGCGTACTTACAGATCCAGAACAGAGGGAAGCACCTACTTCAGAACCTCAACATGAAGAAATAAAATTTTTGTGGTCTCAACTAACGAAGAATCAGAAACAAACTGAAGCTAAAATATTACTTTTATGCCTCCTGACAGGGGCAAGACCGGGCGAAGTATGTAATATGCGTTGGGAAGATATTGATGCCCCTTGGTGGACAGTTGACGAAACTGAAACAAAAACAGGAGTAACCCTCGATTGCTATCTAGCTCCTTTGGCATTTGGGATCCTTAATCCTACAAAGAATATTGGCTTTGTGTTTTCTCTACCATCTGATCCTAACAAGGCATTTCCAGAGCATAGATTGTCAAAATACGTCAAAAGGCAACATGAATATTTTGGTCTTACCTCTTGGCAACCAAGAGACCTGCGTCGAACTTTCACGACCTTAGCGACAGGTCTTGGATTTCACGACCAGATCATTAATAGAGCCCAAGCCCGAAAAGACAACTCGGTGATCCGTGTCCACTACGACAAAAGGCAATACTATGACGAATTAAGACAACTTTTCACCGCTATTGAAAGGGAAGTTCTGCGAATCCTTGAGGACCAAGCAGTACCAGCCAAAGTCATACCACTGAGATAAACACAATCTCACTGGTGTGGACCCCTTTACCAACAATTTCGAATATGCCAAAGAGCTCTATAAGATAGAAACTCCTCTACAAGAACAGATACCTGGGGAACTCATCCAAAAACCTATTACCCTTGGCGATCACCTTCGCCATCGTCGCATTGTACTTGAACTGTACCAGAAAGATGTTGCAATTCAAATAGGAGTGACGGCCTCGACCATTTGGAATTGGGAGCATGGATGGACAATCGCACGGTGTTGTATACCCAAAGTTATCAAATTTCTTGAATACAATCCCATTCCTTGCCCTGAAGATCTGATAGGGCGTCTGGCTTGGTATAAATTGATCCAAGGCTTGAATCTGAATAGGCTTGGTGCCGAAATGAAACGAGATCCAGAGCAACTTGGTGATTGGTTGGCGGGAAGACATAGACCCTGTAAGCGGAACCTGGAAGTGATAGAGAAATTTTTATCTGATCATAGCCAGGGGCCGGGTGCTGTCCAACGCTCAGGTGGGACTTGACCCGAAGAAAGTGCGGTAGTAAGTGGTTCAATGAAGCTTTTTATGGCAAGGACAATAATTGAGAGATCTTCGGGAATATGAGTTTGCTGAAGGCGTCTGTGGAATGCGACCCACTGTGTCTGCTTGAGTATAATGAATTCGTTGCTGAATGCCGAGACGATATCGGGAATTTCGGTTTCTCGTCGCTCAAAGGTAAGACGAATGGCCTCGGCCAGATTTTCCCCGGAGAAGTCGAATTGTCGGGAGAGCAGCCAGATGTCGTAGAAGTCCTTCATCCGGCTGTTCAATTCGCCGAGTTTCACCATCGCTTCAAACTTTTCTGCGATGGCACTTTCGCGACTGTAGCAAAGTAATTGTGGGGCAGGAGATCCCAACAAGGTTGGTAGTTCGTACTCTTCCGGTGCAGGGAAAATAAGATCTCCAAAACCGATGTCTATCTGCATATGGATTCGCGCTGAATCCAATTTTCCCTGAAAACGAACCCGGATACCTTCATAGTCTGAATTCTCTGTGATGTGCTCAGTCTGAATAGAGGTTGGATCGAAGACAAGCCCGTCAGCCTCCACAGCGACTGCGAGGATGTCGCAAATCTGTTCGGTGATGGCGGTTTCTTCGTTGCTTGTTCTGCCGAGTAAATCGATGTCCATGGTCGGGCGCAATTCAGGTGATTGCCAGACCTTCAGCATCATTGCCCCCTTAAGGACAAACCGGTTGGCATGAACAGATTGCGACAGGCGGTACAGAAAGCGTTCCATGGCATAATACTGAAGCAATTCGCTGAATGGTCTCTGGTCGTTTCTGGCTCAATTCAGGAGGCGTTGCCGGATTGATGCGGCCGTATTTTTTGTACCCTTATCGCTCATAGTATTGCCTCAAGGTAGGGCTTCATCACTTTTTCCACACGGCAGATTTTGGCATATTTGAGAACCTGGTCCAGATTGAACTTCTTTCGGGATTTATACAGTTTCAGTGCTTCCAGAACCACATCCATGCCGAGCTTGTTGCGGAATTTAAAGCAGTCTGCCAGAGTTTTTTCTGGACTGTAGATTTGGACCGATACCCCGTCTATCTGGTGTGCTTCCGCCCCTGCGTTGAAAACAGCCTCTGCAAACTTGTGGGCATGAATGGGAGGAAAGTCGAGGGAGGGCATCCGTGAATTTCGGGAAACGGCGACAGATACTTCATGAGGAATCTGCGTGGTAAGATTGTGATAGGCCAGTGCAGAGACAAGACAGATGACCGCATTCGGAAACCGCAGCGCCACCGTTACCAGATCGGGATTGCCTATGGGGGGTAGATCTGCCATGCGGTAAATGCCCCGGGTTACTTGTTCGATGAGCCCCTTATCTCGCAGGGAGTACAGCATGTAGCGACTGATTCCCTGTGCAATAGCTTCGCTCATACGTAGTTGGCCGCCGTGTTGGCGGAAAATTTCAAGTGGAGATACCATATCAAGACAAATCGTTTCCATAGTTGCTTAAGTAGTGACATTTTGTCTTGATATGTGTTTGAATGCAAGGGAAAAGTGTTTGATGTGGTTGCCAATATTTCCTTGAGGCGGAAAGCTGATTATTTGCCTCAAAATATAAGTCAACTGTGATGTGACTGAGATCCGCTGACTCTGAGCAGATCGATGGATTAGATCCTGGGAGTATGATGGTGAGCAAAACCACCAGTAATTGTTCGAATTGTCTCCGACTGCAAAAGGAAAATACTCGCCTCAAAGAGCTGTTGGCTGCTCAAAATATCTCTTGGGACGCTAAAAAGCCAACCGCTGAAAACAGTCCCGCTGCCGTCGAAAAACCAGTCCATCAATATTCACCTGAAGAGAAAATTGTTCTGTTTCGCCGTCTATTTTGTGGGCGTACCGATGTCTACCCGGTGCGCTGGGAATCAAAAAAAGGGGGAGCTGGATATTCTCCAGCATGTGGGAATGAATGGCGTTCAGGTGTCTGCGGAAAGCCACGCGTCAAATGTGGGGTTTGCAAACAGCGAAGGCTTCTCCCTGTCACAGATCGGGTTATCTACAATCATTTGTCCGGTCAGCATACGATCGGTGTTTATCCTCTACTTAACGATGATCGCTGTTATTTTCTGGCAACTGATTTTGATGAATCAAGTTGGCGGGATGATGCGCTGGCTTTTATGCAGAGCTGTAAAGAGTTGGATATTCCCGCAGCCCTAGAAATTTCGCGCTCTGGACAGGGGGCACACACCTGGATTTTCTTTTCCGAGGCCGTTTCTGCAACCGAAGCCAGAAAACTTGGTGCTGCTCTTATCAGCTATACATGTTCCCGAACTCGACAACTATCACTGGACAGCTATGATCGTTTTTTCCCGAATCAAGACACTCTTCCAAGGGGAGGATTCGGCAACCTGATCGCATTACCCCTACAAAAAGATCCACGAGAAAAAGGG
>JAYEME010000157.1:0-4220 GCA_034717915.1 Thermodesulfobacteriota bacterium
TTGATCGTAACTCTCTATTATCTAACCAAAGTAGAACTGCCTTATGCTCTTTCGTGGTGGGCATTTACTTTCCCATCTGGAGCCCTGTGTGTATCTTCAGGTGTCGCCTGGAAGGCATCACAGTTTGGCATTATCTCCAATATTTATCAATTTAACGTTGCGTTTCTATTGTTAATCTGGGTTCTGGTCTTTGTCAGAACCATGAAGGGGGTACGGTCGGGAAAAATCTTCGCTCCAACTCATTGATCATCTTTTTTACTTAATCAGATCATCAGCATTCAACGACAAAGGGCGACCATATAGGCCGCCCTTTGTCGTTGGTCAGATTTTATAGAACCCCTCTCAGTCAAGTAACTCCTTGGCCACAGCAATCATGTTCTCAGCAGTAAAACCAAAGTGCTTCATCAGTTCCCCCGCCGGAGCGCTGGCACCAAATTCATCCATACCGATAGCTCGTCCGTTCAAACCAACGTAACGTTCCCAGCCGAAAGTACTACCAGCTTCCATTGAAACCCGCTTCGTACAACTGGCAGGAAGAACCTGCTCTCGATAAGCAGCATCCTGGGCTTCAAACAGCTCCCAGCACGGCATTGAAACAACCCGTGTACCGATACCCTCCGCCTGCAGGGCTTCTTGTGCAGCAATGGCATGCTGTACTTCAGAACCACTGGCAAGCAGAATCAACTGTAATTCACCTGCTTCAGGAGCAAGGACATAACCACCCTTCTGTACCCCTGTCGCTGTGGCAAACTGGTTTCGATCCAGAGTTGGTAATCCCTGACGGGATAGCACCAGCATAGTGGGCCCCTTGCGGTTAGTAATCGCTGCCTTCCATGCTTCGGAAGTTTCATTCGCATCCCCTGGACGGATAACTGTCAGGTTTGGCATAGCACGTAAGGAAGCAAGATGTTCCACCGGCTGGTGAGTTGGACCATCTTCACCCAAACCGATAGAATCGTGGGTCATAACATAAATCGGCGCCAAACCCATCAATGCCGCCATTCGAATTGCAGGACGCATATAATCGGCAAAAACAAAGAACGTTCCAGCAAACGGAATCAGTCCAGGGGTATGGCAAAGACCGTTCATAATCGAACCCATGGCATGTTCACGAATGCCGTAATGGATATTGCGCTCACTCTGCCCAGGCAACCAGGAACCTGCACTCTTAATTTCAGTATTGTTGGATGGGGCAAGATCAGCAGATCCGCCAATTAAAAATGGAATTTTTTCAGCCAATCCATTGATTGCCGCACCGCTAGCCTGACGGGTCGCTTTGGCACCATCTTCCGCTGTGAACACTGGCAATGCGGTTTCCCATCCAGCAGGCAATTCACCTTCACTTGCCGCCAACCATGAAACAACTTGTGGTGAGTTCTTTTTCTTTTCAAACGATTGTTGCCACTGCTGCTCCAGTTCAGCACCGCGAGCCAGGCAGGAATTCATGTGCTCGGCTACTTCGACAGGAACAACAAAAGTTTCTTGCGGATCACGACCATAGGCCTGCTTGGTCAGAGCAAGCTCATCGCCACCCAATGGCGCACCGTGAGCACCAGCGGTATCCTGCTTATTAGGGGCTCCAATACCGATGTGGGTACGAGCGATAATAATTGATGGTCGCGGATCATTTTTAGCTCGTTCCATGGCAGCATCGATTTCCAGCAGGTTCTCCCCCTCAACCCGTTCGACATGCCAGCCATAAGATAGATAACGGGTGCCGACATCTTCAGTAAAAGCCAGCCCCGTATCCCCCTCAATGGTAATTTTATTGTCCAGATAAATATAATTCAGATGTCCGAGTTGTAAATGCCCCGCTAAAGAAGCCGCTTCGGCAGAAACACCTTCCATTAAATCACCATCGGAACAGATCACCCAGGTACGGTAATCGAACAGTTCAGCGTCCACATGTTGTGACAAATACTGACCGCCCATTGCCATGCCCACAGCAACCGCAACTCCCTGCCCCAATGGACCGGTTGTTGTTTCAACTCCAGGAACGTGGCCAAATTCAGGGTGACCGGCGGTCTTGCTGCCAAACTGGCGAAAGTTTTTGATCTCATCAAGAGACACGTCGTAACCCGTCAGGTGCAACATGCTGTAAATCAACGATGAGGCATGTCCACAGGAGAGGACAAAACGATCCCGTCCAGCCCAATCTGGATTAGCCGGATTATGTTGCAGATGGCGCATATATAACAAATAAGCAATCGGTGCCGCTTCCATTGGCGTCCCGGGGTGGCCTGAATTAGCTTTTTCAACTGCATCGGCAGATAAAAGACGAATGGTATCAATGGATTGACGAACGACGGGATCAGAAAATTTCTGTGATGGCATGTGCAGCTCCTTAGTTTAAATCGGGATCTGTGAGTGCGTGGCAGATAAAGAGTGCAAGTACTTGGATTGTCTGAGGGATTCAAAAATCTTAGCTCCACCTGTGGGTTAAGCGGCTATTTTTGGAACCCTCAGACGGTTTAATGACTTGTGCTATTTGCTGTCGAGTACTCACTGATTCCGGTTATATTTTGAACTGCGTATTGAAACAGGAATCAGGTTGATAAATCAAGGGAAAGTGAGGCAAAAACAGATTAAAACCTGTTGCAAAAAAAATGGCCAACAGCGGGGGGAGGTAGTCCCACTGTCGGCCTTTAAACTAAGAAAGAAGGTAACATGTATCCTTGTTTTATTTCAACATTCCGACTGCCACACCGAAACTATTGATGGTTGGTAGATTACGCTGAAAAACAGAGAAAATACACGTGGCATCACGTATTTAATTGCTGCCAACTCCACAACAATCAACTGTGCTTTTACGTAGTTTTCTGCAATAAAAATACGCTCAAACCTCAGCATAGCCACAATGTTCAAATAAGAGTGCCAGTTTTTCTTGCCGATTTCCCTGCCAGCGGGTCAGCACACGTTCAGCCAAAGTTTCGCCGGTTGTCACGATCTCATCCAGTTCCCGCAAGAACAGACTTTCATCGGCGCCGCTATCCCCGTTGCGAAACTGTTCCTGCAGACTGAGAGTCGCTATTTTGAGCAATTCAGCCACAACCTCCTGAAGGGTTCCATCCTTCATTCGGGTTTTCAATCCATCCCTCCAAGAAGAGTGATATAAGGTTCGGAAATCTTCTATCGGCAGATTAGCAAATAAACTCTCAACTCCAACCAGCCCTTGTTCAGTATAAAGTAAACCCTTATAGAGTGCAGCCACAGCTGCCGTATAACGTGGTGGCAAGCTATCGGCGCTGCGTACTTCAATCTGTGGTCGTAACCGGATTTCTGGAAACAGGGTCGACAAGTGCAGATCCCAATCAGCCAAAGTTGCTTGCTCATCGTTCCAGCCACTTTCCAGAAATTGGCGAAACGTGAAACGGCTTTCGGTCATGTTGATATACTGTTGCTGCCGCTGAATAAAATAGAGGGGGACATCCAGAGCATATTCGACAAAATCGTTCAGCCGTGCCTGTGGTTTGAGCAACTGCTCAATCAAACCACAACGGTCGGGATCAGTTCGCGACCAGATCTCGCCACGCAAGGAAAGACAACCACTCGGTTGATCTTCAAGAATCGCTGAATTTGCAAACAGGGCATAACAGATCGGACTCAGCCATTGTGCAACCCGGAGCTTGCGAACACAGTCTTCTTCATCAGAAAAATCAAGATTAACCTGGGTTCCGGCAGTCTGCTTCATCATCCGTTGCCCCATGTCGCCAGTCTTCAACATATAGGGACCCATGATTTCATAGCGAGGTTTGGGCAACCAGGCAATCTTCTCAAGTGGGGTAAATGGGTGAACTCCCAGACCCAGAAACACTAATCCGAGATCATATCCCATGGTCACAATATGTTGTCGATAGCGATTCAGATCACGCCAACTACAAGCGATATCACAACAGAATTTTCCAGAAAGCTCCAGCTGACCACCCGGTTCCAGAGTGACTGAAGAGCGTTTCCCCTGCAAGCCAATCAGGTTTTCCTGCTCATATACCCCCTGCCAGCCACCGATACCATCGAGCTTGGCCAGCAATTGAGATATTCGTTCGTAGCCAACAGCCTCGCCAGTAGATCGATCAACCACCAGCTTTTCTGTTTCCAGACCAACACCCCATTCAGCCTTTGGGCGGGCACCACGGAGCAGAAAATCAATAAGTTGTTGCTGGTTATCGATAACCGGGCTATGAAACGATTCGGTTGTGCTTGGTAGTGGAGACATCAACAAC
>JAYEME010000157.1:4320-9460 GCA_034717915.1 Thermodesulfobacteriota bacterium
CAGACCAACACCCCATTCAGCCTTTGGGCGGGCACCACGGAGCAGAAAATCAATAAGTTGTTGCTGGTTATCGATAACCGGGCTATGAAACGATTCGGTTGTGCTTGGTAGTGGAGACATCAACAACGACCTTTCCAAACAAATGAACTTTATTCTGACCTTAGCGGGGCGTTGAAAAACGTTTTCGAGGCCGCGAGTGCAAGGCGAAAATTGTCGAAAAAGCGCAGTTTACACCTAGTAAATGAGCATTTTGAGACCATTTTCAACGCAGCAATCGCAACGCAGATAGTTTTTCAACAGCCTGTTAGATAAGTCGTAATGGCATTGGCAATGGTAATAAAAATCTGGGTAAATTCTTTTTCATCCTGCTCCAACAAGGTAATCCTGAAGCCCCGCTCTTCGGTACAGAAAGAGGAGATTGGAACCACACAGATTCCGGTTGAAGCCAATAAATAATAGACAAAACGCTTATCACTTAAAGTATCCGGTTGATCGACCAGTCCTTCAACCAGCTTGCGGATCTTTGGATTTTCAATTGGTAGCGTCTGTGTGTTATTCAATTTACCCGATTCAAAAACAACACTCATATAGAAAGCGCCATTGGTTCTGTTCACTTTCAGGCCAGATACTTCCTTTAATAGATTGTAGGCGATGTTTGAATAGTTCTCATAGCGGCTGCGCCGCTGCGCGAGATATTTCGGGTATTCCGGATGGCCGAGAATAGGGGGAATCGCTTTCTGCGGTAAAGTGGTGGAGCAGACCTCAACCATTTTTGAGTTGAGAATACTATCAATATAACGCCCGAACATCTCGTCTTTATCAGCATTATAAACTTCAATCCAGCCACAGCGTGCTCCCGGCCAGGGGACTTCTTTGCTGATTCCCTTCATCGCAATCGCAGGCAGGTCACCGATCAGATCTGAAATCGGCTTCGTCGTCGTGCCGTTGTAACAGAGATTATGATAGATCTCGTCGCAGATCAGGAACAGATCATACTCCTTGCAGATGGAGACAATCTCCCGCAGAATCCGTTCTGGATAAACCGCACCGGTCGGATTATCCGGATTAATGATCAGAATTCCTGCGATAGCAGGATTATATTTGACCGACTGGCGCAGATCGTCCATATCAGGATACCAATGATTATCTGGATCCAGACGATAGGTAACCGGCTTCTGTCCGGCATGGGCACCCTCTGCTGAAGAATGGGTCGAATAGGTCGGAGAGGGGCCGATAACCCGCGATTCCCGTTTCAACAATCCGTAAACCTTCTGAATTGCATCCCCGAGACCATTAAAAAAAATAATATCCTCAGCAGTGATTTGAGCCTTACCACGCTGATTGGTCAGATCGGCCAGAAACTGGCGTGTTGCCAAAAGCCCTTTAGTTGCGCAGTAGCCGTAGGAGCAATCCTGCATCGCCAGTCCAGAGACAATTTCTTTGATCCAGAGAGGTATTTCTTCCCCCTTGGCAACCGGATCACCAATGTTTTCCATATTAGTTTTGAGACCAAGCCGGTTCAGTTCTTCTGCAATCTTGACAATAGCGCGGATTTCATAGGTCAACTCACCGGCACCAATATGGACAATATTATTACGCATTTTCTCTCCTCAGAAATAAAGAAAGCCATGAACTTTGGTGTCCATGGCCTCAGGCTTAGTATAATGATATTCCTGTGCAGCTCACCGCTTAAGGTGATGGACAATTCTCAGGCTGATAGTTGCCGCCTGAATCGCTTGAGTTGCCGCCGCTGCAATTTTTAACATCTGAATTTCCTTATGAAAGCGTATCGGTGCCGGATTTAACATAATGTGAGCGACTGTGTCAAACAGTTTCCTCTCGACTTGCTCTAACGAGACGTCAGTTTGATCTCTATCCGACGATTTTTCTGGTAGGCTTCAGCGGTATCTGCGGGATCAAGGGGATGAAATTTACTGAACCCGGCAGCAGCCATACGCTTTTCAGGAATCCCGCTATCAGCAAGAAACCTGACCACTTCCAGTGCCCTGGCAGTGGATAATTCCCAGTTGGATCGATACTGTCTGTTACCAACAATCGGAGTGCGGTCGGTATGGCCATCAATGCGTAAAATCCAGTTAATCTCAGTGGGGATCTGTTCGGCAACCGCAACCAGAGCCGTTGCCAATTTTCCCAGGTGTTTCTTCCCTTCTGGCTGTAGTGCCGCAGACCCGGAATCGAACAACAATTCAGCCTGAAAGACAAATCGATCTCCTTCGATTTGAACCGCTGGCACATCCTTGAGAACTTCTTGCAAACGACCGAAAAATTCTGACCGGTAGCGTTTCAGTTGATTAACCTCCCGAGCCAGAGCAATATTGAGTCGCTTGCCCAGATCCTTGATTTCACTATCCTTGGCTTTATTATTCTGTTCGACGGTGACAAGTGCCTGATTGATCTCCTCCAGCTGCTGCTGAAGAGCTGCTATCCGTTGATTGAGCAACGCCACTTCGGCATGCGCACTTGCTGACAGAGTCTGCTCTTTTTCCAATGCCACTTTTTGTTGCCCGACAAGGGCATTGAGAGCCTGAATCCTGATTTTTCGCTCTTTTATCTCACGTTGTGCCAGTAGAGTCCGTTCTTGTTGATCGGAAAGATGGGCCTCAAGTTTTTTCGAACGATCCCGTAGACTACCAACTTCAGTCTCCCGCTCTTGCAGTGTTGCGGCCAGTTGTCCCACCTCTTTCTCCAATTTGGTACGGAGGCGGCGCAATGTGGCAATGTCTTCCTGATAGCTGGCGATAAAGAGGAGTTGCCTTTCGATGGTCTCTTTGTCAGTCAGCGTCTGTTCCGTCAGTGCGGTGGTTTTCTCCTCCAGCGCCTGCCGTTCTGTTTGCAGAGCTTCCATCAGCCCCGACAATTCTGCGACCTGGTTGGTCAGAGCACCACTGCGTTCCTGCTCAATACCCAGTACCCGGGTCAGTTCACTGATCTTGCGATGGAGGGAAACAAGTTCGCTCTCCTGTCCGGTGATCACCTCGCTGAGAAGAAATTGAACAATCATGAAGATCATCAGTACGAAGATGACCACCATAAGCAGCGAGGAAAGGGCATCAACATAGCCGGGCCAGACGTTGATCGATTGCTGATTTCTCTTTCTGGAAGAACGCATCGGTTAACTGTCGTCCTTTTTTATCTGGTTGGCGACAACAGCACGGGAAGGACGGCGTTGCTGGCGCTGTAGCAATTGACCAATCTTTTGATTATTTTCTCGTACTTCATTGAGGAGGGCTGTCATCGCTTCCTGCATTTCAAGATCTGCGGTTGGCTTCGCCCGGGAAGACACTTCCTCACTCTCCTGATCTTTATCAATCAGAGAGGTGACACCAGTGAGCCACTCTTCCATTTCGTTGAAGAAACGATTCTGGGCGTGCCCGGCCTGGAGATCGAGAAATCCGAGAACCAGAGAGCCACCGAGACCAAAGAGTGAAGAACTAAATGCGGTTCCCATCCCCTGTAGCGGCTGCTGCAGACCGCGTTTTAGGTTATCAAAAAAGAGCGGGATATCGTCGGTTCCAACCTCCAAGGCACCGATGATTTGAGCGACATCACCAATTGTTCTCAAAAGCCCCCAGAAGGTTCCCAACAAACCCAGAAAAATAAGCAGACCAATCATATAGCGGGAAATCTCGCGAGCCTCATCCAATCGCCCACGGATGCCGTCAAGCACTGTCTGCAAGGACAAGGCAGAGAGACTGAATCGATTGCGATGCACGCCGGTCAAATGGTGGGTTAATGAATTCAGTAACCTGGGTGGGTGAGCGACCGAGAGACCCCCCGCACCAGTACGGAATTTTTTAATCCAGTTGACTTCGGGCTCAAGGCGCAGAACCTGATGCATATTGATACCAATACCGATAGTGAGAGCACCAACGATAATCAGATTAAAGACCCAGTTAGCCATAAAGGCATCTTTTAGCGGAAGGTAGAGAAACGCCAGAACGGCACCGACAATAATCAGATAGATGAACATTAAATAGAGATATTGGCGCGGATGAGTCATCGCTTCCCCTTATAGTGACTGGCAACGATAGAAACAGAAGCAGCCAGTCTGATTAACTTCTGTTTTTGGGATAGAGAAATTCAGGTTCACAATTGCCGGACAGTATTGGACAATATGGGAGGTTCTGTCAACTTTTCTCACCTTGGCCACTGTCGAGATTTTTTTTACACAGCGCAACAAATTTTCAAAGAAATCCAGAATGAACAACCCCGCCGCAAGCAGCGGGGAATTCGACCCAATATCGATTAAAAGAAAAATGCTAAATGGTGCAATATTGCCCCTGAAAAATAGCTACAACCACACCATCAACAAACTCAATGTCACAACACTAGCCAAGGTCGAAACAACCACAACTGAGGTCACATAATCGGGAACAATATCGTTCTCTTTTGCAATAATTGAGACGAGAATTGCAACCGGCATTGCCGCTTGCAACACCCCTGCCGCACTCTCAATCTGACTCAACCCGAACGAGGCGGCAATCAGCAATGCCAGTGCGGGTGTCAGAATCAATCTGATCCCGGAACCCAACAAAACATCGGTCGTCAGGTGAACCTTCCCCTGTTCCCGTAACTGTAGCCCGAGGGCAAACAACATCACCGGAATCATCGCAGCAGCCAGCAAACCAATCATCCGATCTAGCATCAGTGGCACTTCTAAGCCCCCCGCTGATACCATGACCGCTGGCACAGTTGCCCAGAGTGCCGGAGTTTTCAATACTTTCCAAACCGCCCCACGGCTGCCGCCGTGAGCCCACCCTGCCGCCCCAACACAAATAACAAAAGCACTGATTGAGATTGCAACAAAATAGATTGTAGCAGGAGGTAGCGCAGCATCACCCAAACGAAATTGAATCAGCGCCAACCCGTAATTACCAACATTTCCAAAAGCAGCAATCATCACAAAAGCGGCTATCATCTCTCTTGACCGACCTAACAATCGGCCGATTCCGCCAGCGATAAATACCGCTAACACATGTGTCAAAAGAATAAAGGTGAGCATCCTGACAGTACTGGTGAAAGGAACCTCTGCTGTACTGATAGCCTGAAAGATAAATGCCGGAACAAAAATATAATAGGCAGCCCGAGTCAGGGTTCTGGCTTGCAGTTCCAATCTCTG
>JAYEME010000158.1:0-9432 GCA_034717915.1 Thermodesulfobacteriota bacterium
TACAGCGGGGGCAATTGATCGGTAATGCCTTTGTCAATGTTTACAATGAAACTCAACAGGTGGTGAAAAACATCAATAACACCATCGTTTCTAAAGTTGATGGGGTTAATCTGCAACTGGATGAAATCGCCCAGTTGAATAATCGGATATCGGCTATTGAAATGTCGGGTCAGGATGCCAATTCGGACCGTGATCGTCGGGATATGTTGCTCAAAAATATTTCTGAGGTGATCGGCGCCCGTAATTTTGAAACCTCAAACGGGACTGTCTCGGTACAATTAGCCAACGGCATGCCTCTGGTTGAAGGAAATCAGGCGACTCATATTCAGTCAGTCTACAGTGGTACCGATGTCAATCTTGAGCTCGATTTTGGTACTGCCAATATTGCCCTTGATCGGACGGCCCTTGGTGGTGAATTTCGTGGGTTGTACGAAGTTCGCGATGTCACTATCCCTGACGTTGTGAATCGACTCGATCAGCTTGCTTTTACCTTTGCCTCAGAAGTCAATACGGTACATCAGGCGGGAACAGATCTGAGCGGAGTTGCCGGAGTCGATTTCTTTGTCCAGCCCGCAGCAGTACTCGATGCCGCATCTTCTCTGTCAATGAATATCACCGCGACCAGTCAGATCGCAGCAGGAACGACTCCTCCTCCGGGAGCTCCGGGGGATAATCGTAATGCTCTGGCAATTCTGGATTTGGAACAGGCCCAGCTTGGCGGGCTGGGGGGCAACGATACCCTGGTTTCTTACTACGGCAAGATTGCCGCGACCACCGGTGTCGAAGCGGCTCGTAATCGTCAGGCTCAGCAAGGCTACGCAGACAGCCTGGTTCAGTTGCAGAACATGCGTGACGGAATGGATGGTGTTTCACTTGAAGATGAAATGATTAACCTGATGCAATATCAAAAAGGCTTTGAGGCCTCAGCAAAGTTTCTCGCCACCGTGGATGAGATGATGGGAACCTTGATGTCGATAAAAAGGTAGGTGAGCCATGAGAGCAACTCAAACCACAACATACCGCAGTTTACAGGCTTTTTTGGATCGCACCAGTGACAAACTGGCAAATTTACAACTACAGGCAGCGACCGGAAAGCGGATAAACCGTCCATCAGATGACCCGACCGCAATCAGTCCGGTTTTAAGCGCCCGTACTCAGATTCAGACTTCGGATCGTTATATTGAGACGATTGAGTCGGGTCTGGATAGAACCGATGCTGCGGATGGTTACCTTGACAGTATCGAAAATACCCTGGTGCGAATTAAAGAGATCAGCATCGCTTCGGTTAATGGTTCGCTCAGTCAAGCTGATATGGAGACCTATGCCAATGAGGTTCATCATCTGAGGGAAAGTTTACTTGCTGATGCCAATGCCCAGATTGACGGAAGATATCTGTTTTCCGGATTTGCAGAGAAAACAGCACCCTTCTCTTTGAATCCAAATTACCCCGCAACTGAACCGAACCCCGTTAATTATAATGGCGATTATGGCGTTCTGGAATTTGAAATTGCACCGAATGAATTGCTTGGAGTGAATATCTCTGGTAATTCTTTAATGCTTGGGGATGTCGATAATGATGGAGCGGTTGATGCGGGAGCCGTTGATATTTTTGCTATGGTGACGACCCTGGAAGAAGAACTTCAGGCGAATAATCCGGCTGGAGTTGCGGCATTGTTGGATCCTCTCGAAACCGCCGCCAATCAGGTGCGTACTCAACGTAGTCTTAAAGGGAATGTCGGACGCCGACTGGAAGTGGCCCGTGGCCACATGGAGCAGATCAAAATCGATATGGAAACATTCCGTTCCCGTTTTGAAGATGCTGATATCCTGGAAACGATTACCGAGATGCAGAAGCAGGAGCAGAGTTTCGAGGCGGCATTGAATGTCACCGGAAAAGTTTCTGACCTGTCGATACTGAATTACATATAAATCATGTCCCCCTTTGTTAAAGGGGGGAAAGTTGTAACACTCATCGTGCCCGGAGGTGGTACGGATAACCAGCCAGGAGGCGCAATATGTTGGTACTGACGAGAAAAGCTGGCGAAGGAATCATCATCGGTGACGATATCAAAATTACTGTCGTCGAACTTAAAGGGGGCGGGGTGCGGATTGGTATTGATGCTCCTCGTGAAATGAAAGTCCATCGCCAGGAAGTCTTTGATAAAATCAAGCAGGAAAATAAGGAGGCAACACAGTGGGACATTGCCGATCTGAACGAGTTGAGCACCATTCTGGATGCGGGGAGGAAAAAATGATGCAGAAAATTCAATCCCGTTTTGGTGAAATTGAGTACGATCCTGATAGCACTCTACTGTTTCCAGAAGGGTTAATCGGTTTTGAAGGTCTGCGTGATTTTGTCGTGATGCCAAATGAAAAAGAAGGTCCGCTGTTCTGGATTCAAAGTGTCGATGATCCGGAGGTGGCTTTTGTGTTGACCGATCCGACGGGTTTCTATTTTGACTATAAAGTTGTTCCCGATGGTCGTGAGCGGCAGAAACTTGGAATTGATGAAGACGGTGATTGTCTGATTGTCAGCGTTGTTTCGGTTCCAGCTGATCGTAAGATCACCCTTAATCTGGCAGCACCGATTCTGTTTGCACCAGAAACTAACCGGGCTTTGCAAGTGATTCTGGAAGGGACAAAATTCAGTTCACAGACACCGTTGCCGACGGTAGAAGAAAAAACTATGTGATTTGGGATGACAATAAAATTGTTGAATACTGGGAAAGCTACAGAATATATTTTCTGTAGCTTTTTTTATTGAGCAAGATTTTAATCTGTACTTTCCTTCATGCTTGGTCTACAGTTAGTAACGATAAGTATTTCTTTGTGTGGACTTAAAAAAAATGCAACCAATAAAACAACTAGCAGAAATTTTATCCGGTTTTGCAAATGCGGAACATTACCTGTTTTCCTTTCATGATTTGGAAGCCGCTACCCCGCGATTGAGCCCGACAGCATTTAAAGCATTGATCGGACGAGCAGAAAAAAATGGTTTGCTCAAACGAGTTTGCCGGGGATTGTACCTTTACCCAAAAAATAATTATCCGGCAGGTCTGGTTTTGTATCATGCTGCTGCTCGTTTGCGTGCTGGTGAGTTTAACTATCTCAGTTTAGAATCAGTTTTAAGTGCTGCTGGGGTGATTTCGCAAATTCCCATGGGCTGGATTACTCTGATGTCTTCCGGGCGTAGTTATACGGTTGATTGCGGGGTCTTTGGTCATATTGAATTTATCCATACAAAAAAGTCTCTGGACAGTGTAGCGACCCAATTAAATTATGATCCAGATTACCGTCTGTGGCGTGCATCAGTCGCTCTGGCACTTCGGGATATGGTATTGACCCAGCGAAATACTGATCTGGTGGATTGGGAGGTCGCTCGTGAGTTTATTTGACCAGTTGGTTTCACAAGCTTTGAAAAATCAAGGTGAATTAGCGCCATTACAGGCTGTCGTTGAAAAGGAACTGCTGCACCATGATATCCTGCGGGAAATGAGTAACGCTGGTCTGCTCAAAAAATTGACCTTTATCGGTGGCACATGTTTGCGTTCCTGCTATGGCTCCAATCGGTTGAGTGAAGATTTAGACTTTACCGGAGGGGAAGATTTTAAGCGCGAAGTATTGGCTAGTCTGGGTACTGTGCTGGTTGATCGTTTGCAGGTGAAATATAACTTACAGGTTGAAGTGAGCGATCCGGTTAAAACAGTGGGGAATGTGGATACCTGGAAATTAAAAATTATAACTCGTCCGCAACAGAAATATCTCCCCAAACAAAGAATTCATATCGATATTTGTGCTATCCCCAGTTATGATCGTCAGCCGATGATTTTACGTAACCACTATGGTGTAGAAATGGGAACCTCTGGCTTGATTATCCAGGCACAAAGTCGGGAAGAGATTCTTGCCGATAAGATGGTTGCTTTTGCCCTCAGGCGTAATCGGATCAAAAATCGTGATTTATGGGATATCGGCTGGCTTAAACAACAAAATATCATTTTACCGTTGGAGCTGATGCCGAAAAAGCTACAGGATCACCAGTGTGAGGTTGGGGATTTTCTGGATTTGTTGAAAAAGCGCCAACAGCAATTAATAGATGTGCCAGCAGTTCGGAAAGACTTTATTCATGAAATGCAAAGGTTTCTCCCTTCTGAAGTTGTTTCCAGAACAATTGAAAACGAAGAATTCTGGACATATCTGGTAAATTTGTTGCGCACTGAGTGTACGCAAGTCATCAGGGCTTTAAGCACGACGCGTAAAATTGACAGCTTCAAGATGTAGTTCCTGTTATCTGCGACAGTATACATTGATATTTTGTAAGGACGACCTACGGAATTGAATACAACGAATCTGATTCCCAACGAGCCGGGTTGGTTTGAATATATTCGCGGATGCGATGTAGGTCGGTTTCGTTGCGGATGATGTGTTCGTAGTAATTGCGTTGCCAGATCGGGTGTCGGGGCACGGGTTGGGGTGCGGGTTGGGGTGCGGGTTGGGGCACGAACCAACGATGAAGATAATGCCATGAATATGGTTCGGCATAACCACAAATTGATCTGATAAGATCTGGGGGAAATGGTCTGGGATAGCGTCCCAACATTGTTTCGCCATTGACCCAGTTTCATTTAACCGCATTTTCCCGTCAACAATTTCACCGAACAAACATTTCCGGTTGTTTGTGCAGATGGTTATAAAATAGACCCCGATTGGGAATAATCGTACCCTTGGTTTGCATGGCATTAAATTCTATATGTTTTATCGTGTGGCCCAAGGAGGATAAACTTTAATGTTTCATCGTCAAATTCATGGCAATTATGACATTTTATCACCGCATCATCCCCTTTTTTGCGACAACTGCGACAATAGAGATAGATGATAATAAAGTTGCGTTTAACTGGGCACGAATAAAACCCTTGCCAGTTCCCTTTGAGTGGTTCCCCCATGGTAGCAGGTGCCTCAATAATCATATCAACTTTGCGCTGTACCAGTTTCTTGATTGAGGCATGTTTTTTTAGTGCCTGAACAAAGGCTGTTTCAAATTGAACCTCCATCAGTTTTTGAAAACCTCATCATAGCTGTGCCATTTGGCGGTACCAGCGGTCAATTTTTGTTGGGCTTGTTCCATTGCCAGATGAAAAGCTGGATGAGCCAAAATATTCTCGGTATTTTCATTGTCAATGTGTCGTTTTAAAGAGAGTAGGTATTGGGTCATTACCTCTGCCACTGTTGTCCTGTTTTCTGTCGCAAAGGTTTTAGCAAAGTCGGCAAGATCTTGATCCAAGCTGATGTTGATACGTGTCTTGGGCATAGCGCTCCTCCTTAGGAGCCTGTCCGAGAATAAGGGCCGAAGCGAAAATCCAGAAGTTTGAGGGCAGATTTTGGCTCGTTTGCAGCCTCATAGCCGTAGCTATGAGGCAAAAAAGAGCCGAAATATGAGCCAAACAGCTGGGTTTGCAGCTGGTCATTCATTCTCGGACAGGCTCCAAATATTTGGTTTCCATTGTGCGCAAAGTGGGAACGGGTGTCAATGTTTAATCGGTGTTCCATATCGAATTTGTTCCGTACGGGATGTGATGCCGGTGTCGGGTGAATGTTGCGGGGGTGATCCGTTGGGGGTGACGGGTTGGGGCACGGCAGGTGATGGGGTGTTGTGGGGTTGTGGGGTTGGTTAACCCTCTTTGACCTGGTAAATTTGGTGGGCTTCGGTGTCGTTGCGGTGGGCTTTTAGGTCGGTGGCGACGGCGTCGATTTTTTGTGACAGACTCTGTTCAACACCGTCGATTCTTTTCGTCAATTTCTCTTCAACACCGTCAATCTTTTTTGTCAGGTGGTCGTTCACCGTATCAATTTTAAAATTTAAAAATCGATGTTGTGGCACTTACCAATTAAGGGTTTGGTGACCTTCAATAACGATATCAAATTTGCTGTCCATATTTTCCAGTAGTATTCCAAAATGTTCTTGTTTCATTGTGAATTCCCCATGGGCTGGTTGTTGATTGAGATTGGCAGGATACCATTTGTTTGGTTGTAAATATATTTGAATTTTATGTCGGGAAGATATGGGGTCAGGTCAATAACCTCTTGTATAAATTATCATTTTGCTTAATTGTAAGAAATAATCTTGCGACCAGATATCCAATTCACTTGGATGTGTCACAAATTTCAGAACGTCTGCTTTGGCTTGTCTCATATCCAATGAGGCTATTTTGGCTTGGAGTTTCTCCAGAAAAGCTGTGGGAGTCAAGCTCCTGTCTGTCAGGTTTCCACTCTGCAAAGCTCGTTCATTGAAGTGGGTCAAGTTTAACTCTACGCCATTACGGAGGTACCATTCAAAATCATACCAGTCCCGTCCTTTGACCCGGTTTTTCCATTGGCGGAAGAGCAGGGCGTGCATTTTCCCGGCAAATAAATCTGGCAGGCTGAAGCATTTAACGTAAAATGAGAAGGGCTGTAGCAAAAGTTTTTCTTCAGTCGTAAATTTGAGTGGCGGTAAAGTATCCACTTCCAATTTGATTTTAAGCTGTCTTTTGTTGCGTAGTCCTAAATTGAAAATCTGGGTGTTGTTTTTCAAAAAAGCTGATTCGATTTGGCTGGTTGTACTTTTTGTTTTTGCCACAATGTCAATGTCCAGACCCAATGCAGTAAATTCATTTTTGATCGATTGCAAGTATGGCTGTAGGGAAAAATCGGGTTCGGGGCGGAGGAGCGAAAAGTCGAGATCTTCTGAAAAGCGGGGGAGGTTGTAAAATATCCGCAGGCAGGTGCCACCGTAAAAAGCGCTCTTTTCAAAAAAGCCGGTTCGGTTCAGTCCTGCCAGGGCGATCTTTTGCATCACTTCACGCAGAGCCTGATTCTGCTTTTCCGGAGGCGCAGAGGAATACTTGTCCAGCAGTTGATCCACTATTGTCATTTTAGTTCCTTGATCCAGTCGTACAGGTAGTTCAGTAACGGGAGTTTTTGGTTTGTTACCGTGCAGGCGCTGATGATCTGTGGATCCAAATTGGGTAATTCAACTTCATCGATACGCAGATCGTTTAACAAAAACTCGCGAAATGATTGTGCTGAATAAATACGTAGATTTCGCAACAATAATAATTTATCGCACAGAGCCTTTGTCGGGGACGCTAGCAGATAGCTCGCTTTGTCAGTTGCTTGAATTGATTCAACGCCAATAGAAAATAATGGAGTGGGGATACGGGTATAGGAAAAGGTTCCCAGAGGATTTTCAAAGAGTTTAGCCCGTTTGGTACAGACAGAGGTGACTTCGATTGCCTGCTCCGGGATTAATCCATGTTGGTAGAGGGCATATTCCAGCGATACATAGGATGGTCCGTATAGGGTGTTGGCGATCAGAGGGAGAGGGCAATTTGAACTGCTTCCTTCAGGGACGACAAGGTATAGCCCTTTTTTTAAGGGGAGCAAAATTCCTTCTGCTAGCCAGCGTGAAATTTTGTTATTAGGGGTTTTATAGTCTTTAAGGATATTTAGCAGTGTCCCATGGCTGACCGGAACGCCGGAAAATTTTTGTAATTGAAAGTCTATGGATTGCATAAATTCCCTTAGATTTTGTATGGATAATTTGATTATTCCTAACTATCTATACAAAATCAACGTAAAATATCAATAATTCCGCATTTTTGGTAGCAGATGTAAACACCACCTAAAACCCGCAGTTATTTGCATCAATTCTTCAAAAATATCTTACAGTCGTTCGCATTTCAGGCTCCATTTTTTAGCCTGAATTACAATTATTCTAAGCATATATATGTCCTGAAAAGATATCAATCTGGAGGCCTCCACCGTGGGGCTGCTGAGTTTTTATATATCGTGAATTTGTCGCCATGGAATAACGCGCCCTGCGGCTCGATCTTGAGCCTCTTCTCCTCCGTAAGCAAGAACACAATCATCAGGGGGTAGGTTCGTCTGTTTGCTGAACCAGCGCAATCCCTTGAACAGGTCTGGATTCAAGGTCGTTGTCGATTTAATTTCGATCGCCTTCAAGGTTGTTCCTTGCTCAACAATCATATCCACTTCATGGCCGCTATGGTCTCGCCAGAAGTATACCGATGGTTTTATTCCGGCGTGAAGTTGCCCTTTTAGGTGTTCGGTGATGACATAGTTTTCGTAAATACTGCCGCGTAAATGGTGGGTAGCCAGATCATCAGCATTGCGCAAATTAAGCAGAGAGCAAAGCAATCCGGTGTCGTAAAAATAGAGTTTGGGTTGCTTGACCAGACGTTTGTTCCAGTTGCGATGATAGGGTTGCAGTAGAAAAACAATGAAACTTGCTTCCAGAACCGCAATCCAGGAGCGGATGGTTTTGTGATCTACACCGATCTCATTTCCAAGGCTTGTCATGTTCAGGAGTTGCCCGCAGCGTCCGGCACTTAATTGGATGAATTTTCTGAACAGGGCAAGGGTGCCAATGTTTTTTATGGATCGAACATCCCGCTCCAGATACGTCTCAACATAGGAAGGGTAGAAGTCTGTCGGAGCGACTGGACGATCATAAATCGGCGGGTACATTCCTTTGAACATGGTCTTATCGAGATTGTCGCCAAGGAATCCCGCAGGCTCAATTTCGTCTGCAGAAAAGGGGAGCAGGTGAACTATGGCTGTCCGTCCGGCCAGCGATTGCGTAATGTTTTCGAGCAAAAGAAAGTTTTGTGAGCCGGTCAGAATATAGCGTCCCATTTTTCCAGAGGCATCCACAATTTCCTGTAGGTAGGAAAACAATTCCGGGGCACGTTGTGCTTCATCAATAATCACTCCAGAATCCTGGTGCCCGGAAAGGAAGCGCCGGGGATCTTCCTGGGCTGCCAGCATCGTGTCGGTGTTTTCAAGGCTGACGTAGGCGTAATCACAAAACACACTTTTTACCAGTGTTGTTTTCCCCGATTGTCGTGGTCCGGTCAGGGAGACAACGGGGAACCCTTTGGACAATTCAAGCAGTTTGTTTGCCAGCTTTCGGGGAATCATAATAGCTCCTTTTTTGAGTTAACAATGAAGACACTGTACCAGAATTGACCCATTAAGTGCAAATTGGGGAATCAGATTCCCCAATTTGCACTTAATGGGTGGGATGGGGACGAAATCGGGCACGGCATGCTGTGCCCCAGCTCGTAACATTTTGGGTGCGGAGATATGTTTGAAAATATTGTCGGTCGTCCTTTGAATCTTTCGGTCAGTGATTTTTGAGTGCTTTTTTGTTACAATGACAAGAACCTGTCGAAGTTTATAAAGGGCTACAAGAACGCCGTCTGATCGGCTCTTAAAATAGTTATTATCGAAATGGCGATAGAATTTAATAGCTGGAGGCAAAGATGCTGGCAGAAGAAATAGAATCGGGAGCTTTAAAGCTAAGTGTTGTCAAACGGATTCGTCTAGTTGAGACTTTGCTTGATAGCCTGGATAAAACAGATGCTGAGATTGAAG
>JAYEME010000159.1:0-9386 GCA_034717915.1 Thermodesulfobacteriota bacterium
CACCAAGGCCTAAAGTGACAGCTTTGCGGTCTTCGATAAAGTTACCACCAGGGCCAGGAGTAGTTCCAGAAACATCATGTGCCCAGGCAATCCGCGGTGACAGCGTTACTGCGCCGATAGCGTTGTTAAAATCAAGCTTGGCAACTAGACGATAACCCCAGGAATTTGCATCAGCAAAGGCATCTGCGGGTTCTGCATCTTTATATTCATGAGTTTCACCAGGCTCAGCGTGATCCGGATTACCAGAAACCGGTGTTGCCGGCCCGTTCAATCGCAGTTCATCTTTACTCGGCATGCCATGAATATGAGTGAAGCCAACCTCACCAACCATGACAAACTGATCAGCACCTAATGTTGGTCCAAATACCTTGGTTGCCGTCATTTGTGTCTGAGTTACATCAAATCTTTCATAGCCGGCAATGTAGATAGAATCACCATTGAGCATAACGTCCATGGCAGTTATTTCTTGGTCAAATTGAGAATAGGTTGAATCTGTCCCCGTCGGGTTTGCCAAGGGTTCCATAGAGGCTAACAAAAGTTCAATATCATCAAGCTGAAGTGGGACATCAGTCCGGTAGGAGATTTCTCCCTGCAGGGCGATGCCAGTTTTTTGCAGCAAGGTGTTGAAACTCATACCATAGAGTTTTATATCTTCAGGATATTCAATCTGGTAAGCAGAAGTTTTCGCATAGGCATCAGTAACAGCGGCCTTAGCAGATTTAGCGAAGTCAGGATCAGCAGGATTTCCACCGGCATCAATTATAGCCATAGAAATTACTCCGGCCTGGTCTTGGGTTGCTCCAGCACCCATCCCCGCAGCTACTAAATCCTGAAAAGAAGCTGCTCCACCAGACCCTATATACGTTCCAACAATTGTTGGAATTACAACATTTTGTACGTTTCCAGCAGCAGTTAGCCCGTCATCATCCCCAGTCCAAGCACTTATTACCGGTAAGCGACTATGATAATTCATGAAATAGAAACCAAACTCGGTATCATTCAAACCGGGAGCGTAAACACGCATGGCAAACCCGTATTGACCATCGTCGTCGGCATAGATATCTGAAGCACGAGGGACTGCCATGAAAGTATCAGCCGCCGGGAGGTTCCCTTGATCAGGGATATCACCCCAACCCAGCATAACCTTATCACCACCTTCACCAACAAAATCATTGGTGCTCCAGTAGGAACCCGGTGGGTCGATAACGACTTCTTTCCATTCATACTGGTAGAAAGCTTCAAAGGTGATATTTTCAGTTGGGCTAATCGAGGCCGAAACCATACCAACCGGGACTAACCCTTCTTTGAGTTCAGCACCAGCGACACGAAGCTTACTGACCGCAAAGGGGTTGATGACATTAATACCATTCTGGATAAAGGTGCTTTCTCCCCAACTTAGAACCTGAGAACCGACCCGGATTTGTCCCGGCATTGTCCCCAGATCAAAATCCATAGTTATATAGGCATCAAGAAGTTCAGCATCTTTGCCAACCAGGTCAATGGCTTCATCTCTCAGTTCGGTTCTGGCACGATCACCATCATGGTTTTCAAAATCATAAAAGGCTGTACCTCGAACAAAGAGGCCAAATCTCTTGTATTGAAGTGCCAATTCACTGGTCACTTTTGCGGTATTATTGATCAGATCACCCTTATCGTAATTCAGGTTGCCATCATCAAAGTTCTGAGAATACGCAGTCCCTTCTCCATTTGAGGTATCATCATTGCCAAAAATGGCATTGTCGGGATCTTCCATCCGCCAGGCTAGACCGTAGGAAAGGGTAGTATCCAGGCTCCCTGTCAGGTCACCCGATCCAAACTGGAAAGCAAAAGCCGGAACGGTAAAGGTGGCAGCCAACACCAAAGCCAGCAGGGTTAGACAAGTGCTTCGGGCACTTAATCCGGTCATTTTTCGACCCATCTTGATTTTCATGTGTCCTCCTTGAAGCGCGTGATTTTGTCAACAACATCCACAAACAATACAAAAGAACGGTATTTTCATATTCAAATTGAATAAAAATGATATTCATTAAACATGAATAACCGTTTGAAGAATTGAAGGTTCCTTGTCAATACTAGCTCCGACTTGCTTTGTTCGCAAGAATAAAAAGGTGTTTTGCTTATTCAGAAAATCATTTTTGCCAAGTTAGAAACTTTGACCCGCCTACTTTGCTGGAAACACAATCCTATGGACATTGATTTTATAATGTCAGTCTCTATTTATCGAACCTTTACGAAAAGGTCAACTAGATTTATAACAATGTTAGATTTTTATGCGGGCCGATGAGGACGGATTTTTCGTGGAGGTGACTTTTAGCTGGAAACTATCTGTGATATACAGTCTAGGAGGCTGTTGAGTTTTGCAAGAATCTACTACGAAACCGTCTGATCGGTACATATTTCCGTATATTTTCGACAAATAGCGGTGCTATTCGTTCTCAAATCTACGAAAATCTGCCCTCGAACAGTCGATTTCTCGTTACGATTCGCAAAGCCCGACAGACTCCTAATTATTGCAGGGATGGATATTTCTTTCAAGGGAGTTAGAGGCCACTATGAATCACAAAAAATCAGAAGAGTTATTTGCTAAAGCTAAAGCTATTATTCCCGGTGGGGTCAATAGTCCAGTCCGGGCGTTTAACGCGGTTGGCGGCAATCCGGTATTTATCGAAAAATCTTCCGGAAGTAAGATTTATGATGTCGATGGCAATGAGTATATTGATTATATCGGCTCCTGGGGGCCGATGATTCTGGGACATTGCCATCCTAAAGTGGTTGAGGCGATTCAAAAAACGGCAGCCAGTGGTGCTTCTTTTGGAGCTCCGACCGCGATGGAAACAGAACTGGCTGAACTGGTTAGTCAAGCCTACCCCAATATTGAAAAAGTACGGATGGTTTCATCAGGCACCGAGGCAACCATGAGTGCAATTCGTTTGGCTCGGGGATTCACCGGACGCGATAAAATCCTCAAGTTTGATGGTTGTTACCATGGACACGCCGATTCTTTGTTGGTGAAAGCGGGGAGTGGTGCTGCAACCTTTGGTGTCCCGACCTCCCCTGGGGTCCCCGCTGACTTTGCTAAATACACCCTGACGGCAATTTATAATGATCTTGCAGACGTGAAAAAGATTGTTGCTGCCAATAAAGGTGAAATAGCCTGTATCATCCTCGAAGCAATTGCCGGGAACATGGGTTGTGTGCCACCGGTTGCCGGTTTTCTGCAGGGCTTGCGTGATCTTTGCACCAAAGAGGGGATCCTCCTGATTATTGATGAAGTGATGACCGGTTTCCGGGTTGCCTACGGTGGTGCGCAAGAACGTTACGGCGTGCGTGGAGACCTGGTCACTCTCGGTAAAATTATCGGTGGCGGGCTACCGGTCGGTGCGTTTGGTGGCAAGAGCGAAATCATGGATGCTCTTTCACCGGAAGGTGGTATCTACCAGGCCGGTACCCTCTCGGGAAATCCGCTGGCAATGAGCGCTGGTATTACGACTTTGAAGCTTCTACAGGAAGAGGGCTTCTATCAGCAGATTGAAGAAAAAACCGCCTATTTGGAAAAAGGCTTGCAACAGGTCACCGGAAGCAGTTCGGTGGCAACCTGCTGGCAACGGGTCGGCGGCATGTTCTGCACTTTCTTCCAGAATGGTCCCGTCAATAATTTTGACGATGCACTAAAAAGTGACACCGAAGCTTTCGGACGTTATTTTCGCAGTATGCTGGATCAAGGGATCAATCTGGCTCCGGCACAGTTTGAAGCCGGGTTTATGAGTATTGCCCATTCGAAGGAAGATTTGGATAGAACCATTGCTGCGGTGGAGAAAGCGTTAACTGCTGTTTAAATTTAGAATTTCCATTTTACCTTCCCCCAGCCCCTCCCATAAAGGGAGGGGAGCAAAATCATAACGGACACATGCTGGTTTCTCCCTATCCCCTCTGTGGGAGAGGGTTGGGGAGAGGGGCACGGTGTTGCTTCACCTTCCCTTACTTTTTCTTCCGGTTTCGCCGCCGTTGTGCCAGATACTCTTTGACCGCAGCGTTATGCTCCTTTAGCGTCTTTGAAAACCGGTGACCACCATTTCCGGTGGCAACGAAATAGAGAAGTTTTGTCTGTGCCGGGTTGACTGCCGCCTTGAGAGCCGCCAGACCGGGACTGGCAATCGGCCCCGGAGGTAGACCTCTCATCATATAGGTATTATAGGGATTTGGTGTTTCCAGGTGTTTACGGGTAAGGTTGCCATCAAAATTTTTGATTCCGTAAATTACCGTTGGATCCGTCTGCAGCGGAATCTTGCGTTTGAGCCGGTTGTGAAAAACCGATGAAATCAATGGCATTTCCCCGACTTGCCCGGTCTCTTTTTCAATGATAGAAGCCAGTGTCACCCATTGGTGTAAATCCAGCCCCTGTTTTTTAGCGGCCTTTTTTAATTCTGGATCAATATTGTTTTGAAATTGAACGACCATCATTGTTAACAATGATTTTTCATCGATTCCCGGGGCAAACAGGTAGGTTTCTGGAAACAGGTAGCCTTCCAGACTCTCGGCATCAATCTTCAAAGAGTGAATAAAGTCTACATTGTATGCTAACTCTGATATTTTTTTCTGTTGCCCAAACCCCTTTTCAGCCGTTCTTGCAATGATTTGCTGCAGAGTAAACCCCTCCGGGATGGTCAAGCTAACTTTTTCAACATCTCCCGCAACCAGACGAGTCAGAATTTCTTCAGGGGTGGCAGGGTCGCTGAATTGATAATTTCCAGCTTGTATTCGATCACTTTGTTGGTTCCAGCGTGCTAACAATTTAACTGCCAGCGCACTACGAACAATCTCCGCTTCTTGCAGGTCAAAGGCAACTTTATTCAATCCGGTTCCCGGCTCAACTTGGAGCTGGATCAGTTTTTTTGGAGTTAAAGGGGAGAAAAGAAGACCATACGAAATAAAAGCTATAATCGGGAGAAGGAGCAAGGCTGGAAAAATAAACCACAAAGTAAATTTAGACATAACCGCTTTCAGAGATTGAATCTGTTTTCGGTTCCACCGCGCAACCGTTCAATATTTTCTCTATGCTTCCAGATCACAAGAGCAGCGATAATCAGTGTCGTGAGAAACAGGGCGAAAGAGCCCTCAAATAAGAGAACCAGTAGCGGGATTATTGCTGCGGCCGAAATCGATGCCAGTGAGATATAGCGCCACTTCCACAGAGTGAATGCAAAAATAATTAAAACGGCGAGGACTGACAGGGGTGATAAAACCAGAAAAATCCCCAATGCAGTGGCAACCCCCTTGCCCCCTTTAAAGCCCAGATAAACCGGATAGCAATGACCCATAAATGCCGCCAATGCAACCAGAGCAATTCCATATTCTGGGAGATTGAACCCTTGTTGCGCAATCAGCAGAGGGATGACCCCCTTCAGACAATCGCCAACCAGGGTAACAACGCCAAGTTTACGCCCTGCTACCCTATAAACATTGGTGGCACCAATATTTCCGCTGCCTGCACTACGGATATCCTCTCCGCCAACCAGACGGGTTAAGATCACTCCCGTTGGGATTGCACCGATCAGATATGCGGCAAGAATCAGTAAAAATAGAGCCATAAAAGCTATGCCCTTTTCAACGCAGATTTACGATATTCATTGATTGCTCCACGTAAAGCACTTGCAGCTAAATTTGAACAGTGATGCTTCTCTCCCGGCAGTCCCCCCAGCGCCTCGGTAATGGAGTCTTCGGTAATTTTCAATGCCTCATTGAGAGTTTTGCCCATCATCATTTCACTGGCAATAGAGGATGTAGCAATGGCCGCAGCACAACCATAAATCTTGTATTTGACATCGACAATCTTGTCTTTTTTGATTTTCAGCGATAACAATAGCGTATCCCCGCAATCAGGGTCACCAACCTGGATAATCGCAGTGGGCTCTTCGATAATCCCGATATTGCGGGGATTTTTAAAATGATCCATGACTTTTTCGGTATACACAGCTTACATCCTTTTCTTGCATATTTTCGTAACTATTCAGCTCAGCTGTGAGTAAACTTGGGACTGTCCCCAGCCACACCGGGGGCTGTCCCGGAAGTTTGCGGACAACAAAGAGCAGTGGTGGTCTGTGTCGCAAAAGCTTGGGACAGCCCCCAGGCGGGGACAGTCCCGTTTTTGCTGATTCCGTATCAACGATGAGCTGCATAGCTTACGTCTTTTTCAATATAAAACTTACAATGACACAGTGTACAGCTGCTTAAAGGTCGAGGGCAAATACAAATCGTGCCTCAAACGCAAAAAAGCAGCCATTTTGGCTGCTTTTTTGACTCCATAGTGCTGTAAATAATACTGGTTTTACGCTCCCCAACGGGAAATAAAGTGGAATTTTTCTTCATCATTCAACCAGTCGGCATTGATAATCCGTCCTTTGCTCTCTTCACATTTCAGTAAAATAGCTCCAAAAACAAGCAGCGAAAAAGTAATTCCGAGTCCGATAAATACAATGTAGGTCATAATGGCCTCCCGCATAAAGTATGTTCTTTGTTAATTGAACCTGTTGAATATTAAACCTGCTTAGTGTATAAGTAAAAACATTCATTCTGAGCTATAGGGTAAGTTTAACTTATGCTTCCAGATTTCAATCGCCTCAAAGTTTTTTATCATATCTATGCGCACAACAGCATTGCTGCTGCGGCAAACACACTGCACTTATCGCAACCTGCCGTCAGTCAGCAACTGCAGAAACTGGAAATGGAATTGAGGGTTCCACTGTTCACCCGTCTCCACAAAAAACTGGTGCCTACGTCTGCCGGAGAACGATTATTCACGCTGGTCGAACCTTTTGTCGATAAACTTCAGGATGAAATCCCGCACCTTCGCCAACCGCTGGATCGACCCGCAGGAACGCTACGAATCGGTGCTCCCAGAGAGTTTGGCAAAGAGTATCTGCCTCGATTCTGTCATGAATTTCGGCAGTTATATCCTGATGTGATATTCAATCTGAAATTTAAGGAGGCAATCCCCCTGCTGACCATGATCAGAGAGGGAACCCTGGATTATGCACTGGTTGATGTCTATTTCAAGCAGGGAGAGCTGCCGGGATTTCCGGATATTTTCAGCATTGATCCAGTGCTCAAAGAGGAGATGATTCTGGTTTGTTCACAAGAGTATTATCAAAAGGAAATTGCCGGGGATCATTCTTTCAAAAACCTCCTTGATAAAAATTTTATTACCGATGAGGATGACCCTTCCATTCTCACTTTATGGTTCAAACACCATTTTCGCAAAAGCCCTGAAGATCTCAATATTGTTATGACCATCGACAGCCACGAAGCATTGATTTCCGCACTTGGGATGGGGATGGGGTTAGGTGTAGCAACAGCACATCTGGTCTGGGATGAAACTCAACGGGGCGAAGTTGTGCCGATAACGACACTTCATGCAAATATGGTCAATATGATTTCACTGGTCCAACTGCAAGACAAGGTACCAACTTTAACCGAAAAAACTTTCCGAACCTTTATGCTGGCCGCCATGCAAAAAGATGAAATTCTAAAGCGCTTTCAGTGCCTCAGTTCCTAGGAGCCTGTCCGAGAATATGAGCCAAACAGCTGGGTTTGCAGCCGGTTATTCATTCTCGGACAGGCTTCTGGATTGATCTGGAGGATTCCTGATGACTATCTCAATTACAAACCTTGATTTTTGCAGCGAACCGGTAAATCTACACTGTCCAGTTTGTGGGCAGCTGATCTTTGCTCTGGGGGTTCATCAACACAGTTGTCCCCATCTCCTTTTTCTGGGAGATTCTGCAAGCGGAAGCTGGTCATGGCAACAGGGGCAATATCTTCAGGAGTTTGATCTGCTCGTACAGAAACATTATACAGAATCCAGCAATAACGGATTTTGTGGTTCGTTGGAGGATTATATTGCAACCGTCAGAGTTGACAGGGCTGCTGCCATAGCGGCTCTTACCATCTCCAGAAAATCGGCATTTATGTTTTCTGTTTCAACTTCGGATATCGGTTGTGGTGGAATGTACAATGGAACGATCTATGCTATTTTTGATTATCTTCCTCAGGGGATTAATTTAATTCCCTGATCTCCCAACTCAACCAAACCATCCTTATACAGCCCGCCAATCGCTTTTTTGAAAACTTTTTTACTTAATCCTAATTGATCACGGATTTCATCTGGTGAGCTTTTATCATGCAGTGGCAGAAAGCCATCAGCTTCAAGTGCATCAACGATGACTGTACGGGCATCTTTAACTCCAGCGGCACCGGGACGACGCAGGGTGACATCAATTCTGTGGTCGGCGCGGATTCTTAGTACGTAACCCAAATGAGACTCTCCCCGTTTCAGGTTCGGTGGTACTTCATCCTTATAGATCAGCGCCTCATAGGTGTTATTGACGATCACTTTGGCTCCCAGATCGGTAAACGCCCAGATCAATAGTTCGACCTCTTCTCCTTCGCTGAGATCACGATTCTCTTTGACCAGAAACCGTTCCAGGCGGCTTGAGGCAATCGGGCGATTTTCCTGATCATGACAGATATGAACCAGATAGCGACGCCCTTCTTCCATCTTGTGAGCCTGTTCGCTGTAAGGTGCCAGTAAATCTTTCTCCAGCCCCCAATCGAGAAAAGTGCCGTGGGAGCCGATACTTTGAACCTTGAGCAGGGCAAACTCTCCAACCTGTGCCAGCGGCATTTTTGTGGTTACTTTTGGTTTGTTATTGCGATCAAGATAAAGAAAAACCTCAACCGTTTCACCCTGGATAATTTCCTCCGGGCACTCACGTTTGGGGAGGAAAATCTGTTCCTCCTGTGTATCCAGCCAGACACCCTTAGGGTCGATGCTTTTAATTCTTAATTCATAACGGTAGCCGGGTAATAACATCAGCAATCCTTCTTTTAAAATTTTATTGGGAGTTGTACTTTTCTGAGACAGATATAACCCGTACAGCAAACCAGAGCCAATAAAATAAGGAACCCATTCCAACCAAAGTGGCGGTAAATGATTCCCGGGGCAAATGAGCCGATGCTGCCTCCAGCATAATAAAAAGCGACATAAAGCCCATTGGTCAGCCCGCGGTGTTCATTTCCCGCCAGTCGATTGACCAGCCCGGATGCGGTCGAGTGAACCAGAAACATGGCTCCACAAAAAAGGAACATCATTCCGAATAATAATCCAATTTGATTTCCGGCCAGTCCGATAAGGGTCAATCCCAGACAGAATAACCCAATCCGGATAGTTTTGAGCTCGCCATTGACCCAGGAGATAAATCTTGGAGCGCCCAGAGAGGTTACAATTCCCATCATGTAGCCCGAATACATCAAACCAATACGCAGCTCATTCGCCTGATCACTTAGCTCAGTCAGCCGGAAAGGTATGAAATTCATGACTGCAGCAAAGA
>JAYEME010000160.1:0-9381 GCA_034717915.1 Thermodesulfobacteriota bacterium
CCAAGCGTATTCAATACTTCCATAGCACAGCCCATAACCTGAAACACCTCATCCTTTAGAAGTAATTCGTGTTTATTCGTGTCCATTCGTGGTTTCATCCTTCAATCTCCGCGACAATGGTATCAATATCTTTACGCAGCTGGTCGATCCTGGCAACAGTGGTTTTCAGCTCGGCATTGAGTTCAGTAATGTCGATCTTTTCACGGGTGTCTTTGGCTTCCACATAAGAGCTGACAGAGAGGTTGTAGTCATTCTCGGCAATCTTGTCGTACTCTACCGATTGAGCTACATGATTCACATCCTCTTTGCTATCGAACATCTCCATAATCTGCTGGATATGGTCATCGGTGAGTACGTTGTTATTGGTCTCTTTTTTAAAGAAATCTTCGCCGCTGGCATCAATAAACTGGGTGGTGGTGTCGGTTTTGTGTTTGGAGAGCACCAGAATGTTGACGGCGATGGTGGTGCCATAAAACAGATTGGGGGCGAGGGCGATCACCGTTTCCACATAGTTGTTATCCACCAGATATTGACGGATTTTGGATTCCGCCCCGGCACGGTAAAAAATACCGGGAAAGCAGACAATCGCCGCACGGCCTTTGCTGGAAAGGTAACTTAATGCATGCAGTACAAAGGCAAAGTCAGCTTTGGATTTGGGAGCAAGCACACCGGCGGGGGCAAAGCGTTCGTCGTTAATCAGGGTGGGGTCATCTGAGCCGATCCACTTTACTGAATACGGTGGATTGGAGACGATGGCATCGAAAGGTTTGTCGTCGCCAAAATGCGGATATCGAAGCGTATCACCCAACTGGATGTTGAACTTATCGTAGTTGATGTTGTGCAAAAACATATTCATCCGCGCCAGGTTGTAGGTGGTGTGGTTGATTTCCTGACCCCAAAAGCCATCTTCAATGATATGGGCGTCAAAGTGCTTTTTCGATTGCAGTAGCAGCGAACCAGATCCACACGCGGGGTCATAAATTTTGTTGACGCTGGTTTGCTTGTGCATGGCGAGCTGTGCAATCAGCTTTGATACGTGTTGCGGGGTGAAAAACTCGCCACCGGATTTACCGGCGTTGGCAGCATAGTTGGAGATCAAGAACTCATAGGCATCGCCAAACAGGTCGATCTGGCTGCCGTGAAAATCACCAAAATTCAGACCGGCCACTCCCTTGAGCACGGCGGCCAAGCGGGTGTTCTTGTCTTTTACCGTATTGCCGAGGCGGTTGCTGGTGGTATCAAAATCGGCAAACAGGCCTTTGATGTCGCCTTCAGAAGGGTAGCCATTAGCGGAAGATTCAATCGCAGCAAAGATGGCGGCGAGATCTGTATTCAGGCTCTCGTTGGTGTTGGCGTCTTTGGCGACGTTAGCAAACAGCTGGCTGGGGTAGATGAAGTAGCCCTTGGTTTTAATGGCATCGTCTTTGATCTCCGGGGTGATAACGTTGTCGCCCAGCTTTGCATAATTGATATTGTCGTCATCGGCCTCGATGTAGCTGGCAAAGTTTTCGCTGATAAAGCGGTAAAACAGGGTGCCGAGTACATATTGCTTAAAATCCCAGCCATCCACTGAGCCTCGTACATCGTTGGCGATTGACCAGATTTGGCGTTGCAGGGCGGCGCGTTGTTGGGTGCTTGTCATGGTATAATTCCTGTTTTGATATGTTTTAGCGATCACGGAGAGTGAATATCAAATTACTGTGTAGCTTTGGCATCATACGCCAACGAAAATGGTTTGACAAACCTAACCAAGCTATCAAGCAATTTGCAACTGGTTCTTGTCCTGGTACCCTGTAACCCATAATCTTTCGTATCTTGCTGGCAATTTTGCGCATCAGCTGCGTTTTGATGTTCGCTGTTTAGCTACGGCTAGGCAGCAAACATCATGCCTTGCTGACACGCAAGATCTCTGCGCAATCTCACGAAATCCTATAGGTTACAGGGTACTAGTTGTCATTCCGACCTGCCAATATCGTGAGTAATTGCGTGAATGCTTCAAGTGATGATCAGGAGAGTATCTATTTTCAAAACTTTTGATTTTTTTAACCCCATATAAGCAGAGCCTATTTAGCTGATAAGTGAGAATAACATTTCAAACCCATGGGTGAGGCTGCGAATATGCTTTGAAAATTCTAGAAAAAGTCAGTGGTGTCCGGTTAAGAATTTGCATAGACAAAAAAACTGAAATTTAATCCCGATTTTCGAATCTCCCCCAGCCCCTCTTTGCCAAAGAGGGGAGTTTTTGAGCCTCCCCCTTTAACAAAGGGGGATTGAGGGGGATTTTTATGTCAGATTCAAAACCTGCAACTTTCTAACCGGACACTACTGAGAAAAAGTAGTATTTTTTTCTAGAATTAATTTTGGAGTCATATTTTGCAAACTACTAACAATAAAATACTTTCCAGAATATATGGTCGAGGTAGGGGGTGGGCTTTTATTCCTGGCGATTTTATCGGTGAGTTTGAGCGCAAACAAATTGATAACGCTCTGTCGGATTTGACCAAGGATGGCAAGATCCGCCGTATCTGTCGAGGCATGTACGACTACCCGAAATACAGCGAATTGCTTGGTCAGAAGTTGAGCCCTGATCATGCACAGGTGGCGCAAGCCTTTGCGCGTAAGTTCAATTGGCGCATTCTTCCCACAGGTGATGCGGTCCTGAACCTGCTCGGGTTGTCAACTCAGATCCCCGGAAAATTTATTTGTCGCCATCGATGAAATCGTCAAAATCGGAAACGGGTCAAAATTCAGACAGATAAAACTTACCCAACAAGAACCAAGCTTGGCTGGAGGTGATCTCAAGTATGAAGGCCATCAAACAGCAATTGCCGGTTTTTGTTTGTGCAGATGCAGCGCGGCTCCAAGAGCGCCGACAATTTCCGGCTGTTCCGGGATATAGATTTTTCTCCCAAGTTTGTCCTCTAATATCGAGGGCAGAAAAGAATTTCGCGCGACTCCTCCTGAAAAAACAACATCCCCTTGAATTCCAAGCCGTTCCAGCATACTGGTCAACCGTTCGGCAATTGACAGGTGAATGGCTCGAGCTATATCTTCCGCTGCGTGGCCTCGATTGCGCAATGAAACCACTTCTGATTCGGCAAATACTGCGCACATACTGTTGATAGGAATATCCTCGGTGGACAGTTGGGCCGCTGCTGCAAATTCTTGCAGCGAATAGCCAAGCGAGGCCGCCATGATTTCCAGAAAACGACCTGTTCCTGCAGCACATTTATCGTTCATCTGAAATTGAACAACCCGACCAGTCTCATCAAGTGAGATTACCTTTGAATCTTGCCCGCCGACATCGAGGATCGCGCGACAATTCGGGAAAAAATAGCGCGCGCCAAGGGCATGTGCCTTGATCTCGGTAATTACCTGCTGAGCAAAGTGTTTTTGTGCCAGATGGCGACCATATCCAGTGGCCACCACTGGAATAGTGTTGTAAGAAGAGACCATTTCCGATGCCTGTTTATGCGGTTCAAAAGAGCTTTCAACAACCTTGCTGTTGACCAGCTCCCCGTTTTGCAGCACTGCCATTTTAATGGCTCGTGATCCGAGATCTATACCAATGTTCATTTTTGTTTATCCTTGAATCTGTTCAATGAATGCTTCAACTCTTGTCTGTAACTGACCAATGTCTTCTGGAGAATAGTCAGACTCGATAGCCATAAATGGAATCCCCTGCTTTTCGCATGCTTCACGCAGTTTGACTGCTTCGATGTTGTAAGTATGGCAAAACTGCAGGCAGTAATCGATAATTCCCTGGGCACCCGAGTCTCGGTATTCTTTAATGACCTGATCAATCCGGTCATCGTTGGGGGTGAAGACGGAGCAGTCAATTTTCATGTAACGTTCTGTGAGTTTTTCCAGCATCTCGTCCATGGATTGCCCGTCGGTTTCGATGGTATCTTTGTAGTAGCGTGTCCCGATGCAGCTTTCTTCGTTAACAATGATGGCACCTGAATTCTCAATGATATTATGGAGCTTCCAGTTTGGAAGGGCCATCGGGGTGCCGGAAATCATGATCCGGGTGGTTTCTTTTGAGGCGACAACATTATTATTCTGAATGCGGATTTCAAGTTCATCGCAGAGTTGATTCACTTTGTCTGTAAAACGCTCCGGAATATCATAAAAAGCAATCTGTTGGATCAGGAGCATATCCCGACCGCTGATGGGTGAAGGGTTGTGATGGCGCAGACTATTGAGTCGTTGCAGTGATACTCGCTTTGCATTCAGGGTATCAATGGCGGCCTTCAATTCGTCTTCAGTGATATTTCTATTGATCATTTTCTCGATTTCCAGCTTGAAATCTTTTACCTCTTCAACCCAGAGTTTTTTATCCCTTTCCCGTTTCATCTGTGGAATTTCCATCACGTGCGTTGGCACATGTTCTTCCAGCAACTCCCAGGTTTTTTTCTTGGCATCGCAAGTTGTTTCGCCGTAAACGAAATCGAGGGCCTGAAAAAATGGGCACATCCGGCTGACTTTGAAACCGAAGGCCGATTTGACCATCGGGCAGATATTGCGGGGCAGGGTCTTTTCAGCATCCGGAATTGTCGCCTGAGATCCTCCGCACAAGCCAATACAGAGCCCATCTGCCGCCTGAATGATTTCTTCTGGAACATAGACACAGAAGGTTCCAATGACTGGATGTCCGGCTTTCTTTGCATCGACTATTTCCTGAATCCGACCCGTATAGATATTGCTGATCATCTCATCAAAATAGGCCATTGATTCGGGGCGATTCTCCTGACTGAGAAAAATATCTTTATAGACTTGTGTCAGAGTAGGAGGGACATTTTTAAAACGTTCAACGTCCATATCGAGTTCGGCCCAGAGATCGAGATCGGATTTAACTTGGAATTGTTCAGACATGTAGACATCCTCCAGCAAAAAAAGTTTAAAAAATCAGAAGTGGCAGAAACTTCGAACAGTGATATGAAATTAGCCAAATTAAGTCAAATGGGTAATTTGAATAAAAACGATAGAGTTAATCGTTTTTGTGAATGTCTAATGGTGGGAAGCGACATGCCGCCATATTGACAAATACACTGGCTGCACTTGTAGCTATTTAAAATATCAATTTAACAAATCGTAAAAATTAATATATTATCCGCCATATTCATTTGATGAGGGAAGCGTTGGTGATATGGGAAAGAAAATTAATTATATTGAACGGGTTCTTGATCAGGGTTCGGGTCAGATAAACGAAGATAAGCTGGTTTGCGCAAGTAACCTGTTCGGCGTGTTTGATGGGGCATCCAGTCTGGTTCCTGATCTTTATCATGGAAAAACCGGCGCATGGTGGGCATCCCATCTGGTGAGTTCTATGTTCTCCAGGAACGACGCTTCACTCTTCGATCTGAGCAAACGGGCAAACAAGGTGTTACATGGCACCATGACTGAGATGGGGGTCGAGACTGAGGATAAATTGCACTGTTGGAGTACGAGTGTTGCGGCGTTTCAACTGTCTGAGGATTCTGTTTCCTGGATACAGAGCGGCGATAGCCAAGTCCTGGCGATCTATGCCGACGGGGATTTTAAACTTCTGACGCGTTACCATAATCATGATAAACAGACCTTGCAGCAATTGAAAAGCCTGTATCAGCAAGGCGATCCTGATCCCCATAGCAGTCTTAGACCTCAGGTGGAAAATATCCGTAGGCAGATGAATCAGAACTATGGCGTACTCAATGGGGAACCGGTCGCACTTGATTTTTTACAGATGGGATCGGAGCCGCTCAAAGGGATAAGCCATCTTCTGGTTTTCACCGATGGGATGTTTCCTCCGGGGGAAGATCCGCAAGGCCCGCCGGATTTTCGTTGGGTGACGGATCATTTTCTGCAAGGGGGATTAAGCCAGGTTAAAGCGGAAATCCGCAGTCTGGAAAACAGAGATCCAAGCTGTTGCCGCTATCCGCGCTTCAAAAAACATGACGATATGGCAGCTATTGCCGTTTCATTTCACTGATAGGCGATTGTAGAGCCGTTCGATCTTTAGAAAAATACCTTCCCACGTATATTTGTCCAATAAAGATTGAATCTCGTCAGGATTGTCATTGATCCGTGGTTGTCTCTGAATGCGTTCTAGTTGTTCTCGCAATGCGGATGCCAGAGCGTCGATGAATTTTTCATCTTCAGAAGGTTGCGGCACATCGATTGTGGCCATTTTCGGAAGTTCAACCAGCTCAACCCAATCAGAATTTAGTCCAGAGAAAAGCTCGACGACCCCAGGAATCGCAGTTGTGACAACCCGGCAACCACAGGCCAAGGCTTCCAGTAGAACCAGTGGGAGGCCTTCATAAAATGACGGAAGGACAAACAAATCGGCTTGACGCATCAAGTTAGCTAGATGCTCCTGATCGATATTCCCATGCACTTGGACCCTGCTTCCGAGCCTATCCACCAGATCCAAAATTTCCCGTTTTTCTGCCCCATCGCTATCCCCGACCAGATGGAAAATGAATTTATCAGCGGGCAACTTTTTCAATGCGTTTAGCAACCATGGAACGCCTTTGGCGTGGCTCAGTTTTCCTGCGTAAAGGATTTGAACCGGACCAGGATCAATCTTTTGTTCTGATAAATAAAATCGTTCACGATCGTAGCCTGCGCCGATGACATGAATCTTATTTTCTTCAATGCCATACAGTTGCTGAATTTCATCTTTTTGCTCCTGGCTAAGAGCGCAGATAGCATTGATTTCACGACAGCCCGCCAATACTGCCGGTTGCAGGTGAGGACAATTATGAAACTGGCGCAGATCAGACCCATGGCAGCTGGTCACTAAGGGAATCTTGGGAAAATTCTGTCGGGTCAATGAAGTCAAAAGCCAGAGGTGGTGGGAATGAATCAGGTCTGGTTGCCAGTAAGCAACGGCTTCGACCAATTTCTGTTCGAAGCAATCTTCGTAAAGTGAAAGATCGGAGTGCGAAAGATCGCAAAAGCGGGTGCTGGGATAGGGCATGACATCACTCATCCCGACCACTGGAAAGGGAAGATCCTGCTCAAAATGAACCGCACTGTAATCGCGGCAAGCGAGCTTTTGAAATTTTTTGTGTTTAGGAAAATCGGCAGGAATTCCAGCCAGAAGATAGTTCTGAAAACCTCGGTTGGCGGCATGCTGCAATGCTGACTGCAGGTAGATACCGCTTCCGGTCGCTTCGGGAATTTGACTGAGAATGTGCAGAATTTTCATTTCGATGCCGGTTGATGTTTTCTTATGTTTCATTGTGTTGATCTTGCAGAAGCTACTTGGCCAGTAGAAAATCGTTGTGATCCTCAATTAAAAAGGGGTGCAACATAAATATGAGCACCCCTTTAGAATCCTCAGACCCGTTATGCTTTAACCACTTCCGTATGAGTGCAATCCGGAAAGAACCAGATTGACTCCCAGGTAGCAGAACAAGGTAGCGGCGAAGCCAATAACCGACAGCCAGGCAGCGCGTCTACCAACCCAACCACGGGTAAAACGGGCGTGGAGAAATGCAGCATAAAGGAACCAGACGATCAAACTCCAGGTCTCTTTTGGATCCCAACTCCAATAGGTTCCCCAGGCATAATAGGCCCAGGCAGCGCCGGTGACTATCCCCAGAGTCAAGAGCGGAAAGCCGATCATGATTGCCTTGTAGTTCATGTCATCCAGAACCTTGGTGGGAGGGAACATCCCAAGGATTCCTCCCATCGGTTCGTCTCCCTGATGCTTTTCCTCTTTGCCGATTTTGATCAGGTACATGATTGATACCCCGAAAGCAACGGCAAATCCTGCATAGCCAAGGAAGCAGGTAATAACATGATAGGTGAGCCAGTTACTCTGTAGAGCCGGAATCAGCGGGTCGATAGAAGAGTGCAGACTCATCTGTGCCCAGAGCATACTGAACAGGGCAATAGGGAGGACAAAGGCACCAATCGTACGCTGTTTGTATTTCCAGTCCATCAACAGATAGATCAATAGAATTGACCAGGCAAAAAAGACCACCGATTCATACAGGTTGGTCAAGGGGGCACGACCATCTGCACCCAGAATCTGATACGATTCATACCAGCGGAGTCCCAGTGCGGTTGTCTGGATCAGAAATCCGGCGAGTGAACTCAGGGTTGCAATGAGTGCGACGGTATTGTTTTTTGTCGCAATATAGGCAAAGAACAGAACCATTGCCGCAAAATAGGCAATGGTGGTGATGTTGAATAATTGTCCACTATCCATCAGTTATCCCTCCTTCTTTGGGGATTCGTTTTTGGCAGATCCTTCGATTTTTTGCTGTAGATCGTCAAAGGCCAGAGAAAAACCCGGTTGGTTGCGGTGTGCATTTCCGGCGATTAGAACTTTGGTTTTTTTGCCACTATCTTCAATAGAGACCCAGATCCGTTTATGGGAAAAGAAGAAGGCGGTTAATGAGCCGAACACGATCAGGAAACAGCCTGCCCAGACAATATTGACTCCGGGATCTTTGGCGACCTGAAGTCCAGTATATTGTGGCTGGTCAAAACCAAGCAGGGAAAAGCTGAAAATACCACTACGTTTGACATCAAGTTGTGGGTGGTTTTGCCAGACGACAAACGGAGTACCATGTTTGCCATCGGGAGTATTGACGTGCAGCTGCATCGCCGGGCCAAAGTTCCGATCACTTTCGGTGAAATTGGTGACGGCAAAAGAATAACCGCCAGGGAGTTGTACATGCTTACCCTGGTGGGCTTTAACCTCTATGGTTTCACCTGTCTTATTTTCGGTGACTTTAACCTTAAAGAAGGCGTTTCCGGCAGAACCATAACTCGACTGGTAGAATTTTATTCCTTTGTAAGTTAACGGGTCGTTAACTTCGATACGTTTACGAACAATTTCCTGGCCATTCTCAAGGATCACCAAGTCACTGTTGTAATCTTTGGGACGGTTACTGTTCGGGTAGTAACTGACATCAAAATCATCGCAACGCACGGTAAAACCAAGGTCGATTGATCCTGTTCCATTACGGGAACGAACTTGATCCACGGAACTCCCCTCGACAATATTGACAAAGGCTTTGTATCCCCAGACATTGCCGATAACTGCTCCAGCCATGATAATCAGGATTGAGAGGTGAGTGATATAGGCTCCGAAGCGTGAATATATTCCTTTTTGTGCAAACAGGTAGAGTTTCTCATCTTTTTCAGTCAGGACGGGTTTCGCAAACTCTTTTGTCAGCAGAGTTGAAATCTGCTCTGCAACTTGTTGTTTTGATCCTTTGCAACTGAATTCAGCCCGATTTGCCGACCCTTTGAAAATTCCTGGACTGGCAACCAGAGTTGGTTCTTTGACAAACTTCCAGACTCGGGGAAAATTCTTTATCGAACAACAAATCAGGTTGAGACTGAATAGAGCTAAAAGACCGATAAACCAGGTTGAAT
>JAYEME010000161.1:0-9356 GCA_034717915.1 Thermodesulfobacteriota bacterium
AATATGGGTGGCTTGCGAAAGAAAATGCCGATCACTTTTATCACCTTCCTGGTCTCAACGATTGCTATCTCCGGTATTCCATTTTTCTCCGGGTTTTTCTCCAAAGATGAAATCCTCTGGTGGTCATTCGGTTCAACTCGCGGTCATTGGATGCTTTGGGTTCTTGGTGCTGCAGCTGCGGGGATGACGGCATTTTATATGTTCCGTCTGGTCTTTATGACTTTCTACGGTGAGCAGAAGACCGATGCCAGAGCTAAAGACCATATCCCGGAATCACCATTTACAATCACAATTCCATTGATGGTACTCGGACTCGGTGCTCTGGTGGGTGGGTACATTGGTGTTCCTAAAATTCTGGGAGGCGCCAATCGCTTCGACGCATTTCTGGCACCGGTTTTTGAACATGCACAACATGCGAACGAAATCCACGCGCACGGGACGCATGCAACTGAATATACACTGATGGCAATTTCGGTTGCGATTGCTATCGTTGGTATCTTTACCGCCTGGGTTATGTACATCAGAAATCCGGAACTGCCCGGGAAGTTTGTTGCCAGATTTGAATTTGCCCACAAGGTTATTTTCAATAAGTGGTATATCGATGAATTATACGATTTTCTGTTTGTTACTCCGTGCAAAAGGATTGGTACTTTCCTGTGGCGCGGATTTGACGTAAAGGTGGTCGATGGTGTTGTGAACGGTTGCGCCTGGGTTGTTAAGGGGCTTGGAACGGGTCTCCGTTATACACAGTCCGGTTACCTGTATAACTACGCCATGATGATGGTGGTCGGCGTAGTCGTGATCGTCGGCTTTTTTGTCTTTTAGTTAATCAATGTATTTGTTCGCCAGAGAATTACGATAGAGCTACAAGGAGCGATTCCACATGGCTGATTACCTTCTCAGTATGATGACTTTTTTCCCGTTGTTGGGAATACTGATTCTTCTCTTCCTGCCACGGGACAATGGTGGACTGCTTAAGGGGTTTACCCTGGCAGTTTCATTGGTCACTTTTGCAATCAGCTTGCCTCTGGCATTTGACAATGTTTTCACGACGTCAGGTGGAATGCATTATCGTGAGTTTTCTGAGTGGATCAACATCGGTAATTTTTTCCAGATGAACTATAATATTGGCGTTGACGGTATCAGCCTCTGGCTGGTGATGCTGACAACCTTTATTACACCGATTACCGTCCTTTCTACCTGGAATGCCGTTGACAAGAATATCAAAGGTTTCATGGCGATGTTGCTGCTGCTTGAAACCGGTATGCTGGGCGCCTTTATCTCCCTTGATCTGTTCCTCTTCTACATTTTCTGGGAATTGATGCTGATCCCGATGTACTTCCTGATTGGTATCTGGGGTGGCAAAAACCGGATTTATGCCGCGGTCAAGTTTTTCATCTATACCGCTGTCGGTTCCCTGTTGATGCTGGTCGCAATTATCTTTGTCTACTATTTCGCACAACAGAGTGGTGCTTTGACCAACGGATTTGGCATTCAGGAGCTCTATAAACTTGATCTGCCATACAATGCGCAATTCTGGCTGTTTCTCGCCTTTGGTTTCAGTTTTGCGATCAAGGTACCGATGTTCCCACTCCATACCTGGTTGCCTGACGCACATACCGAAGCGCCGACAGCGGGCTCGGTTATTCTGGCAGCAGTTCTGTTGAAAATGGGTACCTACGGCTATGTCCGTTTTGCCATGCCGATGTTTCCTGATGCGCTACCAACTTTTATCCCCTTTCTGGCGTTCCTGAGTGTCGTCGGAATCATCTACGGTTCACTCGTTGCGATGATGCAGGATGATATCAAAAAGCTGGTTGCTTATTCATCGGTTGCCCACCTTGGTTTTGTCATGCTCGGTGTTTTCGCACTGAACCTGCAGGGTCTTGCCGGTGGCATGATTCAAATGATCAATCACGGTATTTCAACCGGTGCGCTTTTCCTGATTGTCGGATTCCTTTATGAGCGACGCCATACGCGTCTGATCACCGAGTTTGGCGGAGTCGCGACCAAGATGCCGATCTTTGCAACGATGTTTATGATTGTCACCTTTTCCTCTATCGGTCTGCCCGGAACCAACGGTTTCGTCGGTGAGTTTCTGGCACTGATGGGAGCCTTTCAGAGCAGTTTACGCTGGTATGCCGTTTTTGCCACAAGCGGCGTTATCCTTGCCGCTGTCTATATGCTCTGGGTCTATCAACGGGTTATGTTCGGCAAGGTCACAAATCCGGAAAATGAAAAACTCAAGGATCTGTCAGTCCGGGAAATTGTCATTATGTTGCCACTGCTCCTGTTCATTTTCTGGATTGGTGTTGCTCCGAATACTTTCTTCTCAAAAATGAATCCAGCGATGGAACTCATGCTTGAGCGGATGGGTGCAGACAAGGTTGCAGTGGTTGAGATGCATCAACCTGCAGCAGCCGGACATGCCAGCGGGCATGCAACAGATCATAAATAATAACTGTATTTAAAGTTGAAATAACACTGGTTCCGAGGAGCTGTTAGATGGAAAATCTGGTTCAAGAAGCCATCCAGAATGTGAATTTGCAGGCAATTATGCCATCGCTGGTACTCTGTGTCTTTGGCATGGCAATACTGATGGTTTCAGTCTTTTCCAAACGTGGCAGCACCACACACGTTGCCTGGTTGAGTATTGCAGCTCTGGTTGTTACCGGCTTTGTTACGCTGACTGGCTGGAATAACCCGCAGGCCGGATTTGCTGGAAGTGTCCTGTTTGATAACTTTGCGACTTTCTTCAGTATGATCTGTATCATAGCCGCCGGTCTGACTATCCTGATGTCTGATGATTATCTCAAGCGTGAAGGATTCCCGGTTAGCGAATATTATCCGTTGATTCTCTTTACCACAGCGGGTGCCATGTGGATGGCATCAGGAACCGACCTGATGACGATCTTCCTGGGCCTGGAAGTGCTATCCGTCTCCCTCTATGTCCTGGCTGGATTTTTCCGCAATCAGACCCGCTCTAACGAAGCCGGGTTGAAGTATTTCTTCCTTGGAGCTTTTTCTACCGGTTTCCTCCTCTATGGTGTGGCTCTGCTTTATGGTGTGACCGGAACAACCAAGGTTGAAGGAATTGCTGCCTACGTCAGTGCAAATCCCGCTGCCGCCATGAACACAATGTTCATTGCCGGTGGTGCCTTGTTATTGATCGGCTTTTTGTTCAAGGTTGCAGCAGCACCATTTCACATGTGGACCCCTGACGTCTATCAGGGAGCACCGACTCCGATTACCGCATTTATGAGTGCTGGCCCCAAGGCCGCCGCTTTTGCCGCTTTGATGCGTGTTACCATCATTGGTCTGGACGGTCTGCAGTCTGAACTCACAACTCTGTTCTGGATTCTTGCAGTCCTGACCATGACCGTTGGTAACTTCATCGCCTTGAGTCAAAAAGATCTCAAGCGGATGCTGGCATACTCTTCGATTTCTCATGCGGGATATGCGCTGGTTGGTATCGTTGCCTGGAATCAGATCGGTCTGTCGGCAATTATGTTCTACATGTTGGTCTACACCTTCATGAATATGGGTGCTTTTGCCGTTCTGGTGTTGATCGGTAAACAGGGTGAAGATAACTTGACTCTTGATGGTGTTGCCGGGCTTGGCTACAAAAAACCAATCCTTGGAATTGTCCTGTCGATCTTCCTGTTCTCTTTGATGGGGTTACCACCAACAGCTGGATTTACCGCTAAGTTTTATATCTTTGCCGGCGCCATTGAGGCTGGATATATCTGGCTGGCCGTGTTGGGTGTTTTGAACTCGGCAGTCTCTCTTTACTATTATCTGCGAGTTATGGTGCAAATGTATTTCAAGGATCCTGAAGAGGATTTTGCCTGGGTCACCATCAATACGCCGGTTGCAATTTCAATTGCTATTTCTGTGGTTGGTGTCCTCTATCTGGGAATCTTTCCAAATTCGCTGATGAATCTGGCTAAATTAGCCGGATTTTAAAGATAATATTGTAGATTATTTTAAAAGCCCCTCAGTTTGCTGAGGGGCTTTTTTTTGCCTTTTTAAAAATGGAATCGGTTACACTCTCGAAATGGGTTTAAGGAGATATCTACAGCGAATAGACGCATTAGGCGAACTCAAGATCGTCAAGGCATGCGTCGATGTAAAGTTAGAGCTCGCAGCTCTGTCTCGGCGGGAATTTGGCAAGCAAGGTGGTGCTGCCCTGTTGTTTGAACATGTGGCTGATTCGCCTTTCACTGCAGCTGCAAATCTGTTTGGATCTGAGCAGAGAGCCAGCCTGTTACTCCATTCTGATTCCTTCCCCAATTTTTCTGAAAAATTACAGCAGTTGCTGGAACAGCAAACGGGAACAGTCGCAGAACGGTTCCAGTTCTTCGGCAAGAGTGGGGATTTATCCCTGGCAGAAGAAACAGGGCTGCAGTTTGCCCCCGACCTTAAATTGACCACTCTTCCGGCAATTCAGAGCTGGCCGGGAGAAACAGGTTGTTATCTCAATCTGGCGTTGGCATTGACTGAACATCCTGAAACAGGAGTCAGAAATCTGGGATTGTATCGTGCGCAGGTGATCGATTCTGACCGTCTTGCGGTTAATTTCTCCCCCAATTCCGGTGCCGCGGAACATCTGGCTGTTGCTGCAAAGTCCGGACAGCCCCTGCCAATCAGCCTGATTCTGGGATCTGATCCGGCATTGATCTGGGTTGCTGCAGCTCCTTTACCCCGTGACTGTGACGAGTTTATCTTCAGTCGATCCCTGTTTACCCCCGAGATGAAATTGACCGCCGGTCTCAGTCAGTCGCTGTCTGTTCCCGCAGATGCTGAGATCGTTATAGAGGGGCAGATTCTGCCAGGGAATACCGTGCTTGAAGGGCCATTCGGGAACCATACCGGTCAATATGTCTCCCGTAAAGATTGTCCGCTGATGCAGGTCACAGCTATCCGTCATCAACCACAACCGGTCTGTCCGGTCACTGTTGTTGGGCCGCCACCGAGTGAGAATATCTATCTGGCCAGGGCAAATGAAATCTTGTTACGTAAAATGTTGCAGATTGATTATCAACAGGTGTGTGATCTGCATATGCCGCTGGAAACTGTTTTTCATGGAGTTGCGTTATTGACGATCAGGCCACAGTCAGCTGCTGATAATAAAGAGCTGCTGTATTCTCTATGGGAGAAGAGCCCTTTGTCGCGTTCCCGTTTACTGGTATTGCTGGATGAGGACATCGATCTGACTTCAGCCTCCAGTAGCTGGTGGCGGACGGTTAACTGTTTGCAGAATCAGAGGATTTATCAGGATAAGAGTCGGATTGCGATCGATGCTACCGGAGTTGACCCGGCATCGCTGGTGGTGGAGGATCGGCAAACGCGTGAACTGCTTCAGCGACGTAGAAATGAGTATAACCTATGATGGAGTCTCCTGTCTTCTTCGAGTCCTTCTCCATGAGGGAGAAGGTGGCCGCAGGCCGGATGAGGGGGTTATGGGTATAACTGATTTGGCTTATGCCGTAACATTTCCCCCTCACCCTGACCCTCTCCCTCATGGAGAGGGGACTGGTGATCCAAGTAAAAGAGACTGCTCAGGATATCATTTATGTTAGATGCCACAGAAAATACTCCCGTCCTTCAGACCCTGAACGATGTTTTTGGTTATCAGTCTTTTCGTCCCTATCAGGAAGAAGTCATTGACAGTTTGATTCAGGGGCAAGATGCTTTTGTCCTGATGCCGACTGGTGGTGGCAAATCGCTATGTTTTCAGATTCCAGCTCTCCTTCGCTCCGGAATTGCGATCGTTGTGTCACCTTTGATTTCGCTGATGAAAGATCAGGTTGATGCGTTATGTGCCAATGGGGTTCGTGCAGCATGCTACAATTCGTCGTTGGGAGCAGTCGAAGCGCGACAGGTTCTGGCACAGTTGCATGCCGGCCAACTTGACTTGCTCTATGTCGCTCCAGAACGATTATTAAGTACCGATTTTCTGGAGCGCTTGCGCTCGTTTGAAATTGCCCTTTTTGCCATTGATGAAGCCCATTGTGTTTCCCAGTGGGGGCACGATTTTCGCCCTGAATATACCGGTTTAGGAAGGCTGCGCAATCTTTTTCCGGCAGTACCGATGGTTGCGTTGACGGCAACCGCAGAAAAGCAGACCCGTCTTGATATCCTCCAGCATCTGAATTTGCAAAATGCTCATCAAGTCATTGCCAGTTTCGATCGCCCGAATATTCGCTATACGGTGATCGACAAGGCCAAACCCTATCAGCAGTTGAGAGCATTTCTTGATAGCCGCCACGAGGAGGCTGGAATTGTCTATTGCCTGAGTCGAAAACGGGTTGATGAAGTTGCGCAAAAGTTACGGAATGATGGATTAAAGGCTGCCGCATATCATGCCGGATTGCCGGCTGCTGAACGGAAGCAGGTTCAGGAGGATTTTATCCGCGATGATTTACAAATTGTGGTCGCAACGGTCGCTTTCGGGATGGGAATTGACAAGCCGAATGTCCGTTTTGTTGTCCATTATGATCTGCCGAAAAACCTGGAAAGTTATTATCAGGAAACAGGACGAGCTGGACGAGATGGTTTGCCCGCAGAAGCCTTGTTGCTGTTCGGCTATGGGGATATTGCTATCAGTCGTGGGTTGATCGAAAAGGGGGGCAATCCGGAGCAGAAACGGATTGAAATTCACAAACTCAATGCAATGGTTGGCTTTGCCGAATCGGGAACTTGTCGCCGTCGAGCTTTGCTGGGTTATTTTGGCGAAACACTCGAAGAGGATTGTGGCAATTGCGATATCTGCCTTAATCCTCCCGAACGTTACGATGCCAGTGAGGATGCGCGCAAGGCTCTTTCCTGTGTCTATCGGGTCGGGCAGCGTTTCGGTATTGGACATGTCATTGAAGTGTTGCGTGGTGCCAAAACTCAGCGAATTTTTGATTTGCGCCATGATAAACTCTCCACTTACGCTATCGGTCGCGAACAAAACCAGGATCACTGGAGCCACTTACTGCGACAATTGATCCATTATGGTTATCTGGAGCAGGATATCGGTAATTATTCGGTGCTGAAACTGACCGAAGCGGCCAGACCGTTATTGCGTGGTGAGACTGAGCTGACTATATCCAAACCACGGGTGAAGCCGGGACGGAAGAAACGTCCCGAACGGAAAATCGTCGGTCTTGAGTATGATCAGGAGTTGTTTAACCAATTGCGAGTTCTGCGTAAGGAGATCGCTGACCGCGACGGGGTGCCCCCTTATGTGGTATTTGGCGATGCCAGTCTGGCAGAGATGGCGGCAACCTTGCCTACCGATAAAGAAGCCTTCCTCGCGATTAACGGTGTAGGTCAGGCCAAGCTACAACGTTATGGCAGTGCGTTCATGGAAGAGATTATTGGTTTTATGTGTCGCTAAATACAAACCTGCCTCACGCCCGTTCACTGGCGTTCACTCAAGCCACAAAGGCACCAAGAGATTCCAAATCAAAAATAATTATGGCTACTTCTATTTTTCTCTCTTTGTGTCTTGGTGGCTTTGTGTGAGTCAAGAAGTTTTGTCTGAATCGGTTATAAATAATCCTAAAGAAAATCAACTTTCCTGTCGATAAAGTTTCAAACAAGTTCTCATCGGAGGAGACTTATGACTGGACAAATTGATCCTACCAACAGTGCAAAGCCAATTTCTGGACATCAGCAGGAAGAGATGATTCAGCGCCAGCAGCGTGAAAGAACCAGATCTTCTGCCGAGGATCGTGTTTCTCTCGGTGAGCAGGACAAGGTTGGTGAAACCTATGGGCCAGGATTGAAAGTTGCTTCTTCTTACCAATTACTGCGCAATTTGGTAGTTAAAACTCTTCAGGATCAAGGGCTGACTTTGCAATTCAGTACTGATGCTGGTGAGGTTGATTTTAATACCATGACCCAAGAAGAGGCTCAGGCACTGGTTGCTGAGGATGGTTATTTTGGTGTTGATCAAACTTCACAGCGGATTGTTGATTTCGCCATCAATGGTTTTGGGAGTGATCCAGAAAAATTACAGCAGATGAAAGATGCTATCGATCAGGGATTTCTGGAAGCACAGGAAGCCTTTGGTGGAGCATTGCCAGAAATATCACAACAAACTTACGACGCTATCATGGAAAAACTGGACGCTTTTGCCGCCCAGGTTGAAGCATCAGGGGAATAGGGAGTCTATCATGGTCGATAAAATTATCGGTGGGAAGGGGTTTGCCCCACTTGGGAATACCAACCGTACTGGTAACGCAGGATCTGCTAAAAAATCTGATTCAGCCAAGCGAACCGACAGTGTTGATTTTTCCAGTGCATTGCAGAGTGCAACTAAAGCGCAAGCAACTGGCACAACTCAGGAAACTGCCCGTTCCGAAAAGATCCAGGCACTCAAAGCCCAGATCGAAAATGGAACCTATAAGCCGGATCTGGATAAGGTCGCCGCAAGTATCCTCCCTTTTATTCTGAAAGATAGCTGAAATGGCTCGCTCAGAAATTAAACTCAAATTGGAAACCCTCCTTGATCTTCTCCAGCAGGAACGGGAGATGGCTCAAGCACTCAATATGTCGGGCCTGCAAACTGTCGTTGCCGCTAAGGAAGCACTCCTGGTTGATCTACAGCCACAACCGGAAGAGGTTGTCGGTCTGGAAGATTTGCTCAAACAGGTTGATCAGGAAAATCGACGCAATGCCTTTCTTCTTTGGACCGGTCTCAACTGGGTTCGTGATCTGATGGGCTTTTTCGGTAAAGCGGCTATGCCACAAACTTATGCAAACAGTGGACACTCCAGAACGTTATCACAAGGTGGTCGTCTGTTGTCGGGGAAGGTGTAAACCATGGGCGGCGGATTAAATGCAGCATTGAATGCAGGAAGAACCTCTCTGCAGACCAATCAAAAAGCGATTGAAATTACCGGCCTTAATGTCGCCAATGTCAACACTGAGGGCTATTCCCGGCAAACTCCTAATCTGACCCCTTATCCCTCATTGAATTTTGGTGATTTTTTTATCGGAACCGGAGTTAAAGTTGGTTCTGTCGGGCGATCCCACGATGTTTTTCTGGCTGGACAAATCTCTGACAAATCTGCCGAAGTTGGCCTGGAAAACAGTATGACCCATCCGTTGGCGGAACTGGAACGGACAATTGGAATTGGTGATGGCAGTCTGTCGGATGAGTTTGATCAGTTTTTTGACAGCTGGCGACAGCTTTCGACCAACCCCGGTGGTGAAGTTGAACGGCAAGCCGTTTTACAGCGGGGGCAATTGATCGGTAATGCCTTTGTCAATGTTTACAATGAAACTCAACAGGTGGTGAAAAACATCAATAACACCATCGTTTCTAAAGTTGATGGGGTTAATCTGCAACTGGATGAAAT
>JAYEME010000162.1:0-5767 GCA_034717915.1 Thermodesulfobacteriota bacterium
GCAAAGATCAGGCCACGGGCAAATAACAATTCATACGCCCGAACAACCGAGGCAAAAACGAGAGGATTCGAGAAGCAAACCCGACTACTTTGATAAAGGTTGGGTTTTCCAGTATGATTACAGCATGCCGAGTGAATTTTTCACATTTCTGCTCTATCTTTTTTACGGAATGGCTTTTTTTGCCATCGGGGTCTCGATTACCTCCCGGGACACCCGTGCCAGTAATCTGAAAATTGCCAGTGTCCTGTGGCTGTTCACCCTGTTTGCTTACAGCCATGCTTTCCACGAATGGTTTGAACTCTACCAGAGTCTACCATCACCATCCTTCCCGGAACAGTTCATCCCCCTGATCAATTTTTTAAAGCTAGCTCTGGTATTTGTCTCTTTCGGCTTCTTACTACTATTCGGGATACGAATTCTTCAACTAGTATTTCCCGATAAATACTGGTTACTTAACCTGCCGCCCATACTACTGGTGCTGCTGTTACTGATAACCATATTACCGTTGTCTGATACCCTTTCCAGCGAAGCCTTTACCTTTATCAATAGTCGAATCCGCAATTTTATTGGTCTTCCATCTGCTGCCTGTGCAGGTTTAGGACTGATTCTCTATTCCCGAACGGTGGCACATATCAGCAATAAGGGAGCAAAAAACTTTATCGGTGCCGGAATCGCTCTGCTGGCCTACGGACTGTTGACCGGGGTTATCCCTTCGGGGACACATTTGCCGATTATAAATGCGCCAATAGAACTGTTCCGTGGGTTATCGGCCTTTGCAATGCTCCATTTCTTTATGAATGCCCTGTATATCTTTGATGAGGAACGTAAGTTACTCACCGAAGAGCGACTGATCCGCTTCGCTAAAGCAGAAAAACTGCATGCCCTCGGCAAACTGGCCTTTGGCATTGCCCATGAAATCAACAATCCACTGGCAAATATTTCCATGAATGTAGAAATGCTCAAAAGCGAACTTTCCAACCCTGCAAACAATGGACGAACAACAAAGCGCTTCGATACAATTGATCGGAACCTTGATCGTGCTTCGAAAATTGCCAGAGAACTGCTGGCATTTTCGACAGATAAAGAGACTGAATTTGTTCCGAAATCGCTCAACGATATAATCGACAGTACCTTGGAATTACTTGGTTCGCGACGTAAAATCTATCGAATAACTGTGACTCATGGTGACATAGCAAATATTTCAGCAATTCCCTGGAAACTTGAAGAGGTTTTTTTAAACTTGCTGGTCAATGCCATGGATGCAACCCCGGAGGGGGGAACAATCAGCATCACCACCTGGCAGGACGAGTCACAAATTTTTGCGCAGGTCTCCGACAATGGTAGCGGCATTCCAGCCGAATTGATAAATCAGGTCATGGATCCCTTTTTCACCACCAAGGAAGTTGGTCAGGGAACGGGTCTGGGACTCTCAATCTGCTACGGAATCATGGATTTACACGGTGGTAGCATAGAATTGGAAAGTAAGGACAACCTTGGGACAACCGTTACCTTGACCTTTTCTCAGGAAGGAATCACTGATGACTAAGATACTGGTCGTGGACGATGATCAAGATCTGCGGGAAAACCTTGTCGAAGTATTGAGTGATGCCGATTTTTCACCTGATTCCGCGGGAGACGGTCATGAAGCCATAGAAAAACTGGCAAGTGACAAATTTGATCTGGTGCTGCTCGATTCAATCATGCCGGGAATGGGCGGCATGGAAACCTTACCGTTGATCAAACGAAAATATCCAAAAACCAAGGTCATCATGCTGACCGCATTCTCCACCGTTGACGGTGCAGTAGAAGCAATGCGCAAAGGAGCGGATGACTATATCACTAAGCCGTTCAAAATCAATGATCTGCTGGTCACCGTCAGACGCTGTCTGGAAGAAGCGAAATTCGTTGCGTGTGGTGAAATGCTGAACATGGATGATACATTCAAGTGCCTGGCAAATTCTACCCGGCGTAAAACCCTGTCACTTCTAAAAGAACACGATAAACTACGGTTTATGGATATTACCCGCAAACTGGATATTAACGACCACACCAAAGTAAATTTCCACCTGAAAATTCTCAAAGATGCAGCCCTTTTGGAACAGGATGGGAGGAAATACTACCAGCTTTCGGCAAAAGGAAATAAAATCATCGAATGTCTAGGGACAATCACCTCTTGTTAACATCCTGAAGTCACATTAGTTTTTCAATTCTTGTGAAGAAAAATTATCACTTTTCCGCCTCCTGATAAAATCAATTATCTAGAAATAATCACGTCCACTATTGTTTACTAAAACCATCAAGAAACTATTGCTTTTATGTGCCAGGACATCCACCCCACCCCTGAAAGGAGAACGTTATGAAACAAAGTTATTTGATCCGCACCATGTGTCTGATTGTCAGCCTGATCTTCATCGGAGTGACTGCGCAAGCAGCCACAGTCTTGACCAGCGTCAAAACGGATAAACCGATTCTGCTTTCAGGTGCAGTTGACAACGCCTGGCAGAAAGCCGCTCCACTAAAGGTAACCGTTGATAACCTCCCCTATGAGCCGAACAACGGCTATGAAGGGATGCAGGAAACCACCGTCACCATGAAGTCGCTCTATGATGATGATTACCTCTATTTATTGCTCCAGTACAATGATCCGACCAAAAGCTTGGAGCGGTTTCCCTGGATCAAACAAGAAGATGGCAGCTGGAAACAGATGAAAAATAAGGACAGCACCGGCCATGACAATACCTATTACGAAGACAAAGTCGGGATTTTCTGGGACATCAATACCAAGGGTTTTACCGAAGAAGGTTGCATGATTTCCTGTCATATGGATATCGAAGGTGACACCTCTGCAGGGCGTAAATTCACTAATAATCCTGGTGAGACTATCGACATGTGGCACGTCAAAAATGTCCGCACCAGCCCCTTGGGACAAGTTGATGACCAGTTCATGGACAGCACTAATAACGGAAAAGACAACAAGAGTTTTGGCCGTAAGGGCGATATGAAAACCGGTGGTGGCTATAAAAACAATTACAATAAAGATAAGACCGGCCCTGCTTATATGAACTTTCCACCGAGTGATAAGTACAAGTACATGGTTGTTCCAACCCTGAAGACCCCATTCGTCGATATCTATAAACCAGGTGATGTGGTACCTGGAATCGTCATCGATGCCTTCCAGGGTCCACGAGCTGATATCGAGATGCGCGGTAAGTGGGACAACGGAATGTGGACTGTAGAAATCCGGAGAAAACTGGTCACAACCGGTGAAAAAGCCGAAATTCAAGATGTGCAGTTTGATGATCTGAAGAAAGATTACAGCTTCGGCATCGCGGTCTTCGACAACAGTCAAATTAACCATCTGTTCCATGATGAGACACTGACGCTGAAATTCAAGTAAGCCCTACTCAGCATCTGTATAAACAACAGCCCGTCGGAGACTATTGCTCCGACGGGCTGTTGTTGTTTCATCACAAACTATAGACAGATAGGATCAGAAGGGAATCTCATCATCCGGATTGAATACCGGTTCTTCAAACCCGCCACCCTGCTGTTGACTACTGTTACTATTCTGAATATTTTGATTTTGGTTCTGCCCTCCCTGATTATAGCTTTGACCGCCCTGACTTTGATTCTGCCCCCCAGCGTAGCCACTCCCACCACCGCTTTGATTATCATCACGGCTACCAAGCATTTGCATTTCGTTTATGACAACCTCAGAGATGTAGCGTTTATTGCCATCACGATCATCGTAGGAACGATTCTGAATTTTTCCCTCGATATAAATTTGTTTCCCTTTGTGGAGATACTTACCGCAAATTTCAGCAAGTTGACGCCAGGCAACCATATTATGCCATTCGGTTTTCGACTGTTTGTTTCCGTCACGATCTTTATAACGCTCGGTCGTTGCCAATGAAAACGTTACCACGGCATCACCTGAGGGAGTGTAGCGCAGATCCGGATCTTTACCAAGATTTCCAACCAGAATCACCTTATTAACTGACATATGTTCCTCCTATAAACATCTGAAATAACTAAAGTTATTGTCACCCACCTAAAGAAATATCAACTGGACAGAGGGCAAACTCTGCTGAGCAATTTAATCAAACAGCCATAGCAATATCGGCAAGTTTTTATCTGTTTTTTGAACTAGGCATACTACACGTTTTGAATGGTTACTGAAAGTCAAATCCCCGGAATCCAAAACTAGCCACCCTGAATTAATGAATCGATGGAAATTTGCTGGCTATTTGTTTTCCAAAATCAGCTTAGTCCCGAAAGCAATAAACGCAGATCCGGCAAAACCCTGTATCCAGTTTTGCGACCTTTTATAATGATTGCTTACCTTATTGGATGAAAACAGCAGAACAACGGCTGAATACCAGAGTAGCGATATTGATGTCATCAGGGTCACACTCAGCAGACCAATAAGCATTGAAGTATCTTTGGGTAGTGCCGATACAAATATACTCGTAACAAACATGGCTGTTTTGGGATTTGAAAGATTCGTGAATAAACCCTTTTGCCAATCGTTAAACAGATTTTGATGCCGCCATGGCGACCCTATCAGGTTATAGAATTCGGTTCGGTTGAGGGCATTCTCGGTTGCATTGCCGCTGGTATGGGGATTAGCTTTCTGCCTCGTTCGGTAGTTGAACGTCCACAGATTCAAAAAAACTACTCACTTCACTCCTTGCCTGAAGAAGTCGGCATGATGACCACTTGGCTTGTCCAGCACCGTCAAGAAACTCCCAGCAAAGCTTTGCTGGCATTCAGGAATTTAGTGGTGGCCAAATAATCAACAAACGAAGATTTAGGATATTTTGCCAGTTGTGCCCCGGCTAGATCGTGTCAGCAGAAATGCCATCGGAATTGAACCGAGAGCAAAAAGAACACATAACTGATAAGTAGTCTCCAAACCGATCCAGTCGCCCATAAATCCTAATGCAAACACCAGCACCGAACTGACACCAAAATTGATGAACATATACATGCTGTTCATAAAGGTTGGCATATTTGAATCAGTATCCTGAATACTGGCCATAAGCACCGGACCAGAGGCAAATAAAAATAATCCGAGAATGGCCAATATAATAATATTCTGCGTCGCTACAAATAACGCCATAGCCACAACAGAACCAATGCTGGAAATAATCAGAGTGTTTCTGCGTCCAATTTTATCCGAAATATTACCCGCACAAAATGTTCCGATCACCCCAAAAAATTGCAGAACAGATAATGAAATCCCGGCAGACCACAGCGATGCCCCCTGCTGGGTTAAATAAACCGGCAGATAGAGGGTCAGCGCACTTTTCATCGCCGCCTGAAAACAGAGAAAAGCAGCAATCACACAAAAAAACCACCCATAGCGATGCAACAATTTGCGCGTGTCCCCTTTTTCTTTGGGCTTCTGCACGCTCCGGTCAACATCAAGATTCTTTAGCTTTATGTAGAGAACCACCGAGGCACCGACCCCCAGAGGGATTAATCGGTAAATTCCTTCCAATCCCCAGAGAGAGACGGCCGAAAGAACCAGCAATGGACCTAGGGTTCGGGCAAGTTCGCCGCCCACCATAAAGAAACTCATCCCCAATCCAACCTTGTTGCCAGAAGCCTCTTTCACAATCACCGGAGATGGAACATGAAACAGAGCCGCTGAAATACCGGCAACAATCAGCAGAATAAACAGCATCGTAAACGAATTTGCCAATCCGACCAAACCCATGCTGATAGCCGTTATTGCCGGAGTCAGAATGACAAAATATTTGAT
>JAYEME010000162.1:5867-65871 GCA_034717915.1 Thermodesulfobacteriota bacterium
GAAACAGAGCCGCTGAAATACCGGCAACAATCAGCAGAATAAACAGCATCGTAAACGAATTTGCCAATCCGACCAAACCCATGCTGATAGCCGTTATTGCCGGAGTCAGAATGACAAAATATTTGATCCCGGTTTTTTCTGCCAACAGCCCGAGAAATGGATTAAACAGAGCAGGAATCCGCCTGATGATATCGAGAAAGGCCGCCATCGACAGTGACATCCCCAGTTTATCAATCAGCAACGGCAGCAACGGTGCTAAAAAAGCGGAGAAGGTATCGTGGGCAAGGTGGGCGAGAGATAAAATAATAACTTCTGGTTTTTTAAATTCGGTGTTCTGTTTCAATGGTTTTTCCATACTAAGTTGTTGTCATTTTACAACATGATGAGCGGAGACAGAAATCAAGATACTTTGTCCAAAGCCGCACTGATCTCTTTCGGCAACTGTGGACGTCCTTTGGCATTGATCCCGGTTCCAGTCACCCGTGCCTTCAATACCAGTTTTTTCTCAGGCAACAAATAAACATCTTGAACAAAACGATAGCGTAAAGGGGAAATTCTCTCCAGAATCACCCCAATCATAAAACGGTCACCACTTTGCAAGGAATGTTTATAATCGACTTCCGCCCGGATGATCACTAAACTGATCCCCCGCCTGACCAGTTCAGAGAAATCTAGTCCCAGCTGTTTAATAAATTCATGGCGACAATGTTCCAGATAATTCAGATAAACCGCATTATTGACATGCCCCTGCATATCACACTCGTAATCCCGCACCTGAAATTCCAATTGAAATTGGTACTGTTTCATTCTCTCCTCGCTGAATCGACCAGATTGCAGCTTTTCATGTAGCCATATTCAGAGCAGAAAAGCAAACTTTCCCATGATCGAAATTGAAAGTTATTCGCCCAACACAATCTCCCATTAAAAAGTGTGCTTTATTCTTGACAGTATCAGTAGAGATTCCTATATTGACTTACATAACGAATGACTAAGGAGAAGCTATGAAACTTTCAACAAAAAGTCGCTATGGTGTGCGTGCCATGTTTGATATGGCCTTTCATGCCGGCACCTTGCCAGCGCAAATCAAGGATATTTCCCGGCGACAAAATATTTCACCCCGCTATCTGGAACAAATATTTCAGGATCTAAAAAAAGCCGGATTGCTGAAAAGTCGCCGCGGTCCCCAAGGGGGTTATAGTCTGACAAAACCTGCCGAAGAGATCAGCATAAAAGAAATTGTCCTGGCCGCAGAGGGAGAGCTACTTCTGGTTAATTGCATTAAAGGGCGGCGTAAAGATGGTGAAGCGCCTCCAGCCTGTGAATTTGACAATCAATGCCTGACTCAGCACATCTGGCAAGAAGGAAGCCGCATTCTCGGTGATTATTTTGCTTCGATCAGTTTAAAAGATCTGTGTGAGCAGGGACAGGAAATGGGACTGGAAAAAGAGCTCGATCATCGCTTTATGTATTTCATCTGAGTTATCATGACCCTGGATGACAAATATCAAAATCTACAAAATATTTTATCTGGTTTTGATTCAGTTGTGATTGCATTTTCCGGGGGGGTTGATTCAACCCTCCTGCTCAAAGTGGCCTGTGACAGTCTTGGAGCTGACAACGTTCTCGCTCTTACTGCAACATCCCCGATTTTCCCCAGCTACGAAATAGAACAAAGTCAACAACTCGCCAATGATTTTGGTGTCCGACAACAGTTTATCGACAGTAACGAAATGGAACTGGCCGATTTTGTCAAGAATGAGCTGCAACGTTGTTACCACTGCAAACACAATCTGTTCAGTCTATTTCTGCACGAAATGGAAAAGAGCCGATTCGAAGCCTTGCTCGATGGTTCCAACCTTGATGATCAAGATGACTACCGGCCAGGTCAAAAAGCAATCACTCAGCTGAAAATCCGTTCACCACTTCTGGAAGCCAACCTCGGCAAACAGGACGTCCGAGAATTAAGTCGACAACTTAAGTTATCCACCTGGAACAAACAACCTTTCGCCTGCCTTGCCACCCGCTTTCCCTACGGAACCAGGATTACTGTTGACCGACTGAAAATGATTGACCGATGCGAAACCTGGCTCCGTTTACACAATTTTTCACACTATCGGGTTCGTTGTTATGATCAGCTGGCTCGAATTGAGGTTGCCCCTGAAGATATTCCCAGATTACTGGATAAGACCCTCCGCCTTGATCTGGTTGAAACGTTTAAATTAAATGGATTTGACTACGTGACCCTTGATCTGCAAGGATATCGCAGCGGCAGCATGAATGAGGTTTTACCGTAAACCGTTTATTCAACGCTGAAATATTCGTGAAAATTTAATATAATTAAGCACCCGCAGGAGGAACTATGCCAAAAAGTAGCGCATTATTTGCGGTCTGTTTTACCGCCGGTCTACTTGGAGCCCTTGCCAGCAGTCTGTTTCTCTGGGGCTGCAATGAGTGGGGTGTAACAGCCATACTTAACGTCAAAATGGCTCAGGCTCTGGAACTTCCAAAGCTCTATCCACAAATGTTCATTGGTGGGTTGTGGGGTTTGGTCTATTTTTTTACGGTTGGATCCCCCCGTCAGCGCCGCCATTGGGTTCGCAAAGGGCTCTGGTTTTCCCTTATTCCTTCTTTAACTGCTATATTCTATCTCTATCCATACGTCTATCACAAAGGGATGGCAGGATTCGACCTTGGGATGCTGACCCCCTTATTAATTGTTATCGTCAATCTGATTTGGGGATTATTTACCGGTTTTTTTGCCCGTTTATTCTGGGGGCGCTGAACTATGCTGACCCGCCCCACAATGCTTTTCTTTCTGCTGCTGTTTCTGACAACAGCCGTTTCAGCAAAAGAGCTAACCGGACGAGTTTTATGGGTTTATGATGGTGACACCCTGAAAGTCGCGGATATCGGCAAAGTTCGGATGATTGGCATCGATACTCCAGAAATAAAAGCTTCTCCACGGGATCGCTTCTACACCAGAGATTTCCATATCAAAAGCGGAAAACTGCGGCAGATTTCCCGGCAGGCAAAAAGCTATAATATCCATTATGTTAAAGGAGAAACGGTCAGACTGGAACTTGATCAAACCGAAAGAGACAAATATAATCGTTTGCTTGCTTATGTTTATCTCCCTGATGGAGAAATGCTCAATCTTCTTTTGCTGAAAAAAGGGCTGGCAACCGTATTTCGCCGCTACGATTTTATCTATAAGAAAGATTTTCTTAAAGCCGAGAAAAAGGCCCGAAAAAAGAGACTGGGTCTTTGGAATGACTGACCTGTTTACTCCCACGAAATTGAGAGATTAAAAGCTTATGGAACAACTGACAGACCTGTTAAAAGCTATTGACCAGACGGTTCTTGGGGTGAGCTTAACCCGCCTGATCATCGCCTTTGCTATCCTGCTTGCCGCACTGCTGCTAAAACGGATTATCACTCACCTGTTGACAAAATCACTTTTTATAGCAGCAAAAAAAACCAGCTCTCAAATAGATGATCTGCTGCTGAAAAACCTTAAAAAACCGGCGGAGCTTCTGGTTGTTGTTGCCGGTCTTTATATCGGTCTCATCATTCTACAGTTACCGACAGAACCGACTGACCTTGCGCAATTTGGGCAGAATATCGTTCAGGGGCTGTTCATATTCAATATCGCCTGGGTTTGCTACAACATGGTTGCACTACTCGAATACTGGCTGCACCAGTGGGCAAAGCGAACCGAATCAACTCTGGACGATCAACTGGTTCCATTTATCCGCAAAACCTTGCGAGTCTTCATTGTCGTTCTTGTATTCATGTTTCTGGTGCAGAACCTGGGCTATTCCATTTCAGGTCTGCTGGCATCGCTAGGCCTGGGTGGTCTTGCCGTCGCCCTCGCAGCAAAAGACAGTCTGGCTAATATCTTCGGCTCGATCATGATCCTCCTCGATCGCCCCTTTACCATTGGCGACTGGATTGTTGCAGGAGATATGGAAGGTCACGTTGAAGAGATCGGGTTTCGTTCCACCCGGATTCGAACCTTTTCAAAAACGATGATCACCGTACCCAACAGTGTCCTGATGAATCTATCGATAGACAATATCAGCCAAATGCCGAAACGCCGCATTAAATTGACCGTCGGTGTCACCTACGATACAACCCCGGCACAGATGCGCCAGGCGGTCACGTCAATCAAACAGATGCTGCGGGAACATCCGGCAATCCATCAGGAGTTTTTTCTGGTCAACTTTACCGACTTTGGTGCCTCATCTCTCGATATTATGGTCTATTGTTTTACCACCAGCGTTAAATGGGGAGAATACCTGGAAGCACGTGAAGATGTCTGTCTGAAAATTATGGAAATGCTGGAAGGGATCGGACTGGACATTGCCTTCCCGAGTCAGACCCTCTATATGCACGATATGGATACGGAAAAACAGGAGACAACAGCAAAGACATCAGTCACCCAAAAATACTAACCGGTGAAGAGGCGTGCTACTGATTCTGTCCCGCAGTCAGATAGTCATAGATGAGATCATCAAGGCTGGGCTCATTGGACACTTTTGGCTGGTTAAATCTATCAACAATCGGCTCTTCAACAATAGTCACCGGCTCAGGAGTGGGAGTGTTTGTTGGAGGAGTTTCTACTGACGAAATTTCAGCTTCAGATGTGTCTGGAATGGGCTGATCTATTACCGGTTTCTCGGCTGACTGTCCGACAGCCCCCCCCAGTGGAATACCGAGTTCGACAATCCGCTCATCAAACTCTCCCTTGGTTAACTGTCGCAGCACCCCCTTATGCTGTTCTTTTGCCAATTCTTCAATAACATGATCAAGAGCATCAACCTTGATAATATCAGCGTAGCTGGTCTTTTGTGATGAAATGATCGTTCCACCATGATAAAGCAAAGTCACCAGTTGCGGCCTCTTCAGCCCACCGTCTTCGGTCTGGACGTGAAAACTGACACCCCGATAAGTGATATTGTGATTAAACCCAACAATCATGGCAGTTCCTCAAGTAAAAACTGATGCTTTCGCAAAAACTCATGGGATGGCTAAGCAAAAACTAACATATACCGTATCAGCCCAGGATAACGCAACGATCATCCCAAACTATCTCCGTTGTCTTTGTGAAAAGCAGTCATATGGATTAAGTGACTCAATGTTTGATGCCCTCGCAAAAGCTGATCCTATTTGTCAGGAATGGATCCGGTCAATGGTGGCTTACTGAAGCTGAAATCGGCATATATCGGCTGATCAATACGGGCATGCCCCTTTAAAGTCTGGCGCACCTCTCCCTCAATCAGTATTTGTAGCTGGCGAATATATGGAAAATTCTCATTCAGACTGTTGGCCAAGCTATAAATCGACAGTAATTCAGTTAAACTGCCTCCCGGATGTAAATCAACCAGATGTTTGGAGAAATTTACCCGAACCAGATCATTTTCCACTTCAGTAGCAAGAATTTTTGTTTCCTTCGGCAATACAGGAAGATTCCCTTGCTGAGACCCTGTGATCAGGCTGTTCAACAGGCGTTGAATACACTCTTGATCATCTTCACAACCGGGGATTTCAGCTGTTTCTGGAACCAGAAAAGAACCCGAGGAATCGGTAAAGTAGAGTTGAATCTCCCGGTCAGGCAATTGCTCTGCAATAACGATCCGGACTTCTTCTCCAACTTCCTCTGGCTGTTGGAAATACCAACCGACTCCATACCCGGCAAGAATTCCAACCACGACCAGCCCAAGCAGAACCAACAACGGTTTTTTCATGACATCCTCTTCAATCTATTTGTACCTGCTCAACTCGTACCAGATCAGCTTTCAGAAAGGTCTGTCCTACCCGCTTAAAGCGAGTCGGGACATCGGTGACAAAAAACTCTCTGCGACCACCATGTTCCGGATTCGTCAGCCCTTGCTGGCAGAAAAGTTGCTGAACCGATTTTGCTGTCTCTTCCGCAGAATCTACCATAGTAACGCCACTACCGAGAACCCTCTCTAAAGTATGACGTAACAACGGATAATGGGTGCAACCAAGGACCAGGGTATCAATCTGCGCAGCCAACAACGGCTGCAGGTATTCCACGGCAGTTAATCTGGCAATTTCATGTTCTGCCCATCCCTCTTCAGCCAATGGGACAAATAAAGGGCAGGAAACAGACGTGATCTGCGCATCGGGTAACAAAGCATGAATCGCCTCAGGATAACGATCACTGTTGATCGTTCCGTCTGTACCGATGACCCCAATCCGCCGATTCAAGCTTTTTGCAGCACGCCGGGCACCCGGTTCTATCACCCCGATCACCGGCAATTGAAACCGTTCCCGCAAAGCAGGCAAGGCAACTGCTGATGCCGTATTGCAGGCAACAACCAACAACTTGACCCCTTGATCAACTAGAAACTCTGCCGCTTCCAATGCATAGCGCTGAACAGTTTCGACACTTTTGGTTCCGTAAGGAACCCGTGCAGTATCACCAAGATAGATCAGGTTCTCTCCCGGCAATAAATGGGCAATCTCCTTCAGAACCGTCAAGCCACCGACTCCAGAATCAAATATACCGATTGCTCGATACCGCACAGAAACTCCCATCATATAATAAGACAAAATAGACTTTTAAATTGACCTCAAAACCAAGGGGATCATCCTAGTTAAGACCCATAATAAAGTCAAGATTTACAGGCTTTTACCTCTTTCCCCTCAACCAACAATCTGCTACTATTCCGGCTATCTAAGAATACCTGAACCTGCGTCCAGCAGATCCGGTAAGGAGACAATATGAGTTGGGCCGACATTAAAAATTACATGGACTACTTTCGCACTGATCAAGTCATGCAACGGCTACAAGACTGGAATATCGGGGATCTGAGTAGCAATCCCTGGTTTTTGGGAGGATTTGCGGTCATTATACTCTTCACCTATTTTATGGGCTGGAAAGCGATATCCGGCTTTCTTGTCGGTATCGGTGGTTTTGCTCTGATCGTATCTTTGGCAGTTGGCAAGGGAACGGGAGTAGAAGGGATTGCAGGTGGTGGTCTCTGGATCCTTGTTGGCGGGGGGGCAGTCGCTGTAGCTCTGTTTATCTATCTTGTTTTTATCAAATCAGAATAATCATTAACCCTTCATTATTCTGCCACAAATTCGACTTCTCTCGTTGGAGATCTTCATGAAAAAACGCGATATATTTCTTCTTTTAGGAGCGTTGGCTCTGCTTGTGTTCCTCTGGATGGCTCCAGAAGAAACAACTCAACCAGTACCCAAAGATGAGATCCACCTGAAATTTTACGATATTGTCAAAACTGATGGAAAGAAAGCGGCGGAAAAGTTTTGTGAAGATTGTCACAATGAAGAGGATATGCCTTTTTCCGAAGACCATCCATCCAAATTCCGTTGTCTATTCTGTCACAAGATAAAGCTTTGATAATTGAAGGACAATACCGGTCAAAATGCAAATCCGCAATTAAATATATCTGTAGGGTGGGCATGGTCCACCGCCAACGAAGTATTTCAGATGGGCAGTGCCCATCCTACCGTTTAGAATCAATGTAGGGTGGGCACCGCCCACCGGCAACCAAAATTATTGTTATTCCCCAAACTCGCCGGAAAAATCAATCCCTCCACCCCAATCATCAGGATAGGTTCCCTGGGTAACGTAGCGGTGAAATGTTGAATGAGGCCAATCTGCAACGCATTTAACCAGACCATGTTTCACCGGGTTATAATGAACGTAATCGAGATGCCTTCGATAATCATCGTCATCGCGAATTTCATGTTCCCAGAACCGCCGCTGCCAGATGGAACTTTCCCGTTGCCTTATTCTGCTGTGATTGAGCAACTCTTCTTTTTCAAACAAAGATTTTGCTTTTTTCGAGAAATTCGCCTTGATCAGCCCCCAGCGTTTTGAAAAATCACTGTCCTTTTCCGGAAGGATCCAAACGGCATGCAAATGGTCCGGTAACAGCACCCAGGCGTCAATGGTAAAGGGATGGCGGTTCTGCGTTTCAAGGATTGCAGCGCGTAAAAACCGGCGAGCATCGGGATGGGTCAGAATGGGTTGCCGCTGGTGGGTCACCAGGGTAAAGAAAAAACAGCCCCCGGCAGTCCGTGACCGGCGATAGTTCGCCATGGATCCCCCCTCAAAAACAAAGGTGGTATTGACCGGTCAATCATCAATACCACCACATAACGTAGGGTGGGCAATGCCCACCAGAAATCAACCAATATCAAATCAAATTGATGGGCGGTGCCCATCCTACTAAAATATGATGTAAAAACCCGTAGGGTGGGCATCGCCCACCAGAAACCTACATTGTGAAAATGCATGATGGGCGGTGCCCATCCTACTTAAATTCCCCGCACCTGCACCTGATCAACGTACGCTTCGGCCTGCGCTGACAGGGTCATAATCTGTTCCGGCTGATAGGTGTCGTACTGTTGCCACTCTTCAATCATGGCATGTTCCGGAACGTACTGCTGCAGCACCCAGAGCGGGGCATCTCTGAGCAGTTCACCGATTTCGGCAATCTCCTTTTCACCGACCAGATAAGGAATGCAGGTGGTACGGAACTCGCTTTCGATCTCTGCCTGCTTCAGCAACTCGACCGTTTGTCTTAACGCTTCGGTATTCACCGGTACAGTATGTAACTCGTTGTAACGGCTGAGACTGGTTTTCATATCAATAGCAAAATAATCGACCAGCTGCTTGTCCAACAACTGGTCGATTACATCAGGAGCCAATCCGTTACTATCGAGTTTGACTTGTAGATTTCTCTCTTTCAGCAGGGATAAAAATGCCGGCAGACCAGAATCGATGGTGGGTTCTCCGCCCGATATCACAACCCCATCGATAAAACCCTCACGCTTTTTCAGGTCTGCCAGCAACTCATCAAGGGGGTAATCTGGAAAGCTGTCAGGATCCAGAACCAACCCGGCATTGTGACAAAAAGGACAGGTCAGATTGCAACTGCCAGTAAACACCAACGAAGCAACCCGCCCGGGAAAATCGAGCAAACTGGTTCCCTGAAAACCTTTGATCCGAATCGTTTTCAGTGTTTTTGCTCCTTGGGTGCCACAACATATTCAGAGCGCTCTTTAAACTCTTCCTTTTTGCCGCGATTCCACTGTTGAACGGGTCGAAAAAAACCACAGACCCGTGAATAAACTTCAGTTTTCCCATCACACTTTGTTGCCATTGCGAACCTCCTCACTTTTCAGTTAGTGGTGAATGTTTGTGTCATGTTATGGATGACACTAGGCCGCCTGTCCCTCCTGATGGTGGGGGCAGGAAAAATGTTCACCCGCTATGTAGCCATGCACCGGGCAAATAGTAAAAGTTGGACTCAAGGTAAAATAGGGGAGATGGAAATTTTCAGAAATTCGCTTAACCAGAAGCCGCGCACTGCGCCAATCCTCCAACCGCTCTCCCAGAAAACCGTGAAATACCGTACCGCCGGTATAAAGGGTCTGCATCCCGTCCTGATGGGTTAAGGCCTCATAAATATCTTCAGTTATCCCAACCGGCAGTTGAGTTGAATTTGTATAGTAGGGCTCTTCATCTCCGGCACAAATAATCTCGGGATAGCTCTGTCGATCACGATTAGCGAGTCGGAAACTGGTTCCCTCTGCCGGGGTTGCTTCCAAATTATAGAGATGCCCGGTCTCTTCCTGGAACGCCCCAAGCTGTTTGCGCATATATTCAAGGGTTGCCTGGGATAGAGCCTGACCTTCATCACTCTCGATCCCGCTGCCAAACAAGTTGAGACAGGCCTCATGCATACCGATCAAGCCGATGGTAGAGAAGTGGTTATCCCAGAAGTTGCCGCTCCGCTCACGAATTGCCGACAGGTAAAACTTACTGTAGGGATAAAGACCATCGGCAGTAAAACGCTCCAACTGCTTACGCTTAATTTCCAGCGACTGAAATGCCAGCTTCATCAATTTGCTGATCCGGGCAAAGAACTCACCCTTATCATTGGCGAGATAGGCAGCCCGTGGCAGGTTAATGGTGACGACGCCAATCGATCCGGTCATCGGGTTGGAGCCAAACAGTCCACCTCCGCGCCGGCGCAGTTCACGATTATCAAGGCGTAGCCGACAACACATGGAACGGGCATCTTCTGGATCCATATCGGAATTGACAAAATTACTGAAGTAGGGAATCCCGTATTTCGCCGTCATCTCCCAGACAGGGCGAAGTCGATCGCTCTCCCAGTCAAGATCTTTAGTAATGTTATAGGTTGGAATCGGAAAAGAAAAAATCCGCCCCGAAGAGTCGCCCTGCATCATCACTTCACAGAAAGCCCGATTCAGCATATCCATTTCGGACTGAAATTCGCTGTAGCAACGATCCATCAATTCGCCGCCGATGACCACCGCCTCTTGAGCCATATTCGACGGCACCATCATATCCATAGTGATATTGGTGAATGGCGTCTGGAACCCGACCCGGGTCGGCACATTCATATTGAAAACGAACTCCTGCAGTGACTGCAACACTTCAACATAGCTGAGTTTATCGTAGGCAATGAAGGGTGCCAGCAGCGTATCGAAGCTGGCAAATGCCTGAGCACCGGCTGCTTCTCCCTGCAGGGTATAGAAGAAATTGACCGACTGCCCCAAAGCGGTGCGGAAATGTTTCGGTGGAGCGCTTTGGACTTTTCCGTAAGCTCCGGTAAATCCTTTTAACAGCAGATCCTTCAGATCCCAGCCACAGCAGTAAACCGACAACATTCCCAGATCGTGGATATGAAATTCGCCATCACGATGGGCATCGGCAATGTCATCAGGATAGATTTTATTCAACCAGTAGTTGCTGGTAATATTGGCGGCAATATGATTGTTAAGCCCTTGCAACGAGTAACCCATATTGGCATTCTCGTTAACCCGCCAGTCTTCGCGCACCAGGTAGGAATCTATTGATTCAATCGACTCGCGCATGAATTCGCGGGTCTGGCGCAAGCTTTCGTGTTGTTTGCGATAGAGAATGTAGGTTTTGGCCGTTTTCGCATGGCCATTTTCGATCAGAATCTTTTCAACCAGATCCTGTACGTTTTCGACGGTTGGAACCCGTCCATCTTTATAGAGGACAGAAAGGATCCCGCCAACCTGGCGGGTGATATCAGAAACTCTCTCAAAATCATCACCACCAACAGACCGAACAGCCTTGATAATAGCCTGAGAAATTTTATCTTCAACATACGGAACCAGACGACCGTCACGTTTACGAATAAACTCTACCATTGTACCCCTCACTGCCTGCTTGCAGAGAAAATAATATCAACAAAAAAGATCAGATTGTAACGTCGAAGACACTAACATAAGTTTCGGAGTGTCCCAAGACAAAATCACAACATCTAGTATATTTTTTACTATCTCAACACAATATATTGTCAATCAACTGTGAATATATTGTGGACATAAAGGGTTAAGTTCCAGCAATTACGACAGCTTTTCGAGGGACTCTTAAAGTGATGATTTAACCAACAGATTGGATATAAAAATGTGGGGATAAGAAGAGAAAAGAACAAGGGATCTTGTAAATATGTATGGTTTCAGGTAGAAAAATATTTCTCCAATAATGCCGAAAAACGTGCAACAGTTGTTGCCCGTTTCAGCTTACCGATATCGCGCTGCAAGCAATCATCAGGGATAAAATTCAGCAGATCCTTCAGCTTCATCAGAGCCTGACGTTCGCCACAAAACTTCACCAGATAGCGAGGCACTAAGTCACTCAACAACTGAAATAGATCACTTCGTCGTTGCGTCTCATCAATTTCACCCGGCAACTCTCCGCGAATCCTCTGGAACAACCAGGGATCGGCCAACGCGCCCCGGCCAAGCATCAACCCGACGACTTCAGTTTCCTGCAATAACCGCTGTCCGGTTGCGGCACTATTGATATCACCATTTGCGATAATCGGCAGACTGGTTCGGCTGGCAGCTTCGGCAGTTAAATCATGATCGGCCCAGCCAGAATATTGTTGCATCACAGTGCGCGGATGGAGGATCAGATAATCGACACCGGAGTCCTGGTAAACTGGCAACAGTTCAAACAGCTGCTGAGGATCACTATATCCAGCTCGACACTTGATCGAAAAACTCCCGCGGATTGATTGCCGGAGAGCAATTAATAATTCAGCGAGATTTTCTGGTTCTCTAAGCAGCTCACCACCAGTTGCCCCGGTCGTCATCCGGCCATAAGGGCAACCAAGATTCAGATTCAGATGGTGGCAGCCAGCATCCTGAACCTGTTTTGCCGCCTCTGCCAAAGCCAGGTTATTGTTACCGATTAACTGCACAACCAGTGGAGTAGCAGAGTTATGGGCTGCAATTTCGGTCAGCTCAGCGCGGGCAATCCGTTTTCGAGATTGAGTGTGCACCCGCACAAACTCGGTAAAAACAATATCGGGATGATAACGTTCAATGTAGCAAGCACGCAGAGCATCATTGGTCAGCCCCTGCATCGGTGCCAGCATCAACGGGGTTGATCCCTCAGACCAGGGAAGAGGGTTCATTGGTTCTCTCGAGGGATGAATGGACGCAACAGTTCTTCAAGACCATTAACCTTGATTTCGTAAATCTCCCGCAATTGCCGCCCCAGCAACCCACCCGGAAGTTGCTGACCAACCAGCCAAACAACGTAGGGTTCCGGCAAATCAACCAAGAACCTTCCGGCATGTTTGCCATAAGGCATGCGTGCTGCAGCTAGTTGTCGCAATTGTTGTGGATCAGGGCAAACGACTTCAGACATAACTTATCCCCAGCTATTCCTATATCGCAGGGTGTTGAAAAACGTTTTCGAGGCCGCAATCGCAACGCAGAAAGTTTTTCAACAACCTGATAGGTAAACACCAAAATCAATTTGTATCATAAAGACAGATAATTACTCCACGATAACCGGATAGAGAAAAAAAGCATCCCAATCACAACAAAATTACTGTATAATAATGTGTATTTCTTAAACTTCTGCCTCGTTATGGATTTTTGATGCGTTTGCTTGGAAGATTTCTCATATCTCCCTGGTTGCTTTGCCCGCTTATGGGACTGCTGCTTCTCGGGGCATCACTCATCGATCATCCTACCCTGTTAAAGCTGGAATATCCCATTTACGATCAATTGCTTAAGTTCAGAACAGCTCCCAGCGATGATCGAGTCGTATTGATCACCATCGACCGATACAACCGTTCCAGCCCGGAAAATCATCTTGATTCAGATAGAAATCTGACTGCACTGATCAACAAAGTTTATCAACTTGGGGGCAAAACGATTGCCCTACTCGATCCCCCCAGTTTTCCTGAAAACTTGCCGACCGAATCCCTGCTGCCCTCGGCAGATCCAGTCGCAGATCCACAGCAACTACTCCTCAGTGGGCTAAATCCATTATCCCATTACCGGATAAACTTCCCAGAAAACTGGAATATTACACCCAAGGGAGTGAGCAGCGATCAAACCCTGTCAGCCGGACATCTGATATTTTTCCCCGACGCAGATGGAAAAATCCGCAGCCAAGCCTTATTAATCCCCCGGAACAATCAGTTGAACCCCTCACTCCCCCTGCAACTGGCAATTTTAGCCCAAGGGGAAAAACTACAAAAGTTGCAAACGATTCCACGAGAACTGACCGGAAACCTACAAACCAATACATTACAGATTCCAGTCATCGGTCACTATCGCATGCTCTTGGATATTCATTCTGAACATTCCTTTTTCCTAACATACAAAGGCTCTGATCTGCTGCAAGGCAGCCTGAAACAGGGTCTTCTGAAAGAAAAAGTTGTCCTTATTGGTCCCTCCAACAGTTACGGAGATCGGCACCTGGTTGCTGGATATGGCAGTATGAATACCAGCGAGCTTGCTGCCCTGACAACGGCAACACTGTTGGCAAACTCGGCACCTGAACGGCCAAGTTGGGCATGGCTTCTGGAAACGGCGGTTCTCCTCTACTTCGTTCTTCTCCTTACGCTACTTGTTCCCAGACTCTCATTCCGTGCCGGGCTCGCGGTTCTGCTGCTATTTTTAGCCAGTTGGGCTCTGGTTGTTGCAGGAGCTTTAACTATATTCGGTGTCTGGTTGAAAATCATTCCAACCATCATCCTCTGTCTAAGCGGTTTTACTCTGGTGCGTTGGCAGATCGGAAATCAGGAAAGAGACCAGCGAAAACAAGAGAACTACAGGATTACTGCCCAACGGTTTCAGGAACAGGGGCTACTTGACCTGGCATTGGAAAAAGCACTTTTGCTTGAGCCAAAGATCAAATCGAGCAAGGCCATGCTCTACAGTCTGGGGCTCGAGTTTGAACGCAAACGGATGCCACATAATGCCATTTCCATTTATCAGCATCTGTTGCAAGCGGGTCGCTTCCGTGACACTAAAACCCGACTTAAACGTTTGGAAATGCCTGAACAGACAACTGTCCCGGGGCAAGATGACAATGCCACAGTTATTCTGAATCATTCCGGTGAGAAACCGACCCTGGGTCGTTATCGCATTGAGCGTGAACTTGGCCAGGGAGCCATGGGAACCGTTTATCTTGGCATCGATCCAAAAATCAACCGTCAAGTTGCGGTTAAAACCCTCTCCTTTCTACAGGTTGATGCGGGGGGATTGGCTCAAGTCAAAGAACGTTTTTTCCGGGAAGCGGAGGCCGCTGGCAACCTCAACCACCCGAATATTGTTACGATCTATGACGTAGGAGAAGAAGCCGATCTGGCCTTCTTTGCCATGGAACTGCTCGAAGGAAAAGATCTGAGTCACTACTGTCACCCTAAAAAACAGCTGCCGATTGTCCAAGTGGTCAACATTATCTTTCAGGTAGCTACTGCTCTTGACTATGCCCACAGGAAAGGGATTATCCATCGGGATATCAAACCCGCGAATATTGTCTTACTCAATGAGGAACAGATTAAAGTGACCGATTTTGGTATCGCACGAATCGCAACCAGTTCCCGGACGGAAACCGGAATCATCCTCGGTACCCCCAGTTATATGTCGCCAGAACAGGTGGCGGGGAAAAAAGTGGATGGTCGCTCCGATCTTTTTTCTCTCGGGGTTGTCATGTATGAACTTCTCAGTGGCGAAAAACCGTTCCAGGGTGAAAGTATGACGGCACTGATGTACAACATTTCCAACTCCAACTACCGACCATTAGCGGAAATCTGTCCAAAGCTACCTGCTCCCTGCTACACTATTGTTGACAAGCTTCTGCAAAAAACCTTTACGCGGCGCTTCAAGTCCGCCGTAATTCTCCAACAAGAACTGCTAGCTCTACAAAAAAAGTTGGATAAATCATGAAACTTCAAGTTTGTGCGATAACAGATGTTGGCCTGGCACGGGAAAGCAATGAGGATCTATTCTTCGTCGATGAAAAACAGGGACTGTTTATTGTTGCCGATGGAATGGGAGGGCATGCCGCTGGTGAGATTGCCAGCCAGATAGCGGTAGAAACCGCCTGTCAATCCTTGCAGGAAGCAGACCAGGGCAACCCTCCAAAACAACTCAGCCAAGCGATAGAGAAAGCTAATCGGGCGGTTGAACTGGCAGCAGAGGGGAATAAGGCATGGCAGGGCATGGGAACAACCCTGACCATACTCCTTCTGCATCAACAACAGGGATATCTTGCCCATGTTGGTGACAGCCGGATCTACCGTTTGCGAAACTCACAATTTGAGCAATTGAGTGATGATCATTCTCTGGTCGGAGAGCAGCTGCGTCAGGGAATTCTCACTCCAGAACAAGCAAAGACTTCAACCTTGGGAAATATTCTTTTGCAGGCAATCGGGATTACCCCAAAGCTGGATATTTGTCAAAAAAACATCCCCCTGACCGCTGGAGATCGATTTCTTCTATGCAGTGACGGTCTGACCAACATGGTCTCCGATCCAGAAATAGAAAAAACTCTCAAACAATCAGGTTCATTGGAGCCTCTCTGTGAAGCCCTGATCAAAAAAGCAATTGCCGCAGGGGGCAAAGATAATATCACCGTTATCGTGTTACAGATCGATCAACTAGAAGGATTTGAATCTAAATGAAAAGGAGAATGTCATGCTAAAAATCGAATTGACGTATCAAGGAAAAACCCTGGCAACATATAAAACAGAAAATGAGCAAATCAGCATCGGCCGTAACTCAAAAAACGATATACACATTGACAATCCAGCAGTCTCAAGTTCCCATGCCGTTATCAGAAAAGTGATGAATACTTACTTTATTGAAGATCTGGGGAGCACTAATGGAACTTTCGTCAATGAAACAAAGATTGATCAATACGAATTACTCCATGGTGATGAAGTTATCATTGGCAAGCACAGTCTGGGATTCCACTACGGCAATGGCGTCAGTCAAAACCCGGCTGATTTCAATAAAACCGTGATTCTTGATACCCGGAAACAAAAAGAGTTGCTGGACAAGAACCGTTGATTTTTCTGCACGCTTTCCCCCTCCCTCAGGGAGAGGGGGAAATTGGGGCACTATTTAACGTGACAGCGCTTACAGCTCTTTTTCGCTGCAAAAGCACGGGTACCATCATGACACACGCCACACTGTTCGCCGGCATAAATCTTATCCATTTTAATTTCGACTGTTCCCTTTTTCATCTTTGGAAACATCTCCTTATTGTGGCAATCTTTACATTTAAAACCTGCTTCACTGTGAATCTTCCCGGAAAATTCAACTGGCCCCATCGAGGACTGATCAAAAGTCAGGCTTTTATTTTTAGGAACGGCAATAACAGCAGTGGCGGCACAAAAGAGTAAGATTGTCAGGAGTAGCATGCTTTTTTTCATCTAATTATCCTTTTTTGTTAGAGATATGTTCGTGATGTTTTCAGAAAACATTTTAAACCATAAGCGGAATCAACTATTGTCGTCAATACGGAGAGAGTGAATAAAAATTAGAAACATATTAAAAAAATATAAAATAGGGTAGTATACCTTATTTGCTATCTATAGTGATTACTCTCGCAATAGCCATAAAGACGAACTCAGACAGAGGAAATACCTTGGAACATTTCATCGCTCGACAGCCGATTTTTGATACCAAAGGCCGAGTCTACGCGTACGAATTACTATTTCGTTCTGGACTGCAGAATTATTTTGATTGTGACGATCAGGATCATGCTGCTGCCAGTGTTATTGCTAACAGCAATCTACTCTTTGATCTGGAGGAAATGACTGGCGGTACCAAAGCTTTCATCAACTGTACCCGCAAGGTTCTGCTGGAAGATTTGATGGAAACCCTGCCCCGCCAGCTGGCAGTCGTTGAGGTTCTGGAGGACGTTAAGCCCGATGACGCTATCATTGCCGCCTGTCAACGGCTGAAAAATCAGGGCTATATCCTGGCACTGGATGACTTTGTCTACCATGAAAACTTCGAACCGCTCCTGGATCTGGCCGACATTATCAAAGTCGATTTTCTCCTCAGTAGTGTTGAAGAACAGGAGCAGCTGGCAAAGACGATGATTCCGCGCGGGATCAAAATGCTGGCCGAAAAAGTTGAAACCCACGAAGTTTATGAACACGCAAAAAAAATGGGCTATCAATTGTTCCAGGGATATTTCTTTGCCAAACCGATTATTATCTCGCGTAAAGATATTCCAACCAATAAAGTCCAATTTTTACGGATTCTTAAAGACATCCATGCACAAGAAGTCGATTTTAAAAAACTGGCACTAACAATTCAAAGTGAGGTTTCTCTCTCCTATAAACTGCTTAAATTGATTAACTCTGCCGCCTTTGCCTTGCGCCACAAGGTTACTTCAATTTTGCAGGCACTCTCACTACTCGGCCTGCGGGAAATTCGCTCCTGGGTTTCTCTTCTGTCGATTGCATCGATGGCGGATGATAAACCGGCGGAACTGGTTGTCAGTTCTCTTATTCGGGCACGGCTCTGCGAACAATTGGCGCAACCCTGCAAAATGGGTGATCGACAATCAAGTATGTTCCTGATGGGACTATTTTCACTGCTGGATGCCATCATGTCACGTCCGATCGACGAAATCCTGCAGGAAATCACCGTAGAAAAAGATATTATGGAGGCTCTGACAGGAACTCCGGGAACACTCCGAGCTATTTTAGACCTGGTTGTCGCTATGGAAAAAGGGGAGTGGGAACAAGTTTCAAGCCTGGCGGCAGAACTCCAAATTGAGGAACAATCACTTTCCACAACATATCTTGATGCCGTCAAATGGGCACAGGATATTTATTCCATGTAAACCGATTCATGAGATAAAAAAGCTATGATTGAAAAAATCTATCGCTCAGATCAAGAATGGCAACAGCAGCTAACCCCCGAAGCTTATTCAGTGGCACGTGAAGCAGGAACCGAACCCGCTTTTACTGGATGCTATTGGGATCACCATGAAAAAGGAATCTATGGTTGTATCTGCTGCGGACTGAAATTGTTTCATTCTGACTGTAAATTTGATTCAGGAACAGGTTGGCCGAGCTTCTATCAACCAATTGTGGAAGAAAATATTGCCAAGCAGGAAGATCGCAGTCTGTTCCGCGTTCGCACAGAAGCCCTTTGTGCACGCTGTGATGCCCATTTAGGGCATATATTCCCCGATGGGCCACAACCAACCAAGCTGCGTTATTGCATCAATTCAGCAGCTCTTGATTTTACCCCCGAATAAATCCAATTGCACATAAAGATAATTGACAGGCTCTTTGTGGCAAGGTACAACAGACGCCTTTTCTCAAGGAGACCAGATGACTATCAAGCAACTTTCTGCGGGTGATCATATCACCTCAAAATGTACAAAATGCAAAGATACAACGAACCATACAATCGTTGCCATGGTTGGCGATAAAGTCGCCAAGGTGGAATGCAACACCTGCGGTGGAATTCACAATTATCGGAGTGTGGTCACAAAAAAAACCACAACAAGAAGTAAAGCCAGCAGTAGCAAACCAGCAAAGACCAGTCGAATAGAAAAAGAGTGGGGAAATCTGGTCAATGAAACAGATTCAGCTGCTGCCACTCCCTACAACACCCAGATGTCGATCACAAATGGAGATTTAATTCAGCACCCAAGCTTTGGCCTTGGACGCGTCATCAACACCATCAAACCAGATAAAATGGAAGTTGTTTTCAGCACCGGAACCAAACTGTTGCGCTGCATTGTAAAATAGTTTCCTGCTGGAAAGAATTGACAAGCCCACGCACTTCCTGTTTATTGTTGACGGAGTTTCTCTACAATCATTCACCAGGGATCAATGGCGATGCCTAAATCTGAACATAAAAGTGCTGGACTCATTCTCACTCTGGCCGCATTGATTATCATCATTGCCGGAATTAAAACCGCCCAGGCTCTTCTGGTTCCATTTCTCCTCGCTTTTTTTATTTCCATCATCTGTGCCGGTCCCTTCTACTGGCTGCAACAGCACAAAATCCCCGCTCCTATCGCGTTAATACTGGTGATTTCTGTGGTCATGCTTGGGGGATTCATCATATTGACTCTGATCGGCACATCGGTCAACGATTTCACCAATGAACTCCCCGTCTATCAGGAAAAGTTGCGTGCACAGACCCTGATGCTGTTTGACTGGCTGGAAAAAATCGGGGTCAAACTTTCAAAAGAGGTTCTGCTGGAGCACTTTAACCCGGGCAAAATTATGCAATCGGCAGCCAGTATGCTAGCGGCGGCGGGGGGAGTCCTGACCAACTCTTTTTTGATTCTACTCACGGTGATTTTTATCCTTTTTGAAGCTGCCGGCATGCCGAATAAATTACGCGCAGCACTCCCGGATGCCGAATCATCCCTGGCTACCTTTGAAAAATTTATTACCGGTGTCCGTCAATATCTGGCGATTAAAACCCTGGTCAGTTTGGGCACCGGGTTGGTCGTCACTATCGGGCTACTTTTACTCGGTCTGGACTATGCACCGCTGTGGGGAATGATTGCTTTTTTGCTCAACTATGTTCCAAATATCGGTTCAATCATTGCGGCAGTACCAGCCGTTCTTCTAGCTCTCGTGCAATTAGGTCCGATCTCTTCCTTACTGGTTGCGGCTCTTTATCTGGCAACCAATGTCATTATGGGCAATGCTGTTGAACCCCGTATGATGGGACAAAAGCTTGGGCTTTCAGCGCTGGTCGTCTTCATCTCTTTAGTTTTCTGGGGCTGGGTTCTCGGCCCAGTCGGTATGCTCCTTTCGGTTCCATTGACGATGGTTGTCAAGATTGCCTTGGAAGTCAATGAGTCGACCCGCTGGATGGCGATCCTGCTCAGCTCTGATGCCGCGGCCGAAGCAATCGCCAAAGATTGATGGCGTTCATTCCAAAATAAATGGTAACAAAGCCGGGACTCTCCCCGCATGGGGGCTGTCCCAGGGTTTTGCGGTGTAAACCTCCACAGTTTCATAACACGTAAACTTTTGGGATCTCCAAGGTTTACGACAAAAATATCCACTCCTGATTATTTCTGGAGGCTCCTTTGCTCTACAGACCTTTTGGGAAAACCGACAAAAATGTTTCCGTGATCAGTTTTGGTGGAATGCGTTTTTCCGACCCGCAAAATCTGGAAAAAAGTTCAGATCTCCTCCTCTACGCACAGAGCAAAGGGATCAATTATTTTGACACTGCTCCGATCTACTGTGGTGATCGAAGTGAGGATATCTTCGGGCATGCCTTGCGCCAGTTGCCGCGAGAGAGTTTTTATGTTTCAACAAAGAGCAGTCGGGCAAAGGGGGATGACCTGCGCAAAGGTATTGAGCGCAGTCTGCAACGATTGGGAGTTGAGCAGATTGATTTCTTCTATATCTGGCATCTGATGAATCAGGCCGATTGGGAGAAACGGAAACAGGGCGGAGCTGTGGAAGCGGCATTACAGGCTAAAGAGGAGGGATTGATCGGTCACCTGCTCTGTTCCTCGCACATGGAGGGAGAAGGTATTACCGAAGTTCTCGATGAGGAGATATTTGAGGGGGTTTTACTCGGTTACAATGCCATCAACTTTCCCTACCGCCGCTCCGCTGTGGAACAAGCAGGTCAACAAGGAATTGGCGTTGTCACCATGAACCCTCTGGGTGGTGGCATGATTCCACAGAATCCGGAACGCTTTGCCTTTCTCAAAACCGATACAGCCAACGATGTTGTCAGCGCAGCATTACAATTCAACTTGTCTCACCCTGACATAACCACAGCATTGGTTGGATTTTCGGATACTCAAGAAATTGACCAGGCCGTGAGTGCTGCAGAAACCTTTGTCCCCTACAGTCTGGAGCAACAACAAAAACTGCTGGTCCATATCGAAACCGCCTTTGACGGGCTCTGTACTGGCTGCGGCTATTGTCTCCCCTGCCCCGTAAACATCCCGATTCCAAAGTATCTGGACAGTTACAATCAGTTGATTCTGACAGACGGTGATCGTCAGGCAGTGCTGGATCGTTATCGACTGCACTGGGGCATCACCCCGCAACAGGCAAAAGAATGTATCAGCTGCGGTGATTGCGAAGAACGTTGTACCCAGCACCTACCGATTATTCAGAGGCTGGCAGAACTGCCTTAACTAGATAGACATACGACCCCCGGAACTCTGTCCGAACTCCCGCTGCCAAAATATCAACATTCTCCTCACTCATCACACAATATTTGTCTCAAGGTGGGCTTTGTGTTCAATTTGACAACCAGACCAGACCAGACTATATTATTTGTAGCGACATATTGCCAAAGGAGTGACCTATGCAACTTACTAATATTTCAGATGCAAAGGCCTGTTTATCCCGCCTGATAAAGACAGTTCAAGAAACAGGTGAGCCTGTCATAATCGGAAAAGCCGGGGAGCCTGTAGCTGTACTTTCTGCATATAAAAGAGAGACTGCACCCCGCAAACTCGGTGGAAGTTGGGAAGGAAAAGTCAGCTATTCTGCCGATTTTGATGAAGCAGATGAAGAAATTAGTGAACGTTTTTACAATTCCGCTATTTTTCAGGATAAGTCATGAATATCCTCCTGGATACTCATGTTCTTATCTGGGCACTGGAGAACAATTCTACCCTGTCGGATAGTGCCCGAAGCAATATCATCATGGGTAAAAATATGGTTTTTGTCAGTTCGGTTTCAATCTGGGAGATTGGAATTAAAATCAATCTTGGCAAACTTCAAGTTCCCGGCAATCTACAGGAAGAGATCAAGTTGCACCGGTTCACCCCCCTTAATATTACTCATGACCATGCTGAACTTGCAGCCAGATTGCCACCTTTCCACAAAGACCCTTTTGATCGTATGCTGATTGCCCAAGCCATGATTGAAAAGCTCACATTGGTGACACGAGATGAGTGGATTAGCAAATATGATGTGGATGTTTTGCTGGCTTGAGCACCATATCCAGCATCTACCGATTATACAAAGACTGGAAAAACTGCCGTAATAGATAAATAAACTATCCCCCGAACTCCCCCAAAATATGGAAATAACAGCAGCGTCCCATAAAATTAAAAAGCCACCCGACTAACCTCAATAAGGCTAGGACAAGTGGTTTAATACATAGATCGATATTCCTTGGCTCAAGGCATTGCCCCTCCTAAAAACTACTGTTAATTTATATAGTTACAATTTTCTGGTCAAGTGATTTTTTTGTGCTAGTTGCAAGACAACCTTCCTCGTTGACAACCGTTTCAAACAAGTGTTTAAATAAAGAATCTTTTCCTTTATTCGCTGAAAGACACCCTATGCAGCAATGTGGTACTAAAACCCGAATTCTGGATGGTGCTGAGCAATTATTTGCCCGCGAGGGATTTCATAATACGTCACTCAGAGCTCTGACCAGTCTGGCTGAAGCAAACCTGGCCTCGGTCAACTATCACTTTGGCTCTAAAGATGCCTTGCTTCAGGCGGTGATAGAACGTCGCCTACTTCCCTTGAATCAAATCCGTGGAGCCAAAATCAAAGAAGTGCTTGCTCAGGCGCAGGAAGATCAGCTTCCTCCAACAGCAGATGCTTTATTGAGGGCTTTTATTGAACCAACTCTTAAATTCCGTAATTCCAGCCCGGGAGCCCGGGATTTTATCTCTTTAATCGGGCGTTCTTTGAGTGAACCGGATGAAACTGTCCGTAACTGTTTTCTGAGTCTCGTGTTGCCAATTTTTCAGGAGTTGTTTGCAGGTTTGCGTGAAGCGTTACCGCAACTTGCCCCGGCCATTCTGCTGACGCGGCTCCAGTTTATCATGGGGATCATGAGCCATGTCATGTGCATGGGCACTCTCTCTGCTTTTAACAATCCAGCACTGCCGCCACCTCTGGATCAAGAGACCCTGATTGATCAATTATTGAAGTATGCTCTCGCCGGGCTGGAGGCACCAGAATGAGACTGTTATTCCTTTCCCTGTTACTGCTCACGGCCTGTAATCCGCTCCGACCGGCACAACTCAAACTACCTGATCCACCTGGGCACTATGCGACGGAACAAACCGGGGAGGTGGTTCAATTATCGGAACGCTGGTGGGAAAACTTCCACGATCCGCAGTTAAATCAGCTGCAGCAACAATTATTTTCCAACAATCTCGACCTGCGTCAGGCTCTGTATCGACTGCAGCAACTGGAAGCACTACAAAAGATGACCGGAGCCAGTCTCTGGCCAATGCTGAACCTGAATGGTTCATTCAGCCGTGACCATTCAGTGGGAATCCCCAGCGATTCGACTGCAACAAATTCACGTCTTTCAATTGCTGCAGGATATGAAATTGACCTGTGGAACAAACTCAGGGATAAAAATAAAGCGGCTGAATTACGACAACAGGCAGGAGAAAGGGAGGTTCAAGCGTTACTGCTCAGTTTGAGTGCACAATTGACTGAGCAATATTTCATTGCCGTGGAACAGCGTGCCCACTTGGAATTGCTCAAACAACAGACAGCTCGCAAAAATGAGTTTCTGCTGACAGTGACAGAACGCTACCGGGTCGGATTGTCAACTGCCACTGAGGTCTATCAGGCACAACAGAATCTGGCCATCGTGGCGACCCTGATTCCGGATCGTCGAACCGCCCTGATCCGGGCAGAAAACAGTATTGCCTTGCTCCTCGGACAGCTGCCCGGAAGTATTTTAATCGCCGGGAATAATCTGCCAGAGTTAATCGATGTTGTTGATATTGGTCTGCCAGCAGACCTGTTATTGCGCCGCCCCGATGTCGCAGCGGCACAACTGCAACTTGAAGCAGTCGATCTGGAATTAGCGGCGGCACTGGCGGAGAAACTTCCGGCAATCAATCTTTCGGCAACTCTAGGACGTTCGGTCACCCATCTGGCTGCTGGTGATATTGAGGGAACCTTTTGGAATCTGGCTCTCGGTCTAGCGCAACCACTGGTTGACGGTGGTCGTCGCCAAGCCGAAACTGAGCGGCAGGAGGCTATTCGCGCAGAAAAATCGGCAGCGTATCGACAAACACTACTGACGGCATTTCAAGAAGTGGAAAGTGCACTCATTGCAGAGACAAACAGTGCTGACAAAGCAACCAGGCTGGAACGACAACGGCAGATTAACCATAAAAACCTGCAATCAACTCAAAATAATTATCTTAACGGTTTAACCGATAGCAGGGATTTATTGCTCAGTCAGATCAAGCAATTAGAAATTCTCAGTCAACAACTGAACAACCACCGTCAACAGCTTAGCAACCGGATTACCCTGGCACGAGCACTGGGCGGAAGTTGGATGGCTGAAGAGATCAATCAACAGCAAAAAATCCTCAATCAAGACGGGAACAAATAAATGACTGCACCAAAAAAGAAATCACAACTGGCATTGAAAATAATTCTGCCACTACTGATCCTGATCATTGGCTTTTTCGGCTTCAAGATGATGGGGAAACTGAAAAAAATTCCACAACGACAACAGCCGATTCAACAGGGAGTTCTGGTCGATGTTGTTGAACTCAAAGCGATAAACCACCAGGTGAAGGTTCACGCGACCGGGACAGTGCAGGCCGAACAGGAAATTGCCCTGGTACCTGAAGTCAGTGGTAAAGTCATCTGGATATCACCACGCTTGGTCACTGGCGGGATGTTCAGAAAAGGAGAACTTTTACTGAAGATTGAGTCCATTGACTTTAAACTTGCGACAGAAAAAGCTCGTGCTGAGATTGCCCAGGTTCAAGTTGCGATGGCAACGGAACAGGAACGTGCCAAGGTGGCACTGGCTGAATGGGATCGGATTGATATTATCAATAAAGGGAAACCCGGACCACTGGTGACCCGGGAAATCCAATTGCGACAGCAGCAGGCTAATCTGGCTGCAGCAAAGGCAAATCTGCAACAGACCCAACTCAACCTGCGGCGCACCGAGATAAAAGCTCCATTTAATGGTCGTGTCCGCAAAGAGCAAGTTGACCTGGGACAATATTTGCGGGCGGGAACCAGTATCGGCACCTTTGCCGGAACCGACCAGGCTGAAATCCACATCCCGTTGCCAGCAAGAGAACTAAGTTGGCTGATAATTCCATCAGCAACGCAAAAACAAGGATCGCCTGCCATCATCCATCTGCCGGGGAACAACATTACCCGACAAGGAAAGCTGGTTCGTGGGCTTGGTGAAATTGATCCAAATAGTCGCATGGCAACTGTCGTCGTTAGGGTTGAAGATCCCTACCAATTGCAAAAAAACACAACCCAAGCCACCTTGCCCAATGGTCTGCTTGTTGACATCGAACTGCATGGTGAAGTATTTGCGGATATTATCAGCATCCCGCGCAAAACACTCCATTCGGGTGATCTGGTCTGGATTGCCGACGGGGAGAATCGTTTAAGTTTACGCCCAGTTGAAGTTCTACGCCGGGAAAAACAGCTAATACTGATCAAAGATGGCATCCAGGCCGGTGAGAAGCTGATCTTAACCGCCCTCTCAGGAGCCGCCGAAGGCACATTGCTACGACCAGTGCTACAGGAGAACCCGAAATGAACGGAGCCGTCAAATGGATGGCCATGAACCACGTGGCAGCCAACCTGCTGATGCTGGTTCTGGTCATTGGTGGGTTCATTATGGCTCCAAGCATCAAGCAGGAGATTTTTCCTGAAGTTTCTCTTGATCGGGTTTCGGTATCAGTTGCCTACCCCGGTGCTGGCCCCGAAGAGGTTGAAGAAGGAATTGTCATCAAAGTAGAAGAAAGCCTGACGGCTGTTGATGGGATTAAACAGCTCAAGTCCACTGCTAATGAAGGCTTCGGGACAGTTATCGCTGAAATCTTTTCTGATGAAGATGTCGACGATGTCCTGCAGGATATCAAAAGTGAAGTTGATCGCATCACCACCTTCCCTGAAGATGCTGAAAGACCGGTTATCAGCAAATTGTCCAACCGCCGTGAAGTTATCTCAGTTGTTATCTATGGAGATGCCAGTGAAAAGATTCTGCGCGAACAGGCCGAACGTATCCGGGATGAATTGTTGGAGCTGCAGAACATTACCCAGGTTGATCTGAGTGGTGTACGACCTTTCGAAATCACCATTGAAATTCCGGAACGCACTCTGCAACGGTACAACCTGACCCTTGATCAGGTCGCGACTGCGATCCGCTTTGCTTCTCTTGACCTGCCTGGCGGAACAATTAAAACCTCTGGTGGCGAAATTCTGCTAAGAACCAAAGAACGCCGTTACTGGGGTCCTGAATATGCTGATATCACCATTCTGGCCAACCCGGATGGAACCCAGGTTAAATTGGGAGACATTGCCACTGTCATTGACGGATTTGCCGATACTGAAACCTATGGTCGGTTTGATGGTAAACCCGCAGCAATGGTTCAAGTTTTTCGTATTGGTGAACAAAAACCGACAGAAATCTCTGCCAGCATTATCAATTATGTTGAAGAAAACCGCTCCAAACTTCCCGGCAGCCTGCAACTGGCAATCTGGAACGACACCAGTGAAATTTTCAACAGCCGCATGAGTTTGTTACAAAAAAACGCCATGATAGGTTTGGGACTGGTCGTTATTATCCTCGGCTTGTTTCTGGAAATACGCTTGGCGGGCTGGGTCATGCTTGGCATTCCAATTTCGTTTTTCGGCACCCTGTTCCTGATGCCCTGGCTCGGGGTCTCAATCAATATGATCTCGCTGTTTGCTTTTATCCTGGCATTGGGGATTGTGGTCGACGATGCCATTGTCGTTGGTGAAAATATTTACGAACACCGGCAGCGCGGAAAACCTTACGCGAAAGCCGCCATCGACGGGGTTCTCGAAGTGGCGGTACCAGTTACATTTTCAATTTTGACCACCGTTGCTGCTTTCCTGCCATTGATTTTCGTCACCGGTATGATGGGGAAGTTCATCAAGGTACTCCCGGTTATCGTCATCACCCTGTTACTGATGTCCCTGATCGAATCGTTACTGGTTCTTCCGGCTCATTTGAGCGCTGGTAAAGCTCAACCGATAAATGGCGGTTTGCTGGGACGAATTGACGGGGTACGGCGCTATTTCGGTGACGGGCTGCAACGCTTCATTAACGGCCCATATCTGTGGCTATTAAAGCTGAACATCAATTACCGCTATCTATCTCTGGCGGTGGGAATCGTGGCTTTGCTCCTGACCGTTGGAGTGGTTAAAAACGGTCTGATCAAGTTCACCTTCATGCCCGATGTTGATGGTGACCGAATCACCGTTGCCCTCCAGATGAACCGCGGAGTGCCAATTGAAGAGACCAGCCGGGTCAGCGATCTAATCCTGCAAAAAGGGATGGAAACAGTCGCTGATTATAATGAGAAACGCCCGGTTGGGAACAGTATCCTGCGCAATGTTTATACTGTGGTCGGTGGTAATATTTCCGGTGGTGGGCCGGGCGGTGGTTCCAACGTTACTGCAACCCATATGAGTAACATCGCAATGTTTTTGACCAAGAGTGAAGTCCGCAATATCCCGGCAACAGAAATATCGGCAGCCTGGCGTAAAAAAGTGGGTGAAATCCCAGGGATTGATTCCCTGACCTTCCGCTCAAACCTGGTTCGGATGGGAGCCAACATCGATGTATTGCTCGCTCATCAGGATTTTGCCGTTCTGGAACAGTCCTCACTGCGTATTCGCGAGGCTCTGGCAGAATATCAGGGAGTCAGTGATATTGAGGATACCTATGGTCGCGGCAAGCGGGAAATCAAGCTGAAACTGAAACCTGCAGCACGAACATTGGGAATCACCGAAACGGATCTGGGACGTCAGGTGCGTGCAGCCTTTCACGGGGCAGAAGCATTGAGATTGCAACGTGGTCGCAACGAAATCAAGGTGATGGTGCGCTATCCCGATGCTAATCGGCGTGAACTGTGGAATTTTGAAACAATGCGAATCCGCACCCCCGCAGGTCAGGAAATCCCGTTACTCCAAGCAGCGGAAATCATTGAAGGACAGGGGTTTTCAGAGATCAATCGGACTGACAGAAAACGGGTCATCAATGTCTCTGCAACGGTGAATAACGAACAAGGAAATGCACAAGAGATTATTTCCGACTTAAAGCATAACCTGTTACCACAATTAGTTGCAGATTATCCCGGACTGGGTTGGGATATGGAGGGTGAAGAGAAAGAACGGAAGGAATCACTGGGAAGTATGCTCGGTGGTTTCAAGCTGGCTCTGATCGCTATCTTCACCCTGTTGGCAATTCCATTCCGCAGCTACACCCAGCCGCTGTTGATCATGGCAGCGATCCCTTTCGGGATGATCGGTGCAGTCCTGGGTCACATCATCATGGGCTTCAACCTGAGCCTGTTGAGCATGTTCGGCCTGGTCGCTTTATCCGGAGTGGTCATCAATGATTCCCTGTTATTGATCGACAAAGCCAACCGCAACCGACGTGAAGGGATGACTCTATACGATTCGATTATTTCCGCAGGAACCCGACGCTTTCGACCCATCATCCTGACTTCACTGACCACCTTCTTCGGTCTGACACCGATGATTCTTGAGACCAGTGTTCAAGCTCAATTTCTAGTACCAATGGCGATTTCACTTGGCTTTGGGATTCTCTTTGGTACCGGGATTATTTTGCTGCTGATCCCAGCGCTCTATATGATTTTGGAAGATATCCGGCGGATTCTGGGTTTTAAGGAAGAGCATGCCAGACAGCACCCTGAGATAGCGGATCAGAAATGAAAAAATGTCCTTTTTGTGCTGAAGATATTCAGGATGAAGCTATAAAATGTAAACACTGTGGAGAGTTCCTTACTGCGGAACCACAACACCTTGCAGGAGAAAAAACTCCATGGTATTTCAGAAAATCGACAATCGCCGTAGCACTTGCCAGTGTCGGGCCACTGGCATTACCTCTGATCTGGTGGCGGCCACAAACATCTCTGGCATGGAAGATTGGGCTCACCATCGGAGTTTTTGTTCTCAGTTGGATCTTATATCAGACCACAATGCAATCTATCCAAACTCTCCAGGAGTATTACCAACTCCTCAATGAACTCTAAGCTAATAAAATTCGGATAAAATCAAGAAATAAACCAATAGCCGGCGATAAATGGCAAAAAGATGATTGTTGATTTACGCGGAATACGTTAAAAAGAACGGCACTGTCTTCCAGTATTCCTTGAGTTTCAAAAGTGAACTGTGAACAAACGTTACTCGTACAATCTGCCTCTCAACATTTTTAGGATTTCAATATGAACGTGATCGACATCATCAACAACAGTGACAAAACTGTTTTTTCCTTTGAACTACTTCCCCCACTCAAAGGGAGTGACGCCGGCAAGATTTATCGTACTATCGAAAGTCTGGTCGATTTTGATCCTAAATATATCAACATCACCACCCATCGTGATGAGATGGTCTTTATCGAGCTGCCAGACGGAACTATCGAAAAGAGAACCGTGCGTAAACGCCCGGGAACTGTCGCTATTGCAGCAGCCATTCAGCACAAATACGATATTCCGGTAGTGCCACATATTCTGTGTGGCGGTTTTTCAAAAAGTGAGACCGAACATGTCCTGATCGACCTCAATTTTATGGGGGTCAACAATATACTGGCGTTGCGGGGCGATGGTTTAAAAACAGATCACATTTTTCGCCCAAACTCTGATGGACATGCCAATGCTACCGGATTGGTTGAACAGGTCGTCAATTTACGCAGTGGCAAATATCTGGAAGCTGATCTGAAAAATAGTGCCCCCATGAACTTTTGTATTGGTGTCGCCGGATATCCAGAGAAACATTTTGAGGCACCAAATTTTGAAACCGATCTGGATTATTTGAAACAGAAAATAGATACAGGAGCCGACTATATTGTGACGCAGATGTTTTTTGACAATCGGGTCTATTACGATTTTGTCGATAAATGTCGCGCTGCAGGGATCAATGTGCCTATTATTCCCGGCATTAAACCAATCAACCTCAAAAATCAGCTGACGGTACTCCCCAAACTCTTCAGTATCAATCTGCCACAGGAGCTGGCAACAGAACTGGCAAAATGCAAAGATAACGACGCTGTAAAAGTGGTCGGAACAGAATGGGCCATCCACCAGTCAAAAGATCTGGTGACACATAATGTCCCCAGCCTGCACATCTACACCTACGGCGTTTCCGACAATACCCGAAAAATCGTTAAGTCCGTTTTTTAAGAGTCAACATGCTGAACCAACAAGCCCTTTGGGGTTATCTTTTCGCCATCGGTGCAACAGCTATCTGGTCCGGTAATTTCATCATTGCCCGAGGCTTAAGTGAAAGCATCTCACCCATCAGCCTAGCTTTCTGGAGATGGGTTGTCGCTGTCGTTGTGTTTTTACCCTTTGCAATAAAACCACTGATTGCCGAATGGGAGATTCTAAAAAGGAACCTTCCCTACCTGTCCATAACTGCCTTGCTCGGCGTTACAACATTCAATACCCTCATCTATCTTGCTGGACAGACAACAACCGCCATCAATCTTTCGCTGATATCCATTACCTTTCCCATTTTCATTATCATTCTATCCCGTTTTTTTTATGGTGAAGCGATCACGGTCAACAAGGGGATTGGCATTTTACTGGTTGCGGCAGGCGTGATTTTACTTATCACAGAAGGAGCCCCTTCAATCCTTCTCAACTTAACTTTCGCAATCGGTGATGTCTGGATGCTTATGGCTGCCATAATTTTTGCCATTTACAGTTTGCTACTAAAACGTCGTCCTGAAAAGCTGAGTATCTGGACCCTTCAATTAAGTACATTCATTTTGGGGCTCATTTTCCTGCTTCCATTCTATATCTGGGATTCTGCAACCGTCTCCCCTCTTGAATTTGACACGAAAACAGTTTTTGCAATTTTTTACGTCGGTATTTTCGCTTCTCTTTCGGCTTTCGTTCTATGGAACAAGGCAATCGTTGCAGTTGGTCCTACAAAGGCGGGAATGGTTTACTATACCTTGCCCCTTTTTAGCGGAACCTTGGCATACCTGTTTTTGAAAGAAGATATTGGCATGCTCCATTTTTACTGCGCATTGCTGATTATTTCAGGTATTCTTACTGCTAATTATGAGTCAAATTGAGAAACAGTTCGGAAATCGGTTAACCTTTAGGTAATAAAGGAACTTAATATGGAATCTTCTTCTTATTGGTTACTATTTTTCTCGGCAGCGATTGCAATTAACATTTCTCCTGGCCCTGACTTAATCTACATTCTCTCCAAGACAATAGCGCAAGGTCGAAAGATTGGGATCGCTTCGTCTCTCGGTGTTTGCAGTGGAGCTCTAGTTCACGTCTTTGCTGCAGCCCTTGGCCTGTCCGCCATCCTCGCTACTTCAGCTATTGCATTCAGTGCGGTGAAGTATGTCGGAGCAGCATATTTAATTTATCTGGGGATACAAGCTTTGCGGTCTAAAGGTTCTACCTTCGATATACCAGTAGAAAATGGGGCAACAATAACGGCGTGGAAAGCATTTAGACAAGGGGCTCTGGTCGATATTCTCAACCCCAAAGTGGCGATTTTCTTTATGGCCTTTCTACCTCAATTTATTCGTCCTGAGTTAGGACACAATTCTATTCAAATCATCATACTGGGAACTCTGGTTATTCTGGTTGCGGTTGTTGTTGAATCTTTCATTGTTCTGACCGCAGCTCAAACCACGAATTTTTTTCGCAAAAATCGTCATTTTTCTGTCTGGCTTGACTGTATATTAGGATCGGTGCTGATTGGGTTAGGTCTGCGCCTGGCTTTTACAGAGAATCACACTAACTGAAAATGAAAGATGGAACAATTAAAGCCGATATCCTGCTGTTACTGACTGCAACAATCTGGGGATTTGCCTTTGTTGCCCAACGGGTCGGGATGGATTATGTCGGTCCATTCACTTTCAATGCCGTCCGTTTTGCCCTTGGCAGCCTCTCATTGCTACCGTTGATTCTGTTCCTGCAAAAACGGCAACCAAATACCAAGCAACAACACTTCTCTGCCGATACGAATAAATCGGTTCTGTTTGGTGGTATTCTGGCTGGCGGTGCCCTGTTTGCCGGAGCATCACTGCAACAAGCAGGACTGGTTTACACAACTGCCGGCAAAGCGGGTTTTATCACCGGACTTTACGTGGTGATCGTACCCCTGCTCGGACTATTCTGGCGGCAACGACCACGTATCGGCACTTGGCTGGGTGCCATACTTGCGGCTATCGGTCTCTATTTTCTCAGCGTCAATGAAGAATTCACAATCTCTCCTGGTGATCTACTGGTACTGATAGGTGCCTTTTTCTGGGCCGGACATGTGCTGTTGATCGGCTGGCTGGCACCACGAACCGACTCATTGAAACTGGCAGCGGCTCAATTTGCTGTCTGTTCCTTGCTCAGCTTTCTGACCGCCCTGGCCATAGAAACGATGACCTTTGCTTCGATCTGGCAAGCCGCAGTGCCGATTCTCTACGGCGGGATCGGCTCAGTTGGCATCGCCTACACCCTGCAGGTTATCGCTCAACGTGATGCTCATCCCGCCCACTCAGCGATCATTCTGAGCCTTGAAGGTCTCTTTGCCGCGATTGGCGGTTGGTTACTGTTAGGTGAAGTCCTTTCCCTTCGTGGTCTTTTCGGCTGTGCTATGATGCTTGCAGGGATGCTCTTTTCTGAACTGTCGGGTTTTTTCGGCAAACAGAAACCGGAAAATTAAAAATCCAAGTAAAAATTGACCCGCGACGGGAGACTCAATAATAATTGTCAGCTTAGGCTGATTTAGTTTCCAGCAGGGTCTTTATTTTTGTCAGATAGTTGCGGGTTTCTTCAGGCATACTCTCCAATCCATGACGGTCAACATTCCCCTGCCCCCAATTGTAAGCAGCCAGAGCATGGTCGAGATCACCATCATATTTTACCAGCAACTGTTTCAGATAGCGGCTGCCGCCAAGTAAATTCTGTAACGGATCAAAGCTGTCCTGCACTCCAAGTTCCTGGGCTGTTTCTGGCATCAATTGCATTAAACCCTGGGCACCTGCATGCGATACGGCTGTCGGGTTATAGTCACTCTCGGTGGCAACAACTGAGTGAATCAACTCTGGAGCCAAACTAGTTTTTTCTGCGACATGATCAATCATTTGTCCAATCTGTTTGGGCTCCTGCTCTATCGGTTGCTGCTGAGAAATGGGTTTGGCAGAATAGTATTTGTCAATGATTTGACTTTTCTGAAAGGTTAACTGATTCAATCTATGATTGTTCAGAATCCCCGTAAAAAATTCATTAGAGTCTTTTTCTTCCTCCTCAGAAAACAATCCCTGCAGCAACTGAATGTGTTCCATTTTCATCATCGCAATGATGTTCTTTTGAGTATTTTCATTACTTTTCAAAGAGTTAACACTGTCATCCAAAATATGTTCAAATAGCTGACTGCTTTGTTTTTGTTTATCAATAGCTATTTTCTGCGCTGGAGAGACTTCAAATGCTGTCATTAATTTGGTTGGATCAATACTCATCTGCACCTCTTTTTAAAATAAAACTATGGCAAATAAACATCCCTGACTAACTCTAAGCAAGAAATGCACCGAGTGAAGAAACCATCATCATAAATCGGGTAGTTAGAGGTGCGCCTGACTTGTTTTTTCAACCGATTTCTTTTACAAAGGAATTTTTGTGGAGGAGCTTCAGAGTGACAATAATGGAAAAAATATTTAATCGCATCAAACGTCAGGTTGGCAAAGCGATTGGTGATTTTAATCTGATTGAAGAGGGGGATCGAATTGCGGTCGGTATTTCTGGCGGCAAGGATTCCTATACCTTACTGAATATTCTGGAGGCATTGCGGAAAAAAGCACCAATCAGATTTGAACTGATTGCACTCAATATAGATTCCGGTTTTCCAAACTATCAAAAAGAACTGATTGAGGAATATCTCCAACAGCAGCACTTTAACTACGTAATGGCAGAAACGAACAGTTACCAAATTATTGAAGATAAACTGCGACCCGGAACATCCTATTGTGCTTTTTGTGCACGCTTAAGGCGTGGAGCACTTTACACCCAGGCAGAAAAACTGGATTGCAATAAAATAGCTCTGGGACATCATCTGGATGACTTTATCGAAACCCTCTTTCTCAACCAGTTTTACGCTGGAACCCTGGCAGCAATGAGTGCCAACCTCCAGGCGGATAACGGCAAACAGACGGTCATCCGTCCGTTGGTCTACGTTGAGGAAGCAGATATTCAGGAATATAGTCACTTGCAGAAATTCCCAATTGTCAACTGCTCCTGTCCGGCGATTAGAGTTGAAGATCAAAAGCGGCAGAAGATGAAACAATTAGTTAAAACACTTGCCGTAAATATACCGGAGATACGCAACAGTATGATCAGCGCAATTGGAAACGTGCAGCCACACCACCTTCTGGATCAGAATTTGACTAAAAAGAATTAAGAAAACTCCCCCCTTGACCAGTTTTAGCCAGAAAAGTAGAATGCTTTTTGTCCTAAAAACTGAAAGGTGAAAAATTGAAAAGATATCCATTTTTATCTATGGCGTTAATCGTCTGCTTCTTCGCACTTTTGATTATACCAGCCACCTGCTTCCGCCCTGAAGCAAATAGACCAGAGGCAAGCACCCCGAAAGTCAGCATTGTTAAAACGCCTGTTTCAGAAACAAATGCTTCTGAAACAAGCGTATCGAAAGTCAGCATTCCTGAAATAAGTGTACAAGAAAAAAAAGCCCAGTTTAAAGCTACTATCATCCCTGCTATAAATGAAGTCTATAGCGACCTGATGCAACAATATCAAGAGGTGTCGGAATCAGTTCAGGCAGGTGATGATATTGATAAATTTGCGGCACTGAAGAAAAGATACAAGGCTGCAAACAACGATGAATTACTCATGGCTCTTAAACCACATCCTCAGAGTATCGCCATAGCTCAAGCGGCAATGGAAAGTTCCTGGGCAACATCCCGATTTTTTAAAGAAGCAAATAATGTATTTGGTGTCTGGTCATACAATAAAAATGAGGCACGGATAGCAGCGGGCACAAAACGGGGAGAGCAAACGATCTGGGTGAAAAAATACAGTTCAGTTGAGGCTTCTGTTCGCGATTATTATCGAACCTTAGCCCGGGGAGACGCCTATAAAGAGTTCAGGGCTCTGAAAATGGAGACAAATGACCCTTATGAACTGGTCAAAAAGCTAGAATTTTATTCAGAGAGGAGAGAGGAGTACACTAATGAGCTCTCTACCATCATTCGCTATAATGAATTCGATACTTACGATGAGCAAAAAACAATTTTATAAAAATTAACCCTGGATCACAGTATCAATCTTTCTTTTTCATAAATGTCTTAAAGAGCCCCTTTGACTGAGGTTCCTGCTCACGACGCAGATTAATCAAACGTAATTCACGCAACGCTTCAGTGCAATCTGGATTTGCCTGTACCGCCATTTCGAACGATTTCTCCGCTTGGCGCTCTTTTCCCAACGACTGATAAACCTGAGCAAGATAGAGATGGGTCAGATCAAAACCGGGGTTGGTTTCTCGTGATGCCAACAACACTTCCAGTGCCTGATTCTGGATATCGAGCTTTTCTGGGGCAGATTTAAACAATGCCCAGGCAAAGAAAGTCATATATTCAGACTCCCCGGGACTCAATTCAATAGCTCTTTGTAATGATTTTGCAGCGGCACCGAAACGTCGAACCTTGAGGAGAGCCCGCCCTTCTTGATAGGAGGTCTCAGCCTCAATGACCTGATTGATATCAATTGATTTTTTCGGTCCATTAACCAATTCATCAAGGTAATCTGCACAATTATCTGAATCGCTGAGAACCGTATATGCCTGAGTAATATACTGGAACATCTCTTTGATTTTATTGCTCATTTCATTGGAAAGGCCACTCCCCAGGAAGCGATCAGGATGATACTCCTTAGCTAGACGGTAGTAAGCTTTTCGAGCTTCTGCCGAGCCACTTTTACGATCAATGCCCAAAGTTTCAAAATAGTCAGAATTCATGATGCGTTGATAGTCGTCGAGAATTTTCCGCCGCAGCCTTTCATCTATGATTTCAGTCCCAGCAGCCCCTGAAATATCCTCAGTTGCAAGGACATCAGGCGTTGCACTGCGTTCCAACATTTCAGAAATCATTAGAGCAGCCAATACTTTCTGAACCTCACGGCGGGCCAGCGGATGGTGCTGTAAAATATTATCCAGAGTCTTGGTCCCCAGACAACTGTTAAAGATAGCTTCACCTCGTTTATTCAGCTCGATGTCTTGAAATCGATAGAGGGGATTGGTCGCTTTCTTTAAATAATCTTCGCTAAACGGATAGAGGAAATCATCCAGCTGTTTTGGATTCCAGTGACGGTTGATTCCCTGCATAATTAACGCAGCCGGTGTCAACTTGATCCGGGTGACGGTCTTTTTAAAATCCTTGCCGGGAACAAATTGACAGGTTCCACTTCTCCAGGCAAAGGTTGAGAGAAGTTTCTCTGTAACCTGACGAACCAATGCCGCCTGAACCTCCTGAGGGGTCATCAACCCCATTTCAATAAGCACAGTTCCTTGGAGCCTGCCTGACTTCTTGCTTCGTTCAACCGACTCATCGCAATCAACCTGTGTAAATGCCCCCTCCTTAACCAACATTCGTCCAAGACATTCACTGAGCACATTGGATCGGGTAAAAACAGGGTAACCATCTTTAATATAAATAATTTTTTTGGCTTTACCTCGGGTTAAATGTAACAACCCAGTCGCCTTTTCCCGGTAAAGCTGCTGCAATTGCAGGGGGATGGTATAATCGGACAGAGGCTGAACTTTGGGGGTAGCATCTTTGACAGCTTCACCTGAGGTAAAGACTCGCTCTAACAAAGACTGTAAATCTGCCCCGGTAAAGGGTTTAAGTAAAAAATCATCAGCACCGTAATCTTCTTTTGCTGCAGCAATCTGTTCGGGGCTGTGAAAAATTGCCGTCACCATGACCACGGGCAGATCCCGGGTATCATCATGTTTACGCAATGCCCGGCAGATATTTGGTCCAGAAATTTCCGGCATATTGAGATCGATCAAAGCCAGCTGAAAATTTTCGGTCAACAACATCCGTAAGCCAATTGCACCACGATCGGCTATTTCAACCTGAAAGCCAGCGGCAGAAAACGCCTGCTGTAAGAAATCGCGTAAATCACGATCATCATCAATAATCAGTATTTTCTTGCTCATGGAAGGATCCCTCCAGCAAAAACCGTATCCGGTTTAAGATATTTTTCAAGAAGATCACGAATTCCTTCAGTAATCAACTGGTATTCTTTAAGAAAATCATGTTCCGCTTGTTGCGCTGAGCCAGGATAGCCAAGACTACGGGCAATCTTTCTGAAACCCATATTGTGAGCAGAAAGCTCGTTCATCGACTGATCATACAGAAGTCTCAGTTTATTTTCCAACCGGCGCAGGAACTTATAACCATTTATCAATAGATCGGCATCATCCTGTGGGAGAATACCATTTTCCGCCAAAGATTGAAGTAAATTTACGGTGTTTTGTATCCGTAATGATTTAAGCCTGCCAGCATGCAGCAATTGCAGGTATTGGACAATAAATTCAACGTCGACCATCCCACCACGACCCGTCTTGATATTGAAATAATCCTCACGTTCCTGAGCATTCTCCTGCTCCATCCGGCGGCGTAATCGGTAAATTTCCGCTTGTAAATTTTCTGGAACAGGGCGCTCAAAAGTCAGCGTGGAGATAACCTGCCGTAACTGTCCAGTAAATTCAATGGAGCCACACACCGCCCGAGCCTTTGTCATTGCCTGCCGCTCCCAAGGCTGTGCTGACTCCTGATGATAGCGCTGAAATGCGGCCAGACTGGTCACTAACGGACCCTGGTTTCCCGATGGTCTTAAGCGGGTATCAATCTCATAAACAGTACCTTCACGTGTAGCCAGAGTGAGAACAGTAATAATCCGTTGCGCTAACTTTGCAAAATACTCATGGTTACTGATTTCCCGAAACCGTTTAGGGTTAGTGGCTGCGACCGGGAGGGTCATCCCTTCCTGTGCATAGATAAAAATAATATCCAAATCTGAGTGATAGTTCAGCTCAAGTCCACCCAATTTTCCCATCCCGATAATGGCAAAAGCCGTTTCTTCCTCTTGACCGTCCGCAGAGGTGGAGAAAGGAGCACCGAACCGAACCGCCAGCTCATGCCGAGCCATTTTATGAGCCTGCTCCAGACACACCTCAGCAAGCCAGGAAAGCTGCGTTGCCCCCTCTCCCTGAGGCATCTGACCATGGAGATCGTTCAAAGCAATCCGCAAAAGTTCTTCATTACGAAAATGGCGTAAGCCATCCAGCTGCAATTCGTAATCTTCAGCTAAGACCATTTGTTCAGCCAGGTCTGCTTGCAACTGACGATGATCCTTGCTAGCAATAGCATAGGAGCGAGAGACCATAATATCCAGAAGCTCTGGTCTCCGAATAAAAATCCGCGAAAGTAATTGACTGGAACCAAACAGAGATATCAACAGCTTAACAATAGCTGGGTTTTCAACCAGAAGAGAGAAAAAAGGGCTGCTTGCCCGGATACTCCGCAAAAATTTTTCCAGATTATTCAGTGCCTGATCCGGATTCGGAGAAGCAAGTAATTCTTCGATCAGCAGTGGTGCTAATTTCCCCAAACAACGCCGACCACGCCTGGTTAAGCGTTGGTTTGGGTCAGCACCACGCAACAGTAATAAACTGTCATAAGCTGCATCTGGATTAGTAAAACCGTTTTCTTCAAGAAGATCTTTGACCAGATTGATATCAGACTCCGGGTCAAAGATAAAATTTGCCTCGGGACGAGCCTCCAGCTCTTCTTCCTCTGCAGAGTAGAACAAATCTTTAAATATGTAGCTGACTTCGTCCCGATGTAATTCCAATTCAGAGGCGAACTTTTCATAGCTGGAGAAACCGCTTCGTCGCGCAAGAATTTCAAGGTCACGCTGATTCTGTGGCAAAGAATGAGTTTGCTGCTCCTGAACAACTTGAATCCGGTGCTCAACCATTCTTAAAAATTGATAGGCCTTGCTGAGTACCTGCTGATCCTCCTGCGTAATCAATTCTTCCCCCTGCAACAACTGTAACATTTGCAAGGAATTTCGCTGTTGTAAGTGCGGTCTGGTTCCGGCATTTACCAGTTGTTGTGTCTGAATAAAAAATTCGATCTCACGAATTCCACCCCGACCCAACTTGAGATTGTGCTCCCCTTCCTGTTTACGACTGAGGCTGGTGTTGATTTTCTGCTTCATCAGCTTGATATCCTCGATCATGCCAAAATCGAGATAACGCCGATAGATAAACGGTTTGAGCCGTTGCAGTAATTCTTCTCCTAAAGCAATATCCCCGGCCACAGGTCGAGCTTTGATTAACGCCGCTCGTTCCCAGCTCTGCCCCCATGATTCATAATAGCCCTCGGCACCGTTGATGGAAACCGTCAGATCACCATTATTACCATCGGGGCGCAGCCCGGTATCGACCCGAAAGACAAAACCATCTTCGGTCACCTGATTTAACGCCCTGGTAATCAACTCTGCCAGCTTAACAAAATAACGATGTAAGCTGATTTTTTCATTACGGCTTCCACCGGTCGTCTCGCCAGAAGTGGATGAATAGCAATAGATCAGATCAATATCGGATGAGAAATTTAATTCATAACCACCAAGCTTTCCCATCCCCAGAATCGTCATTGTTGCAATTTGGGCTTCTCCTGCCCCATTTTCTTGCAGAGGTTGTCCGTATTCTTCCTGTAACTGCAGACCACAGACTTCATAAGCACGCTGTAAGCAGGCTGCTGCGAGTCCTGATAATTCCGCCATCACCTCAACAAGAGAAGCCAGGCCACAAAGATCACGACTCCCGATTCGCAAAATCTGTGTAGCTTTATAACTCCGCAAACCAGCCTTCAGCTCAAAAAAATCAGCACTGTCTGAAATTGATTCACGTAAATAATCCAACATTTCCGCTTCTCTACAGGAATGATCAATTTCAGAGTCAATAAACAGCTGTTTAAAATATGTTTTGTTGCGGCAGAGAATTCCACCAAGAAAAGAGGAGCCGCCAAGAACCGTCAACAACTGCTGCCGACGCATAGGATGGATCAGAGTCGTTGTTAATTGCTCAAGGGGAACGACATCAAACAACCGTTCCAGAATATTCAGAGCAGAGTCAGGATCAGCTGCGGTAAAAGCTTGTACCAGAATTTCGGTCAACAAATCCTTGTTCTGCAACCGCTCATCTATCAACTGCAGATTGGTTTTCGCTTTTTCCCCGTCAAGAAGAGCAAAGCTATCGAGCCAGGCGACCAGAGATTCTTCATCGGCTCCCAATAGAGCCAATTTTGCCTTTATCTCTTGCTGTTCCGGGATCATTCAAAACCTTTTATGCTACTTGCCTATTTGATTTAACCCAGTTGAATAATTCCCATCGACAATGCCATCTTCCGTAATGATTGCTGTAACGAGACGATGTGGAGTGATGTCAAATGCTGGGTTACGAACACTGACCCCCTCTGGAGCCAATTGCAGGTCTTTGATATGAGTAATTTCCCGCCCATCCCGTTCTTCAATCGGAATTTTCGAACCATCACTCAAACTCAGATCGACAGTTGAAACTGGAGCAGCAACATAAAAGGGGATATTATGTTCTTTAGCCAAAATCGCGACGGTATAGGTTCCTATTTTGTTCGCAACATCCCCATTTGCTGCAATCCTGTCAGCCCCGACAATAACGCAGTCGATCTCACCCAGACTCATCAGGTAACCAGCCATATTGTCACAGATCAAAGTCACAGGGATATTATCCTTCAGTAATTCCCAAGCGGTCAGTCGTGCCCCTTGCAAAAATGGACGAGTTTCATCGGCAATTACCGATATTTTTTTACCCGCTTCCACCGCCGCTCTAATCACTCCAAGTGCCGTTCCATAGCCAGCGGTTGCCAATGCTCCAGCGTTACAGTGAGTCAGCACCCGAGCCCCATCAGCCAACAGAGATTCACCATGTTGTCCCAGTTTTTGATTGGCCTGTTCATCTTCCTGGGTCATGGCCAAAGCTTCGAATTCAAGACCGATCTTCAGCTCAAGAACGCTGCGATCAAGGTTGGATTCGGCAAAATGTTTCATCCGCTCCAGAGCCCAGGAAAGATTGACCGCAGTGGGACGAGTTGCAACCAGAACCGCACAAACTTTCTCGAACTCTTGATAAAATTCCCAGCTCGATTCTGTTTCAATATCCCGGGCACCAAACCAGGCTCCAATCGCAGCAGCAACACCGATTGCCGGGGCACCACGTACGACCATTGTGCTGATTGCTTCTGCAATTTCCTGATAGTTTGCATAGGTATGCCACACCTCTTCTGCGGGAAGCAGCCGCTGGTCGAGCATATGGCACTGCCCGGCAACAAAACGGATCGGTCGGATCACTTGGCTATTAATAGGACAAGTTGACATTTTCAACTCCAAATAAAATTATCCACAATTTCGTAGAGGCGAATCTTGTATTCACCCGGAATTGACCACCAAGGGCGAATACAAGATTCGCCCCTACATACAAATCACGATGACATTATTTCGACAATTTCTTTTTCAGCAACTGATTCGCCATGCCCGGGTTCGCTTTTCCCTTGCTCGCCTTCATGACTTGACCAACAAAAAATCCCATCAGCTTCTCTTTACCGGCTTGATACTCAGCAACCGGATCTGGATTTGCAGCAATCACCTCATCAACAATCGCTTCGATTGCTCCAGTATCGGTCACCTGCTTCAGACCCTTTTCTGCAATGACTTGATCTGCTGTTTTCCCACTTTGCCAGATCTCTTCAAAAACGGTCTTGGCAATTTTTCCAGAAATCGTATTGTCATCAATCCGCAGGAGAATTCCGGCGAGCAATTCCGGTGACACCGGACAATCGACGATCTCCATATTTTTATCTTTGAGTGCCCCAAGAACTTCACCCATCACCCAGTTGGAACAGACCTTCGGCTTATCATAGTGATTGACCAATGTCTCGAAATATTCAGCCAGGGAACGTTCCGCGGCAAGAACTCCTGCATCATAGGTGGGCAGTCCCATGCTGTTTTGATAGCGCAGAATTTTGGCCTCTGGCAGTTCCGGCAAACCGTCACGAACGCGTTCGATCCAATCTTCGGAGATATCTAACGGTAACAAATCAGGATCAGGAAAATAGCGATAGTCGTGAGCTTCTTCTTTGCTGCGCATAGAACGGGAAACCCCGGCATCCGGATCAAATAAGCGGGTTTCCTGAACCACCTGCCCCCCCTCATCAATCACATCAATCTGCCGCTCCACTTCATATTCAATCGCCTGCTTGATAAAGCGAAAAGAGTTGAGATTTTTCAGTTCAGAACGGGTTCCCAGTTCTTTCTGCCCCCAGGGGCGGATCGAAACATTGGCATCACAACGAAAAGAACCTTCTTCCAGATTTCCATCGCAGATACCGAGATAAACGACAATCTGATGCAGTTGCTTGAGGTAGGCAATCGCCTCATCAGAACTACGCATATCAGGTTCAGAAACGACCTCTAACAGTGGTGTACAGGCTCTGTTCAAATCAACCGATGAGCTAGTACCGTCATTGTGCAGCAGTTTTCCTGCATCCTCTTCCATGTGGATACGGGTAATCCCAACTCTTTTCTTACCCAGATCTTCAGTCTCAATATCCATCCAGCCATGCTCACAAATCGGCAATTCAAATTGGGAGATTTGATAACCCTTGGGCAAATCAGGATAAAAATAGTTTTTCCGGGCAAAAATTGAGTGGGGAGCAATCTGGCAATTGGTTGCCAATCCCGCCTTGATCCCATCCTCAACCACTTCTCGATTAAGCACCGGCAGAGCACCGGGCAGACCCAGACAGACCGGGCAAGTCTGACTATTGGGAGATTGCCCAAATTCAGTTGAGCAGCCACAGAAGATTTTTGTTTTGGTGGTCAATTGAACGTGGACTTCCAAGCCGATAACAACTTCATATCGTGAATTCATGTTTAAATCCTGTTTATTCAAATCGATGTAGGGGCGCCCCCCTGTGGGTGCCCGTGATTGGGCAGGCACAGGGGCCTGCCCCTACGAAGCATCTACAATTCCGGTATTCGCTGATTCCAGTCGGTCGCTTCTTCAAACGCATAAGCAGCCTGCAGCATTTCAGCTTCAGCAAAAGGTTTTCCAATCAGTTGCAAACCGATCGGCAAACCCTCCGCACTGAAACCACAGGGGAGACTCATCGCACAGGTTCCAGCCAGATTTGTCGGAATAGTGAAGATATCGGACAAATACATCTGCAGAGGATCGTTAACCATTTCACCAATCTTGAATGCCGGAGTGGGTGCAACCGGGGTTAACAGCAGATCGACCTGTTCGAAAACATCCTGAAAATCTTCTCGAATCAGAGTTCTTACTTTTTGCGCTTTCAGATAATAGGCATCATAATAACCGGAAGAGAGAGCATAGGTTCCCAACATTATCCGGCGCTTCACTTCATCACCAAAACCGGTACTCCGGGTCTGTTGGTACATTCCGATCAAACCTTCGTCTAGATCTTGACGAAGACCGAAACGGACGCCATCATAACGAGCCAGATTACTTGAGGCTTCCGCCATGGCAATCAGATAATAACAGGCAACCGAATAGTCGGTATGGGGAAGACTCACTTCAACAATTTCGGCACCCAACTGGCGATAGGTTTCGATGGCAGCGTTGACCGCCTTTTTGATATCAGGATCGAGCCCATCAATAAAATACTCCTTCGGCAGCCCGATCTTTTTCCCGGCAACCCCGTTTTTCAAGCTTTCCAGATAATCGGGAACCGGACAATCGACCGAGGTGGAATCGGCAGGGTCATAACCGGCAACGGCTCCAAGCATGAACGCACAATCCTCAACATTTCCTGCCACTGGTCCAACCTGATCCAGAGACGAAGCAAATGCGACGACACCATAACGGGAAACCCGTCCATAGGTTGGTTTGAGACCGACAACCCCACAGTGCGATGCCGGTTGTCGTACCGAACCACCGGTATCGGTTCCCAGGGTCGCCACCACTTGACCCGCAGCAACTGCAGCAGCGCTCCCGCTGGAGGATCCTCCCGGAACCCGTTCGGTATCCCATGGGTTTTGAACGACTCCGGCAGCACTGTTTTCACCGGAACTTCCCATGGCAAATTCATCCATATTCAATTTTCCGACAATAACCGCCCCCTGTTCACGCAATTTGGCAACAGCGGTTGCATCGTAGGGAGAAACATAGTTGTCGAGAATTTTCGAAGCACAGGTGGTTCGAATATCCAGAGTATTGAAGATATCCTTGACCGCGATAGGAATTCCGGTCAACAGACCTCCTGTTCCTGCAGCAAGCTGTTGATCAGCCACAGCAGCAGCGGCCAGAGCCTCCTCCTCACAAACGGTAATAAAAGCATTTAACCTGTCGTCTGTTGCCTTGACTCGTTCCAGGCAAGCCCGGGTCAATTCAACTGAGGTCAGTTTGCCAGAAATCAATTTTTGTCGAATTTCTTGAATTGTTAAATCATGAAACTTCATAAATACTCCAAAGCTTCCAGAAGGAAGTTTTATTGTTTATTTGCACGACCCATGAAGAGAGAGGATTTCGGGGACATTTATTTAGTCAGGCATCCCGAATGTTGCTAATTTAAGGATAGATGACAGCAAAACCGGGACTGTCCCCGTATGGGGGCTGTCCCAGGATTTTGCGGTGCGAATCGCCACAGTTCCATGGCTCGTAAACTCTTGGGACAGCCCCCGGTAGGGCTGGGGACAGTCCCGAGTTTACTACAAAATTCCTCAAACTAACGCCATCATTACTCAATAACTTTTGGAACCTTAAAACACCCATCTGCAGCCACAGGCGCATTCTGCAATGCCCGCTCAATGCCGATAGCCGGGCTGATTTTATCCTCACGAAACGCGTTCGACATCGGTACCGCATGCGCCATTGGTTCGACTCCTTCGGTATCAAGCTGATTAAGTTTGTCGACATAGCCGATGATAGCATCCATCTGCCCGGTCAAAGTTTTCAATTCTTCCGGCGCGACAGTCAACCGGGCTAACCGAGCCACGTGTTCAACATCTTTTTGGCTGATTTTCATAATTTATCCCTAAAAATATAGTCTGCGATCAGCTCTTTTCAACACTGAACTCAACAACTGCTGTTGCAACCTGATGCAGCGCTTGACTGTTGGCAGAATCAGGATGTCCAAGAATATGGGGTTTCCCATCATCGCCACCGATCACCACCAACGGTTCAAACGGAATTTGAGCTAACAATGCTACCCCAGTTTTCTTTGCCAGTTTTTCAGCACCACCACTTCTGAAAATATCAGATCTCTCACCACAGTGTGGACAGATAAAACCGCTCATATTCTCAATGAGACCAACCACCGGTAATTTCAATTCGCGACAAAAACTGAGTGATTTTTCCACATCGGTCAGTGCAACATCCTGCGGCGTGGTGACAACGACAGCGGACGAACCAGCCCCAAGGAGCTGTACCGCACTCAAAGGCTCATCTCCGGTTCCCGGGGGACAGTCAAGCAACAGATAATCGATCTCACCCCAAACCACATCAGCTAACAACTGCTGAATTGCACCATGCTTCATCGGTCCGCGCATGATCGTTGCTTCACTGGTCGATGCCAGTAAAAAACCAATCGACATCACCTTCAGCCCCAAAGTTTCAAGCGGGTAAATTCCTTCATCATCAGCATTCGGACGTTCCCCTTCAAGTCCCAGCATCTTTGGAATACTCGGCCCATGGATATCAATATCGAGCAAACCGACCTTTTTCCCCTGTTCCACCAGAGCCAGAGCCAGATTGACGGCTGTGGTACTTTTACCAACACCGCCCTTGCCTGACATGACAACAATTTTATTTTTGACTTCACACATCCGCTTATCCAGTTTCTGACGCATTTGAAACTGTTGATCATTTGGATTTCCCTGCTGATTGATTGAACAGGTGCTGTCGTTACAACCCTCACAACTTGACATGACTTTTTACTCTCCTTCGTTTGTTGTTATATAAAGCACAGGCTGGCTACACCACCATCATGTGCCTAATGCCTCAATAAGTTCCTCAATTTCTTCGAGCTCATAGTCTTCATACTGAAGAGCCGTTCGGTAGTTTTTCAATAATAAATCGGCAGTGTGAGAATCCTGCCGCTGTCGATACAGTGACAATAATTGACGAATTATAGGATCATAAGTTGGATCAAGCAACAACCCCTGCCGTAAAATGCCCGTTGATTCCTCTTGCTGCTGACGTTTCTGTAACAATTGAGCAAGCATGCAGAGTTGTTCCAGACGCAATTGGGTCAATTGTTCACGCTGGAAGGGAAGATCACCATCCAAGTCATATCCGGACAAAAATTCTCCCTGCCAAAGTCTCTCCATTTTCCACAAAGCATGCTCTGCCTGCCAAAAATTATCCCGCTGTAGATGGTAGCGTGCCATTTTCATTGCCTCACTGAATAAAACGCTATCAATCTGTACATAATGCAGTGCCAACATTCCCTTTTGCAATACCAGATATTCCCGTCGTATCTGTTTTCCAAAACATTTCTCCAGGGCTTTCCGTAACCGGGAATGTGCCGTATCAAAACTGTTTCTGGCTTTTCTTGGCGAACTATCCGGCCATAATACCCCCATCACTAACTCAATACTTAGAGTATGGTTCGGAGCAATAATCAGAAGAGCAAGAATCTGTCGGGAAGCTTGTCCAAGCAGACTCAGATCAAAAATTTCTCGCTGCAATTGCAATTGAAACCCGCCCAGACAACGTACTCTCAAAAGTGGAACTTGTTGATTCTCTCCATTATAAGCGGTCAGAAGTCGCCCCTCCAGAACCGGTTGGAGCAGAATTTGTTCAGCTTTTCGTGTAATAAGTGGCTGTAGCTCACTGAGTAACTCGGGAACCAGCCCGATAAAATAGTTAACACGATGCCGTTTCAGCTGCTCAAGAAAATCCTTGACCTGTTCAGCTGCACCCACCAAATCACCGCACCTTTTCTGTACCACCGCCAACCAGGCATGCAGACCTGTGCGGAAGCGCTCCTCTTTATTTCTTTTAGATTCAGCAAGACCCTCAGTAAGATATTCAGCTGCCTGATCGAAGCGTTGCAGGGCAAAACAAGTGGCTCCAGCGACTAACAGGTTCTCTATATAATAAAGAGTTCCTCCCGCCTGTCTCCGCAGATTTATACCTCTTTCAAGATCAGATAGTGCCGCAGCTTCCTGACCTAATAGAGCTTTCACCCAACCCCTGAATTGCAGCAAGCGATTTTGCATCTGTAAATTATTAATAGCTTGTCCATCCAGCAGGGCAACTTCAAGCGTCTCCAATGCCCTTTGCTGCTCGCCACACGACAGCAACAGATTGGCAATATAGTAGCCAAGCAAAGCAGAAATGCCCGTATGTTTCTGGATATCACCACCGCAGCACTCCGTCAGAACCTTTCGCTGCTGCAGTAGTTCATCCAATTGACCAGAAGCATGCAACAAACTACAGGCAGAAACCTGCAACAGGCTGTTGGGAACCAGGTGCCCCCAGTCAAGACTTAGCTTCAGTCCCTGTTCCAGAGCAGTCCGTGCCACCAGATAGCGCCCCTGCTGGAGTGCAAACAAAGAACGAAGCAGATTCAATTCCATTTGCTGTTCTGGTAATTGTAACTGCTGAGCTTCAGCTAAACTGGTTGCCAGGATTTTTTCTACGGCATTCAAATCTCCAGCAAAAAATAATTCTGCTAAACCTGACGTATAGGCAATCTTGAGACGCTCAACAGGTTCAATCAGAGCAAGTTGATCAGCAGCCAGTTTTCTAAAAAATTTCAATCGATCAAACCAGCACTCAAAAGGCTGACCAAATAAAACCATATGGTAAGCCTGCTGGTTCAGTGTCAGCAACAGCCCGCGAGCATCTTCAGCAGTTTGAAAATGTTGATATGCCAGTTCCAACCATTCTTCAGCGCCAAGAGATGGTTGCTGCAGATGGTTAATCCCCTGAAATAAGCTTAACCAACCACATGTTTCAGCAACAGATTCTGGAATCCGATTGATTTGTGGCAAAATTTGAGAATCATAATGCTTGTCCAGCAGAGTCAAACCCAACTGGCTGAGTAATTGCGAAACAGCACTGTACTGACCTGCGGAAACCAAACATCTCAAAACAGCGGGGTAATCTTCCTGTTGCCGATACCACTCCGCAGCAGTGAGATAAACCTGTTGACGCTCAATTTCATCAAGGTCTTGTTCTGCTTTCTGGCGGAGCAGATCTCTCGTCTGGAGACTGAGGAGCAAGTATTCTATTCCGCTGTCCGTCTGTTTCAAGGAGAGCTGATGTCGACTCAAATAATCAAAAACCGCTGCAACATCAACTATTTCACTTATTTTTTGCGCTAAAGGGAGCGGAATAGTATCCAGTAGAGCCAGCTTTAACAATGTGCGACGCCACGGAAGTGGAAATTCTGTGGCCAGTTTTTCAAAGAACAATTTGTCGTCAATTCTGGCAGGATCGGGTAATTCATCTGACAAGTGCCGTAGCAGCTTCTGATCCAGGGTTGCGAGAGGTCCATCACCAGAAACCAACAAGCCACTGACCCAACGCAGACGATCTTCATGATCCATCACCTGTTGTTGCAGTTGCTGGTTATTTTCCAGTGAACGCTGTTCACTCTTGCACAGCCGCAGCATCACCTTGATCCGTGCCAACATCTCCACATTACTGATCGGCTGGGAGATAAAATCGTAAGCTCCGACTTCAAGGCCTTCAGCACGCATTTGCGGTGAAGCGACATGTGCAGTCATCAGAACCAATGGGATTGTGGCCGTCTGTGGTTTGCTACGAAGTTGCCGACACATTTCGAGACCACCCATTTGCGACATCTGGACATCAATAAAAGCGCCGTCAACCGATTCCTGCTCCGCCAATTCCAACCCTTCAAGAGCAGAAGATGCCGTCAGCACACGCACCTCGGGCAGGTCAAGTTCAATAATTTTGACCAGCAGCAGCACGTTGGTTGGATTGTCATCCACCAGCAGCAGGGTAAATTGTCTCTTTGTTTCCAAAATTACACTCTCAAACCGGCATCAGACCGGCAAACTTCAACAATAACTTTTTTGATCCTACAGAATTAAAGGAGACGGTCACCTTCTGTTTATCGCCATCTCCTTCCAAGCGCCGAACAGTACCAACACCAAACTTGACGTGCCGCACCCGGGTTCCTAAGCGCAGGCCACCGGAATCATGGGCAACACTTTCTGGATACGATTCCTCCTTTTGTGTTGTAACAACCTTATCTACAATTTGATGAGTTGATCCACTCTCAGCAACCAGATCAGTTAAAGATGCAAGATTATGTTCACTTTCAGGCGTTTTCTCAACGGTTGCGGTTGGTTCAAAATCAGCCAGCAGTTCCACCGGAATTTCGGCCAAAAACCGGCTCGGTGGGTTAAACTGATAGGTTCCATAAACCCGGCGCCGCCGTGCATGTGACAGATAAAGTTTCTGCATCGCTCGTGTCATACCGACATAACAGAGACGCCGCTCCTCGGCAAGATCTTCGCCAAGGTCACCTGAACGGGAGTGGGGAAACAATCCCTCTTCCATCCCGGTCATAAAGACGACCGGAAATTCCAAACCCTTGGCAGAGTGCAACGTCATCAAGGTAACTCGCTGCTGGGTTGAATCGTACTTATCCAGATCGGTAATTAAAGCAATCTGCTCCAGATAATCATGTACCGACCCATCAACAGCAGCGTGCTCTTCCATCCCGACCAAGAGTTGTTCCAGATTTTCCAATCGCCCTTTTGCTTCCTGGCGACCATCACCGGTCAAAGCCCCTTCAGCCTCCTCTTTAAGGAGAGGACCGTAGCCACTTGCATCAATCAATTCTGCCATCAATTGGGGATAAGGAATCCGTTCCAGCCGTGCCGTAAAATCATCTATCATTGCCAGAAAGGTTGCAACCTTCTTCGCTGCAGCTCCCTTTAAAGCATTATGCTCCAAGGCTAATCGACAAGCAGAAAGAAAACCGACTGATTCTTTTTCAAATGCAGCAATCCGCTCAACCGTTGTGTTGCCAATTCCCCGAGCCGGAACATTGATAATCCGCCGAGCTGCCAGAGAGTCATTTGGATTCACCAGAATACGTAAATAGGAGAGAGCATCTTTTACTTCCAAACGGGAGTAAAACTTCACCCCACCGAACATGACATAGGAGATCCGATTACCGCGCAGTGCTTCTTCAATGGCTCGCGACTGTGCGTTGGTTCGATAAAACAGAGCGATATCACGCAAACCAATCCCCTGATTTTGCAACCGGATAACCTCGCCAGCAACAAAACGCGCTTCATCCAAATCATCGGGAGAAGCCTCTATATGGATTGAATCACCTACTGGATTATCGGTCCAGAGTTCTTTTTCGCGCCGATCATGATTATGACCAACAACCGCACCTGCTGCTTGCAGAATTGTCCGGGTTGAACGGTAGTTCTGCTCCAGGCGGATGATCTTTACATCGGAAAAGTCGTAATCAAATCCGAGGATATTGTCAATTTCGGCACCCCGCCAACGGTAGATCGATTGATCATCATCACCAACAACACACAGGTTGGTATCCTCTCCCAACAGTAACTGCATCAGCCGGTACTGCACCCGATTGGTATCCTGAAACTCATCAATCAGCAGATGGGAAAACCTGTCTTGCCAACGCTGACGAACCTCTGGGTATTCTTCAAACACCCGCACGGTCAACAACAACAGATCCCCAAAATCAACCGCATTGGCGGATTTCAACTTCTGTTGGTATTGAGCGTATAATTCGGCCAGCAACTCTTCATCGGAGCGCAGATCATCCAACGCTCCAGGCAGCAGACCCCGATTTTTTGCCCGATCAATGAAGGATGCCGCAGCGCGTGGCTTCAACACCTTTTCAGAAATTCCCTCCGTTTTGAGGAGATCACGCAATAAGCGCAACTGATCTTGATCGTCGTAGATGGTAAAATCTCTGCCGTAACCAAGATGGTGAATTTCCTGACGTAGAATACGGGCACAGCTGGAATGGAACGTTGATATCCAGGGGAGCTCACCTTCTCCCAGCAGTGCTTCAAGGCGTTCGCGCATTTCCGTCGCCGCCTTATTGGTAAAAGTCACCGCCATGATTCGCCAGGCGGGAACACCACGCTCACAGATCAGATGTGCAACTCGATGTGTCAAGGCACGGGTCTTACCTGAGCCGGCACCAGCCAGCAACAACAGCGGACCATCTTCATGCAAAACCGCCTGCCGCTGTGGCTCATTCAACTCTGCCAGAAGATCAAGCATCGTCATCCCCCAGAGTTCGACTCATCAGGGCACGATTATAAGCCGAAACCATATCCCGCCGTGAAATAATACCATACAACTGACGATGGGTTTCCCGGTCAACGACTGGGAGTTGCTCAATGTTACGATAACCAATTTTGCGCATCGCCGTATCCAGATCTTCCTCGGCATGGACAGTGATAACATCTTTCGTTGCCAACTCTTTGATCACCACCAGATCCATCAATTCCTTTTCAAACACCACCCCCATAAAATCCTGCACAGAAATAATTCCGGTTAATTCCCCCAACTCATCAACCAGGGGAAAATTAGTATGGTGGGTCTTCTCAATAAATTTGGCAAAGTCACCCAGTGTCATATTTTCAGGAACAGTTTCAACCCGGTGAGACATGACGTCACCAACAGCAAGAGCTTTCATGATATTGCGCTCTTTACCGGCGTCCAGATCAATCCCAAGACGGGTCAACTCAGTAGTCTCCAGGCTGTCCTTTTTCAAATGACGAGCAATAGAGGTAGCAAGAACACACGCCAGCATAATTGGAACGATAACCTCATAGCTATCGGTAAGCTCAAACAACAAAAAAATTGCCGTCATCGGTGCATGGGTTGCCGCCGCCAGAAAAGCCCCCATTCCAACCAGAGCGTACGCTCCCGAAGAAAGACCGGCAGCAGGGAAAATCAGTTCCATAATGTGACCATAGGCCCCACCAGCAACAGCCCCGAGAAAAAGACAGGGAGCGAACAGTCCCCCCGGCATTCCGGAACCAAGAGTGATTGAAGTTGCCACCATTTTGGCAATAATCAGCAGCGCGAGCAGGTACCAGGGATGGTAACCAAATAACACGGACTCGATAAATTCATAACCGTTGCCAAACACCTGGGGCAAACCAATACCGATCATGCCGACTGCCAGTCCACCGAGAATCGGCTTACTCAAACGCGGCAGCTTGATTGCAGTAATAATATCCTTGATTTTAAAGTGAAGATCGATAAATCCGGCAGCCAGAGCACCAATCAACAGCCCCAGGATCACATAGAGACCAATCTCCCAGAAACTGACCAGAACATAGGGCGGAGCCTCAACCTCTGCGACATTGCCCAGAAGGGCACGGGACACAACTGTTGCCATCCCGCTGGAAATCACGATCGAAGTAAAACTGGCGATTTCAAAAGAGGAAAGGAGGACAATCTCGGTTGCAAAAAAAACTCCGGCAAGGGGGGCGTTAAAGGTTGCCGCAACCCCGGCAGCGGCACCGCAGGCCACCAGAACCTTGATCCGTTCGCCACCCATCTTGAACATTTTACCGAACTGACTGCCGATCGTTCCGCCGATCACCGCAATCGGCCCTTCCTGCCCGGCACTTCCGCCGGTTCCGAGAGTAATAGCAGATGCCAATCCCTTGGTGAAAAGGGGTCGAAAAGGCAACTTGGCACCTTTCAGGTTAACCTTGACCAGAAACCCGGAGAATCCACCTTTCAGATCCTTGCCAAACAGCATCCACAGCGGAATCACCAACAGACCACCGATAGCGGGAAGAAACATCACCAGAATTCGCTGGATCGACCAATGTTCAAGCGAAATATCAAACAGCTCAAGGCTCTGCTCAACAACCAACCAGTGAATTAACTCGATAGTTTTGCGGAACAGGTAATTTCCCAGCCCACCGAGCAAACCAACAATCACAGCGAGCACAATCAGGAAAGTATTATCGCTGATCTTGAAATGGCTGAGAAGCTGTTGGGTCCGCCGACGCAGTTGGCGAGAGTAGACATATAACAAAGTTGGAGTACTGTTTTTATTCATTGTCCTTACTTTTCAGAACGACATAAACTTCAAATCAAAACACATTGAAAAATAAAGCAAACTATAATTTGTACGCCAGAGAATACGGTAGGTCAATAGAGATTTTTTTGAGACTTAAATCAAGGGGAAGATATGCTTGCTTTATGTTGTCTTATGGAAATGTTGCCCCAGTCACTATGGGTTCAACTTATCACTTTTGCTTAAATCATCATCTAACACTGATGCCTTCATCCAGATATTTGATCAACGGGTAGATGAAGAATTCGATAATCCGGCGTTTGCCGACTTTCACTTCAGCTGTGACACTCATCCCTGCCGTGATCGGCGTTTCTATGCCATCAACAATCAAGGTGTTTTTCTCTGGAGCAATATACACTTCATAAACAAGCCCCAGGTGTTCATCCTCAAGACTGTCTTTGGAAACCTGGATGATCTTGCCATCAATCGTTCCATATTTCTGAAAGCTGAAAGTATCAATTTTAATCGATGCCGCCATATCCTCAGCAACAAACCCCATATCCTTGCTCAACAACGTGGCCTTGATCAACAACGGCGAGTCGTCCGGGACGATAAAAGCCAGTTTCTCTGCCGGAGTGACCACTCCACCGATGGTGTGAAACAGCAAGCGCGAAACGTAGCCAGAGACCGGGGCGGTGATCTGCTGCCGGGTGCTGACAAATTCAGCCTTTTCTATCTGTGCCTGCAAATAGAGGTGACGCTGTTTTTTCTCAGCTAATTCCAGCAGCAGTCGATTACGATACTCTTCTTTAAGAGTGGCGATCTCCTGATTGGTCTGCTTTTTAAGGGCAAGGAGTTCAGCAATTCGATGTTCCGACACCTTGAGTTCGGTCGCGTATTGTTTTGCTTCACTCTCGGTACGCTCGTACTCATCCCGACTGATGATCTCTTTGACCTTTTGCAGACGCTCCAGTTTCTCTGTCAAAACAGCAATCATATACCCGGTTTGCTCAGCCGTTTTATGCTCTGCTGCCAGACGTTCATCCAATTGCAACAAACTCTCTTTCTTCACTTGAACCTGTTTTTTTAACCGTGCTTTTTCCGAAGCATAGATTTCCTGCTGCACCCGGAGGACTTCTGCATCGTATTGATCACTGTTGACTTTAAATTTGCGACTTTCAAGCAATGAGTTGATCCGCTCGATTTCCAGTTCTGCCTGTTTATGGTCAGCCTGCATTGAGGCCAGTTCGGGATCAACATCGGAGGGGTCGATCTCCATCAGCAGCTGTCCCTTGGTCACATAATCACCTGACTGAATCAGAATACTACGAACCACGCCAGCATTCAGCGGCTGAATCGTTTTGACTTCACCGCTGGGGATCACCTTGCCGCGTGCGGTCACCACCACATCAACCTTGCCGAAAAACATCCACAGGCAGGTAAACAGGATTGCCGCAATGACAATCCAGAAGACTGCCCGACCCAATGGGTTGAGTGGCCGGTCTTCAATCTCGACCAACAGCGGTTTGAATTCGTGACGATCGTCTGAAGACTTAAACATTAGCGGCTCTGTTGTGAATGGAGGTTATGGTAATAGCCACCCTGTTTGAGCAGCTGGGCATGGGTTCCAGATTCCACAAGTTGCCCTTTGTCGAGAACCAGAATCAGGTCGCTGTCCTGAATTGTTGCCAGCCGGTGGGTGATCAACAGCGTTGTGCGTCCTTTTTTGATCGCCTGCATATTGTCCTGAATGATCTTTTCCGATTCGTAATCAAGAGCCGAGGTTGCTTCGTCAAAGATCAGCAGGCGCGGATTGGTGATCAGAGCTCTGGCAATAGCAATCCGCTGCCGCTGCCCGCCCGAGAGCGATGAGCCACGCTCACTGACTCCGGTGTCATAACCTTCTGGAAGTTGCGAGATAAACTCATGGGCTCCGGCGATCTGAGCCGCCTGCAGAATCAGTTCCATCGGCGCATCCGGTTTCGGCAGGGCAATATTATCGCGGATAGTGCCGCTGAACAGGTAGTTCTCCTGCAGCACCACTCCGGTGTTAAAACGCAACCAGGAAGGGTTCAGGTGGCGGGCATCTATCTCGTCAATATAGATCGCCCCTTCGGTCGGGATATAGAGGCGTTGCAGCAACTTTGCCAGGGTACTTTTGCCGCTGCCGCTGCGACCGACAATGCCAACACTCATCCCCGGCCGTATCTCCACGGAAATTTCATTCAGGACTTTGGGGCCATCGGGGGAGTATTTGAACGAGATATTGTCGAGCTTCAATGCTCCTTTAAGCTGCGGCAGAGTAATCGCTTTGTCGGTGGTCACCTCGGTAGGATGATTGAGAATATCCCCGAGTCGGTCAACCGACAGCAGCGCCTGTTGGAATTCGTTCCACAGGTTAACAAGCCGCAACACCGGCCCGGCAAACTGCCCGGAAAACATCTGGAAAGCGATCAGTTGGCCGATGGTCAGATCCCCCTGCAGCACCGCCTTGACACCAAGATAGAGGACTGAGATCGTCATCAAACGTCGCAGAGTTCCCGAAACTGCTCCAGAGATATTCGACATATTCGCCAGATTGAAACTGGAACCGACATAGCGACCCAGATGATCTTCCCAGCGGTTCTGCATGGTTCCTTCAACCGCCAGCGATTTGACCGTCTGCACCCCGGTGACCGACTCGACCAGATAGGAGTTGGAGGAGGCGGCCATCTGGAATTTGTTTTCCAGACGGCGGCGTAATTCCGGGGTGATGATCAGATAGAGCAGGGCAATCACTGAAACAAAGCCGAGGACAACCAAGGTCAATTTGACGCTGTAGAGCAGCATCACTGCGACAAAGACAAACGAGAAGAACAGGTCGATAATCACGCTGACCGCTTTGTTGGTAATGAACTCGCGAATCGTGTCCAGTTCCCTGACCCGGGCGGCAATATTACCGACCTGACGCGCTTCAAAATAGCGAAACGGCAGAGCCAGCAGGTGCTTGAACAGTTTGGCTCCGAGCTTGGCATCCAGTTTGTGAGCGGTATGAATAAAAATATAGTTACGGGCGATGTTCAGCAGCAGCTCGAAACCGGCAATCGCCAGAAAAGCGACCGCCAGAACATCAAGGGTGGTCAGGCTGCGATGGACAATGACCTTGTCGAGAATTACCTGGGTGAACAGTGGAGTGACCAGGCCGAACAGCTGCACCACGAAGGAGCCGAGCAGCACCTCACCAATAATTCGCTTGAATTTGATAATCTCCTGCAGGAACCAGCCAAAGCCGAAGACCACTTGGGAATTGATCTTCTTGTGGCGCAGGATGATGAACTGTTTGAACTCCGCTTCCACCTCGCTGGTGGTTTTTTCTATAGTTTGCTTCTCCACCGGGTCAAACAGCAGACACTTGCTGTTCTCCTTATCAATTTTCAATAAAACGGCATAATACCCCGTTGCGCCAACAGCAATAGCAGGAAGAGGATAGCTGCCTGCCAGTTTTGCCAGTGGGATTTTTTTCAGTTTCGCCTTGAAATCGTACTGTTGTGCAATCCGTAACAACTCTTCCGGAGAAATAATTTCCTGTAAACTGAACTCACGCTCAATTGCACGGATATCAATATCAATCCGGCTGATTCGAGCAACAACATCAAAGGCAATCAACGCGGAGTTCATGATCCAACCTCGTTCATCAAAGCAAGCAGCAGGGCTGACGCTGCATAGTCAACCTGGCGTAAATCGACATCAAGTTGCCGCCGTGACAACTCAATCATGTGGTTGTGAACCGCAATCCGGTCGGTCAGTTGCTGCTCAGCCAGACGTTGAACATCGCTTCGCTGTCCGGCAATCCGTTTCAATTGTTTACGGCGTTCACCTTCCATGGATGCAGAGGCAGTATAGGTGTTGAGTGTCGTGGAAAGCTCCTGCTGCAGTTCTGCCTGCTTTTTCTGTTTCCGGTAACGCAAGCTGGCGAGTTCATGCCTGGTCCGGGTTTGTTTGGCGCGGTTGGCAAATCCATCAAATATGGGACATTCAAGATACAGGGTCATGGAAGCATCACGGGAATTCAGGTTGGATAAAGAATCGGTGAAACTGTGGTCATCACTACCGAACATCCTGTAAGAGCCCGACAGGGTCAGTCTGGGTAGCAATGAACGTTTGAGCATCGACAGTTCGGTCTGCTTGGTTTCGATCTGCTGCTGGTAGATCAAGACTTCTGGAAAGCTCTCCAGATTGACAACATGTTCCGGTTTTTCCCGTTGCGGGAAATCTGCCAGGGTCACATCTTCAGCGTGATAGTTCTCCTGGGTATGGAAGCTGAGATTCTCCAGCAGATTTTGCCAGCGGGTTTGCAGATCCTCCAGCTGACTGAGCGTTTCCGCCAGCTCCAGTGCGGCATTTCCGAGCTGTTCGCGACCGAGGGTCCCAGCCTGATGTAACTTTTTCGACAGCTGGAAAATTGTTTGTTGGCGCTCGGCAATCACTTCTATCACGCGGATCCGTTGTTGTACTTTCAAGCTGTCGGCATACAGGGTCAGAAGTTCTTTGTGGATATCGAGAGAGGATTGCTGTTTCTGCAGTTCCGCAATATGCACCTGTCGACGGGCACTGGCGACGCTGAGTTCGCGGATACCGAAATCATACAGATTGTATCGGGCGGTTGCGATCAGGGAGTGTTTATAACCGGAAGCATTATCGGCAATGATGGCATCACCGACGGAAACGATATCGCCGTCTTCATCGAAGACATGGACATACTCGTTACCGAAGCGCAGTGATAACTGCGGATAATAATCGGCCTGGCGTTCGGCGACAGTGGCCTGAGCTGCCCCGATCTCTTCCCTGATAATTTTGCTGTCGAAAGAGTTTTGCAGCCCGGCGGCAAGGATGTCTTTAAACGTCAGAATTTCAGCGCAAACTCTTGAGCTGGCCAGACAGAGAAATAGCAGCAGAACAGCGATGGCTGTTGCGCGCAGCGATGAATAAGACAAGAAAATGTCCCCTCCGAAATTGTATTAATAGAGCAACTATTATAAAAAATAAAAGTCTTTCAATGCAGAGGTGGAAAGAAAAACAAAGGTATTGAGACAGGTTTGATTTTCTCTGCACCTCTCCGTCTCTGCGTTAAAATTTCACCAACAGATTACGCTGCATGCCAGGTATCTGCAATCATCGTCATCAACTGCTCATCCTGACGAACGTTATCTAGGCTGTCCAGATTGATCCCTTCGGCTATCGCATAGGTGGACATCTCCTGGATCAGCTGATTGATATCGGCATCGGTCATAGTGCTGCCGTCGGCCAGGGTGATGGTTTCGATCCGGTTGCCGGTCTCTGAGTCGCTATAGCTGTTCATGGTGATCAGGTCATCAACCCCGTAGCCGATCTTCATGGTGGTGCCGGTTTTAAAAAAAGCTAAGAAGAAAGTAGCAAAGAAGAAAGTAGCAAAGAAGAAAGTAGTGAAGAAAAAAGTAGCAAAGAAGAAAGTAGCAAAGAAGAAAGCAGTGAAGAAAAAAGTAGCAAAGAAGAAAGTAGCAAAGAAGAAAGCAGTGAAGAAGAAAATTACCAAAAAGAAGAAAAGATAATTCTTTTTTTTAATTTTTATTATTTATATTGTTTCTATAATTAACACTGTTGATTTTATTTTAATTTTGTTCCTATTTTGTAATACTCATAAAAGTTTTTATATACACCCCCCTGTTTTTTATTGTAGTAGTTAAAGTGTTAAAATAGTTTGAAGAGGATAAAGATGGGGTTTTTGAATTTCCTAAAAAAACAAGTTTCAGATGAGGAAGCATATAATTCTGCATTAGGGGTACCGCCAGGGCCAAATAATTTATCAAAAGATAATCTTGATGTCCCTTCTCCACCGAAACCATTGAATATTTCACAAAAAAGTCCTTCTTCTACAGTTAATGAATTTCCTAATTTTAATGAATCTAAACCAACCAGTGGAACACCAGGATTTCCTGAAGTTCCTTCTTCAATGAAGAGTTTGTCTGAAGAACCACTTGATCTTCCAGAAATTCCTTCTTTTGCAGAAAAATTTGGAACTTCTCCAAATCCTAAAGTTCAAGATCATGTTGAAACAATGCATGAGAAGCATATACAGGTTCCAGCAAAGGAAGATTTATCTTCAAAAAAGGTATCTTCGAATCCCCTTCCAAATTTTTCACAAAAAGTTCCCACTCTAGATTTAGGCTTACCTAATCCTAAAAAAGACTTAAGAATTTCACCACATGAACTTCCGATTCATGAACATATTGATAAAAAATTAGATGAACATGTTGATAGAGATTTTATATCAAAAACACAATTTGAAACTTATGAAGGTTTTATAAGACCAAAATTAATGGACATAAAAAAAGAACCAAAATCTTCATTTACTTCACATACTTCAGAGAAGAAATCATCAGTTCTTTTAACAAATAAAGCAAGGGAAGCAAAAGTTAAGAAGAAAATAGATTTAGATAAACCTTTATTTCTTCATGTTGATACTTGTGGGGTTTTGAAAGAAGAAGTGTTAGAAGCTATAAACATAATTAAAGGTAGAGAGGGAGATAAAACTCTTTCATATATTGATAAAAATATA
>JAYEME010000163.1:0-2095 GCA_034717915.1 Thermodesulfobacteriota bacterium
GCTCTTGGTGAGCAAGCATTTCTTTCATATGAGCCATCACGTCCTGGCCGTGGGAACAAAAAGATTGCCATTGAAGACGAACAGGCCACCCAAAACGTATGGGGCGACAATCCCGGTTACGGTCCCGGACAGGTACGAGCTGCTTTACGGAGACAAGGGATTACAATCTCCATTGGAACTGTCCGTAAGATTATGCATGCCAACGGCTATCAGGCTGGAGATAAGAATAAGGATAAAAAGGAGTACACAAAATACGAAGCCAGTAGGCCGCTCGAGTTGGCGCAGATGGATATTCTTGAGGTGTACATCAACAAACTCAAGGTATATATCGTTTTACTTATCGATGATTACTCACGCTTTATCCTGGGTTTTAAAGCATTGACAGAGACTTCCATTGATTCCATTATCGAACTGGTTGAACAGGCGATACAACGTTACGGAAAGATGGGAGAACTACTCACAGATCGCGGTTTTGTGTTCTACTCCTGGCGTGGAGTGAATCGTTTTGAAAAATATCTGGAGATGAAAGGGGTTGATCAGATCCATGCAAGTCCCCACCATCCACAAACGCTGGGCAAAGTTGAAGCTCTGAATAAACGGATCCAGAACGAGCTGTTTCGCCGGCAGCACTTTGCAGGATATGGCCATGCACTTACCGGAATAGAAGAATGGATAGAGCATTACAATTACAAGCGTCCTCATCAGGGAATAGGTGGGTTTCTGGTACCGGCAGAAAGATTCCATGGCCAGTCAGAGAAGGTACTTGACAAAATTACTGCAGGGTTGAAGATTCCTGAAAGTGACAATGATATCATTCGTGATATTCTCAGCATAAACGTATGTCCCAACGGCAGAATCACACTTAATATTCTGGGACATTCAATGATTATTCAGGAAACCCAAAATGACAACACCATTAAGCAAAGAAGAAACAGCAATCCTGATCCGGGCAAAACGTATCCAGAAGGAGAAAAACGTGCCGAAGGATGCCAGCGTCAGTAGCATCTGCAGTATTGCAGGAATTGCTCGCAAGACCGGATACAAATGGGATGAAGATCTACAGCGAAAGCTATCGGATACTTCAACTGATTCCGTTGAGATTGAAACGGAATACGAGAAGTTAAAAAAGGAAATTGAGCAGCTCAAATACGAAAATGAAGGGTTGCATCTTGCGTGGGAAATCCACGATGTGAAAAAGATCCTTGCGGAAAAAAAAGACATCACGAATGTGACCAGAAGAAAAAAGCGGTGAGTCATCTACGCAAGTCCCTTCTTCCCATTCGGATGATTGCCTGGACGCTGAAAATGAGCATCGCGACACTGTCAGATTGGGATAAGCTGTTTGACCCCGATATGGTTCCATACAGAAAACCGGAAAAAAGGGGTAAAGCAGCCAAAGTCACGATTGAAATTGTTCGCAGTATTGTGACAAAAGCAAGGGAGATACAGGCCAAAGGAAAAAAGATACGGATAAAACAGTTCTGCCGCACGGTAAGGGACGAACTGGCAATTGAGCTTGGTCGCAAAACGGTTCAGGAGATTTTGGTTGCCAATGATCTGTATGCACCATCAACCAGAATAAGAAGGCCCCGCTTTTATCGCAATATCTGTCGCCGGATCCCCAATGGTTTGTTGAGTCTTGACGGTAGTGAGTTTGTTGTCACAATTGATGACAGACCATACAAGTTCAACCTGGAACTCGGAGTGGATGTTGGAAGCTTCTGCCATACAGGATTTGATATCCGACAAGCAGAGACATCGCAAGCTGTAATTGCAGTTCTTGAGGAGCACCAGAAGAACTATGGTTTGCCGCTTGGTGTTCTGTTTGATCATGGAAGCGCCAATATGAGTGAGGATGTCGCAAAGTGGCTTCAGGACAATGGGGTTGAACGGGTACCGGTTGGTCCTGGAAATCCCAAGGGAAACGGAACGGACGAAGGGGCGTTCAGTCAGATGAAAAGTGTTCTTGGATCTATGAACGTAAGGACATCATCCCCTGAAGAACTCGGAAAGGATATATTGAATATGCTCGTTTCAGTTTATACGAGAATGAGGAATAAGCTGTCATTGCGCCGAGCTTTCGCCTCCCCGGAAG
>JAYEME010000164.1:0-9268 GCA_034717915.1 Thermodesulfobacteriota bacterium
TTTTGAACCGCCTCATCGACCGGTTTTGTACCAAACATCCAGGTTAACTGTCCCAGCATCAATGTGACGTCAGCCAACTCATCGATAACGGCTTGTTGGTCAACCTTGCCACGACGAAAATGTTTCAGAGCTGCAATCAACTCGGCACATTCCTCAACTGCTTGATCGTATTGGGCATCCTCTCCCCATTTGGCCAAAGTTGCCTGGTAGAGTTGTTCCATCTGCATGGGTCTCCTTTGTTGTCGGTAAAAGTCTGGCCAATATAAATATATGGATCAATCAGACGGTATCGGGTCTTTCTTTTTGAAGAAAAACAGCCAGTTTTTCTTCAACCAGAGATAGGTGTTTCTGCATCCAGTCCCGAGCCCGTTCTGGATCGCGGGCTTCAATTGCCTCAAGGATTTCCCGATGATGATTGAGCAGCAGATCGATATAGCCTTCCTTGCTGTAGAATTCACCCAGCGCGACCATGATCGTGGTCTGGAACAATTTTTGAACAGTATTAAGAATATGGACTTGGAGGGTATTATGGCTGGCGGCGGTGATGGTCAGGTGGAACTGAAAGTCGATTTCCGGATCCCATCCCCCATTTTTGGCTTGCTCTTCCATAACTGTATAGAGTTCGCGCAATCGCTCAAGCTCCGGTTTTTCAGCCCTTTTGGCCGCCAGATAAGCAGACCAGGTTTCCAGTCCCAAGCGCACTTCTGCCAGAGCATGGAGCATGCGTGGATCACGACGTTCCACCATATTGGCAAGGGGATCCGCCATGGTGACATCAGCTAGTGACCGCACAAAAGTTCCGCCACCCTGGCGTGATTCGAGGAATCCCATCGCTTCCAGAACCATGATCGCTTCTCTTACTGAGGGGCGACTGACCCCTAAAAAAGTTGCCAGTTCACGTTCTGATGGAATTCGCTGGCCGGGGCCGAGATCTCCTCGAGAGATCAACTCTTTAATTTGTTCAACAATTTCTTCAGAGAGTTTTTTGGGTCGGATAGGTTTGAATACTGTGGTCATAAGGGGCTCCAGATTATTTGGTAAGACCTTTTATCACGATGGGGTATTTATGACAAGGTGAGAGGTTAAAGCTTGGGCAAAAATAGTTTTGAAGCGAGGATTATCAACTTATCGAACCAACGGGCTGACGGCCATTGTTTACTCTTTTGCCCTGTGGGTTCGTTTAAAGCGTTTAAACCAGCTTTGAAATTCTTTCTCTTCACTCTCCATTTCAAAAGCATTGATCAGACCGCGGGCAATGGAAACCGCTACGGCACGGTTGCGCAAGTTAAAAGAATCACCAACTTTTTCGGTATTAAACTGATCCTGATCAATTCCAAGTTTATTGTAGAGGGAGTTGAGCCGGCTTTGAACACCACGACGGGACAGGTAACGGCGTTGGGCAATCAGGTTGTCGGTTAATCCCAGCGATATATCGAGCAGAGCTTCATATTCTATGTCAGAGAGCGCGGTTAAACTGTGTCCTGCACGTCCTTGCACTTTACGAACTTCCGGTGCGATCCAGCACTGTTCATCCAGCAGGACAGTTCGGATCGCAGAAGCAATCCGCTCCTTGGGACTTGATTTCAAAATATAGCCGTAAACGGTTTCCGGTGGCACAATCTTCACCAGTGCACGGATGTACATCTCATCTTTAAATTGACTCCAGAAAACAATTCGTGCTTCTGGTTGTTGTTCCCAGAGCTTTTTTGCAAAGTCGATACCGTTCATTTCCGGCATCTGGATATCACTGATAATGAGAGGATTATTGCGCGACAAACCAATTTCAAGGGCTGCATCTCCGTTGGGAGCCCGGGTAATATTGACGGCCTCTTCCCACTCATCAAGTAATTGTTTTAGAAATTCGAAATCTTTTGGATTGTCTTCCGCGACAAGAATATCTACGGGTTGCATGTTGTCTCCTGGTCAGATTTCACAAGGGAGGGTGAGCTCAAAGCGGGTTCCACTAGAAAAGCGGGATGCTTTCCAGCTAACTTTAGCATCAATAGCTCTGGCACGCTCACGAATATTATGTAAACCTCGACCGTTATCCTTTTCACTCCCTGCAACCATTCCGCTGCCATTATCTTCAACCGATAAGATCAGGGTCACTTCTCGCATCTCTAGATTGACTTCATAGCGGCTGGCAGCAGCATGCTTGATAACATTCTGGATGGCTTCGATAGCAATTCGATAGAGGGCCAACTGTTTGATCCGACTAAAATTTAAAGCGCTGATGTTTGGGTCGATATAAAGGTGATATTCAGGTAGCCCCTCAACATCACAATGTTGCTCCAGATGGGCTTCAATAGCAGCTCCCAGACCCAAAATATCGAGGGTTTGTGGATGAAGATTGTTCATAATATCACGCAGATTGGCAATCGCCCGCCCCAGGTCAAGTTTCAAATCTTCAGTTTTTGCCTGAGCTTTGTGGTCTGGCAACTCCATTGATAAATTTTGTAGCCCGCGTAAAATGGCAGAAAGATCAGACAGGGATTGATCATGCAGATCCATGGCAATTCGGCGCCTCTCTTCTTCAGCTCCCTCTAAAAGCTTTTCTGTTCCGATGACCTGAATCAACCGTTTGGTCATGCGGTTGATTGATACCGCTAACGTATCCAGCTCATCACGGATCCGATCCGGTGCTGGTGGTAGTTCGAGTTTGCCATCAGCAATGCGTACGGCATTACGAGAAAGCAACTGAACCCGGTTAAGGATGCGGCGACTGAAATAGATGGAAATAAACAATCCGAGTAGAATTGCCAGAATCAATACCGACATGGAAACAATAGCAGTTCGTTCCACCAGCTGATTGATATCTTGCTCGTGGCTCATACGTAATCTGTTGCGGTGCATTTGGGTAATATTGGAAAGGGCGGATAACTCTGCTCTGAATCGGGCAAAAGATTCAGCCGTTTTTTCTATTTCAGGACTATCGGTCGGATTAAGGCTTTCTGCTAACGTTAGTAGTTGAGAAAGTTGTCCGGATTCGCTGAGCGATCCAAATGGTTTTAAGCGCCCGATTGCGCCTAGCAGCCGTTCATATAAATCAGAGACAAGTGCCATGTCTTCAGGTGGTGCCATGCCCGTATGTTGCATCGTTCTGAGTAGAACGTGTAACCGTCTGGCTGCCATGTCAGCTTCTGCCAGAGCCACAAAAGTTGTACCAATTGCTTTAGTTTCCCGGCGTTTGGAGGACAGATCCCAGTAAGTATATTGCATAAAAGCGAGCAACAGAATCAGCAGAACCAGAACGGTTGCCGGAGCGAGAAGAACTTGCTGTTTAACGGTTATTCGCATTTGGTTCATCCAGTGACGTGTTGAAGTGTAGATGACACTAGCATGTCACTTAAGCTCTTGCACTGTGCAGACGCGCAATTTCATTATTTTTTACGGCGCAGATGGCGCATAGCTGATGTCGGCTATCTCAACTCTTCCTTTATGGTATTTTAAAAATCGGAGTGAAAGTTTAAGTGGTGGGATAAAAAAAGCCCCAAAGGTCTGGAGGGGGGGTAGACCTTCGGGGCACGAAACCTTCTAGGAAGGTCTCTAACTAAAATATACAAGACTCAGATTGAAAAGTGAAGCCCCAAACCAGAAAAAAATACTCAAAAATAATTTATTCTGATAACTGATCGAATTTCACTACATTTTTTGGTAAGGGGAGCACAACTGTAAATGTACTGCCTTGGCCAGGGGTTGAACTGGCAGATACTGATCCAGCATGTGCATTGACAATCCATTTGACAATCGCCAACCCCAGCCCTGAACCACCATCATTGCGATTACCCGTTTTGTCGATCCGATAGAAACGGTCAAATATGGCTTCCAGGTGTTCACTGTCCATGCCGATACCTGTATCGGTGATAGATATTGCAACAGTCTCTTTCTTTAGATCCAGTTCAATGGTAACGGTGCCATCTTCCCCCGTGTACTTAATTGCATTCGTCAGTAAGTTGAGAAAAACCTGTCGCAAACGTAAACTGTCGGCTTGCAGAAGAATTTGTTCGTGAGGACAACGCAGTTCGACCTTTATATTCTTAGCGATTGCGAGGAGTTGAGCCTGATGGTGAAGTTCCGTAACCAATTCATCCAGGTGGAGAGGTTCCATTTTTAAAGGGATTTCACCCAGGTCACTTTTGGATAGCAGTAACAGATCTTCGATCAGGTAACTCATGCGGCTGATCTCTTCCAGATTTGACCCCAGAACTTCGCGGAGTTGTTTTTGATCTCTGCCACTTCTTAATGCAAGTTCAGTTTCTCCACGGAGAATTGTGAGTGGAGTTCGGAGTTCATGAGTGACATCTGCAGAAAATTGCCGGGCACGGCGGAGGTTATTTGCGCGACGAGTCATCAAGCTATTATAGCTGTGAGCAAGTTTCAGGATTTCTGGTGCAGATCTGTCTGCCACTTCGAATGTTGGCGGCAACATTTCTGCGCTGGTTTGATCCATCAATCGGGTTAAGTGTTGGATTGCTTCCAGATTATTGTTTCTGAGTTTGCGCTGTGAAATCGCAAAAACAATCAGAATAATAATTCCTATAAGAGATACAATTAACATGTGGTTCCATCGGTTGCCCAAAAAAAACCACCCCACCCAGGATCAATGCCAAAAAAGCAGGTTCCAGGAAGGGGGGGGCGGTTTTTTAGACAGGCACTAGGGTGTTACGACTGTACAAATTATTCCGATTCCTTCAGGACATAACCAACACCACGAACTGTGTGGATCAGCTTTTTGTCAAAATCACGATCAATTTTCTTACGTAAATAGTTGACATAAACATCGATAATATTGGTGAAGGAATCAAAAGTATAATCCCAAACATGCTCAGCAATCATGGTTCGAGTAAGAACCTGATTAGGGCTGCGCATAAAATACTCGAGGAGAGCATACTCTTTTGAGGTCAGATCGATCTCCTTGTTGTCGCGCCACACTTTGTGACCAACCGGATCCAGACGTAAATCGGCAAAATAGAGTTCAGCACCACGATCCTGAGATCCTCGACGGATCAGAGCTCTGACTCTAGCAATTAGCTCAGCAAAGGCAAATGGCTTGGTCAGGTAGTCGTCACTACCGATATCCAGGCCAGAAACGATATCCTCAACAGTATCCTTTGCTGTCAGACATAAGATTGGAGTTGCAATACTCTTTTCACGCAGTTCTCTGATGGCACTCAACCCATCTTTTTTGGGGAGCATGACATCCATCAGGATCAGGTCGTAGGTGGCATTTTCCGCCATCTGAACCCCTTCTTCCCCATCGTAGGCAACATCAACCATAAACTCTTCTTCTTCCAGACCCCGTTTGATAAAGCTGGCAACCTTTTTCTCGTCCTCAACAACCAAGATGCGCATCGTGTGTCTCCTTTTGTTCTTTCTGTTGCCAGGTCAATTGTACCTGACATCTCCAGGGAAATTAATTTTTAAACTTTTCAGTTATGTTATGAAATCGACTGACGACAATAGTCGCTATTTACTATATGAAAAAATATCTTAGAGGTTTTACTAGCCACAGCTCATGAAAATTTTAGATAACTTTAGCAGAGACTTTATCTCTGTGCAAGAAGAATAATAATTTTTCTTTAATTATTTTTTTCATTGAGAGTATGTTCGTCATTTTTTGCTATAATCCAGTATTAAGGGAGGGTTTTATCCCTATAAATAACTATATTTCCTCCGAAAAGAGTTATTCTTAAAATTCTCTATTGCTTTTGAGTGATAGATTCTGTTAATTAGTATCTATGAAAAATGAGTGGATTGTCATCGAAATCAAGGTTAAGGGTCAATTTATTGATTTCGTCGCTGCTATCCTGCTCGAATATGGTTGTTCTGGAACAGTTGTTGAGGAACGCAATCTGGATACTTTTGTTGTTCCTGACAATGACCTGGATCCTTCAGCTGACTACAATATAAAGGCTTACTTTGATGCTGTCACTGAGTCAAATCTGCTTATCGCTAAATTGCAGAGTGCTTTGCAGGAAATCCCAGTGCTCAATGATCAGGATATCAGTATCACTCTGGGAGATGCAGTGCGGATAGAAGATTGGGCTGAAGATTGGAAACAGAATTTTTCAGCTTTTCATGTTGGTAAAAAACTAGTCATCCGGCCAAGTTGGGAAGAGTATCTCCCGCAGGAGGGCGAGGTTGTTATTGAGATTGATCCGGGGATGGCTTTTGGAACTGGAACTCATGGTACGACACAACTTTGTTTAGAGGTGATTGCAGAACGGCTGAACCAGCCCGATCCTCCGGTTAATATGCTTGACGTAGGAACGGGGTCGGGTATTTTGGCACTGGGAGCGGCGGCTCTTGGCTGTCGTGACGTTGTTGCAACCGATATTGATTCCGCTGCTTGTGCTATTGCTCGTGAAAATGTTCATAAAAATAGCCGCGGTGATCAAATAGACATCACAGAACAATCCCTAGAGGAGCTACCGGGACAATTTGACTTGATTGTTGCAAATATTCTGGCCGAAGAAAATATTCGCCTCAAAGATGCTTTTATGGATCATCTATGTCCGGGAGGGTGGTTGATATTGTCCGGAATTTTAAAAGAGAAAGAGTCGTTGGTCTGTCGTGGCTTTGCCGATTTGCCTTTGAAATTTTTTCCGAGCCGTTATCAGGATGAATGGGTCTGCCTGATATTGCAGAGGCAGATGGTGTAATTATGGTGTTGTTTAGTTTTGAAATCAGTATAATTTAAATGCGCTGTTTCTATTTACCTGAACCAGAATTATGTCGTGGTGCTATCATCTGCTTGCCCGATGATTTAAGAAGGCATTTACAAATGGTTCTGCGGTTGCAGCCGGGAGATAGAATTCAACTGTTTAATGGTGTAGGGCAAGTCGCTACATCAATTTTAAGAGATAGTTCAAATGCCGAGCTTCAGGAAGTTGTTAATTATCCGGTGCCAAATTGTTTTCTGACCTTGATTCAGGGACTCCCTAAGGGGGATAAGCTTGAATTAATCCTGCAAAAAGGAACTGAACTTGGTGTTAATCAGTTTTGTTTGACAACCATGGAGCGAAGTGTTGGGCGGTTAAAATCTGATCGCAAAGAAAAACGGCTGCAGCGTTGGCAGAAAATTATTCAGGAAGCGGCAAGGCAGAGTAAACAGTATCATCTTCCACAATTGGAGGTTGAGACATTTTCGGGTATTTTGTCGACAGTTAAAGCCGATTTGAAATTATTACTCTGGGAGGAGAGTGCGAATCCTCTGGAGGAGGTTCTCCCTCAGTTACCCCCACAACGGATTGCTGTTGTGGTTGGCCCAGAGGGGGGAGTCAGTTCAAAGGAAGTGGCGCAGGCTGAGGCCGAGGGATATCAACCGGTGAGTCTTGGCCCGCGGATTTTACGTACGGAAACAGCAGGACTTGCGATAATGACAATTTTACAATATCTTTATGGGGATTTGGCTTCGGGCCAGCATGGTTAAGTTACTATGTATCAAAGAAAGGAAAAGTCATGAGATGTCCCAAGTGTGGCTACAACAGTTTTGATCATCTGGATAGCTGCAAAAAATGTGGCAAAGATTTGGTTGAGTTCAAACAGAACTTTGGAATCAAGAGTGTTTTGTTTCCGGGGCAGATGAGTTCAGGTGGCGGAGTCGAAGACGCAGAGCTTGAGAATATGAGCGCTGATGCTGCCGTAGCTGCGGTTACGGGAGTTGCTGCAGCAACGGCAACCGCTGCGGCTGTGAATGCAGCAGGTGATGGGTCAACTGCTGCAGGAGCCGATGGTGATGATTTCGGTTTTGACTTTATGGGCGACAGTAGTGAGGACGATGATCTCTCATTTGATGAGTTGTTTGAAGAAGCTCCGGAAGATGAGGATATCGAAGAAACGATTGAAGCACCAAAAGAAGCAGAAGTGGCTGGAGAAAATGCTGAGTTCGGTGATGACTTTGCTTTTGATTTGCCAGCCGATGAAGCTGATCTTGAGGATGACTTTGGTATTGGCGCGGAGGATGACGCAAGTGCTTCTGCCACTGAGGATGATTTTTCTTTTGATGATGAAGAACCGGATTCAGCAAGTGAATCTGATGATTCAGGGTCTGAGGAGGACCCCAAGCGCCCTTTTGACTTACCGGAGTCTCCACAATTTGTGGGGGCTCCGGATGATCATCTTAATACTTTTGCAGAACAGTCCTCTGAGTTTGTTGCAGAATTGTCTGAGAGCTCTGTCTTGGAGGTGGGTGAATCTTCTTCAATACCTCTGGATCCAGATCCGGTTGGGGAATCAGAGTCTGTTGTTGCAGAAAGGGAAGTCATCGCTGTAACTACTGCAGCTGCAGCAGTCGCAACGGTTGCCCCCTCGGTTGTTACGGGAACTTTGCCTGAAGAGACTGTTGATACTCTTGCATCTCCCCCCCCACTGTTGAAATGTATTGAAGCTTTTATCTGTGATATGATTCTGCTGGCAGTTGTCGGAATAAGTTTTGTGGTAGCCGCAGAAGCAGCCATGTCTACCGGAGAAACCAGATTGCTCCCTTCTCTGGAAACATTGATTGATCTATCGATCCCTTATTTTCTGGTTCTTTTCTTTCTGGCGTTTGGCTATTTCACCTTGTTTCATTTTTTGGCTGGGCAGACTCCAGGAAAAATGTTGGCTGGATTGCAAGTTGAAACGACAGAAGGTGATCCCTTGGCTTTTCCCCAAGCTTTTTTGCGCAGTGTCGGTGGGTTGTTGCAGTTATTGCCCGCCGGATTTGGTTATCTGGTGATGTTGACTAATCCGGAACGGCGTGGCTGGAATGATCGACTGGCAGGAACCCGGGTAGTTATTTGTCCGGACAGAACTTAGCAGGTTAAGCAGTCCATCAGGTTTCCAGCCGCAGTTTGATAAAGCTCTGTAGGTCTGGAGATTTAAAATAATCATTGTTTTCCAATTCCCAACCGATTGTTGAGGTCACTGATGGACCATAATCATGACCGGGGTACACTTTTGTTCTCTCTGGCAAACCCTTTAAGCGTTGTAGACTATGATAAAGTTCCACAACATTACTGCCGGGTAGGTCTGCCCGACCACAGCGACTGACAAAAAGAGTATCTCCAGTCACAATTTGCTGACCGGCTTTGAAAACAATCGACCCTGGAGTATGTCCCGGGGTGTGCATAACCTCAATTATCCCGTCTCCCAACTCAAGTCTGGAACCTTCTGCAAGTGAAATATCAGGATCTCGTAGATCCAGCGGATGTGCTGCCAATGTGGCTCCAGTCTGTGCAAGAATGAACCCATTGCCAGCAATGTGATCCTGATGACCGTGAGTATT
>JAYEME010000165.1:0-2080 GCA_034717915.1 Thermodesulfobacteriota bacterium
TCAAGTCAGATAACTGCGGTCGCTTATCTGCCCTCTGGTATGGCGCACGACTCAACTGGCTGATAACTATCACCGGAATATCCAGTTCTTTAGCTATTGCCTTGAGCATCCGGCTTATATAACCAACGGCAATCGTATTGTTTTCGTGTTTGCGGCCAGCGTCAATCAGAGTGAGATAGTCGACGATCATCAAGGCGGTATCATTTTCAGATTTCTGGCGACGGGCCAACCCTCGCAACTCCGGGATAGTGAGCGTTGGTGGGGCTGCTATTTGCAGAGGCTTATCCTGCAACCGCATCTGTGCTCTGGCAATCCTGTCCGTTTCCTCAGATGATAGCTTTCCCGCACGGACGGAATGTTTTTCAACGTTGGCTTCTGAGCATAGCAACCTGAATGCTAATTCCCGTGCGGTCATTTCAAGCGATACGAAGAGGATTGATTTGTTTGTGTGCGATATGATATTCGACCCGATCTGTAACCCAAGCTGGGTCTTGCCAAAAGACGGACGGCCTGCGAGAACGATTAGATTGCCCGGAGCCATGCCCTGAATAAGATAATCCAAGTTCTCGAATCCCGTGTAGAGCCTATTGGCCTGCGCTTTCCCTGACTGAAAATCCATCACCTCGTGAAGTGCGTCCGGTAAAAGATTACCGATACTCTGGGCATTCAAACCTGATGATACATTCGTCACCGCAAAGATCGACTGTTCAGCAGCACTCAGTATCTCTGGGGTTGAATCTCCGTTGTGACATTGGCCGATAATCTGATTGCAGGCGGAGATCATCTGGCGGCGCTGAGATTTTTCCTTGATAACGCTGATCCAGCTGTGCAAATTAGCAACAGAGACTGCGCTTTCAGCTAAATCCACCAAACCAACACGACCACCAACCCGGCTAAGTCCATTCATCCGAATAAGTTCATTTGCCACCAACTCAATGTCAGTCCCTTTGCCCTCAGCGTACAACCTCAAGGCAGCCTGATAGACCAGCTGGTGTCCCGGTTTGTAAAAGTCAGCCTCGGTGAGCTTATCCACAACGTCAGACATAACCTGATTGTCACGCAGGATCGCACCAAGAACAAACTGCTCCATCTGCATCGCCTGTGGTGGCTGTAATTCACAGGCCTGGTACATGATCGTAATCCCTTTCTTGTTCTGGCTCAACCCGTCCAAGCCAGCTATTGATAAAAGCTCCCCACCGGGTTTTGTTTCCTTTTTGTGGATCGCCGATTATCCATGTTTCCATTTTGGCTATTTCAGCTTCAAGTTGCCGAGACCCAATTCCTCTGATTTTTGCTATTTCAGATATTTTATCAGAGTTCTCTTTTTGCCATTTTCTGAATCTTAAAATTGGCGTTGCCGCTATTATCTTATCTTTAGTATTATTATCTTTAGTCTCTTTATCTTTAGTGGCTGAACTGTGGTTCAGGGGTAAATGGCCCGCTGGTTCAGGGGGTACGGCCCGCTGGTTCACCCCTGAACTGTGGTTCACCCCTGATCTGTGGTTCACCCCTGATCGCTGTAACCATGTGTCGTAGTGCTTGTTAAAGAGATATGCATTTAGGGGTGATCTGTGGTTCACCCCTGATCTGTGGTTCACCCCTGAACTGTGGTTCACCCCTGAACTGTGGTTCAGGCTTGGCTCAAAATATATAACCTGTTGTGCCCGTAGTTTTTTTAGGATTTTTCGACAAAACCTTTCACTTATTTTTGTCTCGTTAGCAATAACAGAAACAGCCAACGTGTCAGATTGTTTGTGATAGCCATACGTGTGATCGATGATACAGAGAATCACCGAAAGCTCTCCACCGGTAAACCGAGCCGACATTAACGCATGGAGCACATCTGTCGCTATTTGCCTGTAACCATTTTCCTTCTGTGGATTTATTTTAGATGAAGATTTCCAAGGATTTTTCAGAGGTTTAATCATCGATCACCTCATAGAATCAAAGGGGCAGACCAGCTGAAACGGGACTACGACAACCCCTGTCGATTTCTCGACACCGGTCTGCCCTTTTGAAAGATGTCTATGGATAATATGTCGTAAAATTGTTTCATACTCCATAATATGATATCTAAAAA
>JAYEME010000166.1:0-9063 GCA_034717915.1 Thermodesulfobacteriota bacterium
GAAATTGTTGGTTCCATTACCAAGGTGACCGATCTTGTGGCTGAGATAGCTGCCGCCAGCAATGAACAGGCTCAGGGTATTTCACAGATTAATCAAGGGTTGGGTCAAATCGATCAAGCTGTTCAACAAAGTACGGCAACGGCTGAAGAATCGGCAGCTTCAGCAGAAGAACTGTCGAGTCAGTCGGCACATCTGAAACATATGCTCAGCCGCTTCACTTTGGCAAATACTCAACAGAATCAATACAGTGCTCCGGTGGCGATACCGGCTCCACAAGCGGCACCATCTGTTAAATCTCCGGCGGCTGAATCCGCAGGGTGGGAGACTATGAATACGACTTCCGCACAACCTGATATCAAACTCGATGATGATGATTTTGGAAAATTTTAAAATATCTACCAGTTGGATGAGGGCTATCATTGTTATAGCCCCCATTCTTTTATTTTGTAGCTGCGCCCTTTCGGGCTGTAAAAGCTCGCCAATGGAAGAAGCAAGTAAAAAGGAACTGCTGATTTACTGTGGCACGACTATGGCTCCAGCGGTACGTGAACTCGCCGACCTTTTTGAACAACAAGAAAACTGCATCGTCAAAATCATCAAAGATGGTTCAGGGAGTTTATATCGCAGCATTCAGATCAATCAGGTGGGAGATCTTTACTTGCCCGGCAGTGAAAGTTATATGGAAAAGGGTCAGGCAGAGGGGATCGTTGTTGAGTCCATTCCGGTTGGTTCTAACCAGGCGGTTCTTGTTGTTGCAAAAGGTAATCCTCTAAACATCAGTGCTGATCTGGATAATTTTGTGAGTGGTCAATATCGTACCGCATTAGGATCTACTGAAAGTGGAGCAATTGGTCGAGAAACACGACTGATTCTGAGTATTGAGGGAATTTACAGAAAAGCTGTCGCACAAGCTGTTCCTCTGGCAATGGACTCACGGGATCTTGAAAATATGATTAACGATAAACGTGCGGATTTAACGATCAACTGGAAGGCTGCGGTGCAGGGGAGTAATCGTGCTGATATCTTGCCTCTGGATGAATCAATAGCCCCACCTCATATCTTGAAGATTGGCTTGCTGAAAGTGTCTCATTATCCGCAACTGGCACGACGTTTTATGGAGCTGGCTGAATCAGATAGTGGTCAAGCATGCTTTTCACGTCATGGATTGGGAAGGTAGCTGATGAAATTTTTCTCTTCTTCCTTTGCTCGCTCTATACTTCCCTTGATGCTGATCTTCAGCATTGTCCTGGTTGGATTGTCACTGATTCTTGTCCGGCAGAAAAACTATTTTTCATATGAAAAAGAGATGGACTTGCAGGTTAAGAATATCGCAGCAAAAAAGGACTTGAGAGCGTTGGTTGTTGCTGATTTGCAGGAAATTGCCAAAGATTTTTATTTACTTTTGATTTCCAAGGATCAAGATTATCAACAAAATCTGCTTGATGATGCCAGACTGACGATCGCAGAGACTCATGCCGCGCTGAATACCCTTTCTGCAGGCGGAACGCTGTCTTTTGAATTGCCTCTGAATCTGCCAACTCAAAACACCTCATCTGTCTCAGTTTCTTTTTTTCCAACAAACAGGCAACACTATAACCTTGAAGTCCTGACTCTGCGACCGCAACTGGTCACTCTGGAAGAAAAACTGTTACAGACCGTTGATATGACATCGGTTCGCAATCGGTTGTTGGTGAATCCGGAAGGTGACTTGCTGAATGTAACGGGTTTGCAGCTGCGAACCTATGCCAAAAGTGTTCGTTCACTGCTTGAAAGAATGACCGAAAACGCCAATCGACTTGCTTACGATGCTCGTTTGGAATTGTTATCATCCCAGAGTGAAATTGCTATCACACGAGAGAAAAATCGCCGGATTGAATTTTTTTGGGCTATTGCAACAATTTTCTGTGTTTTGGGGTTGATCGGGGTGATTTATCGTCAGATTCTTGCAGCACATAATCGGCTGGAAGACAACATTGATCGATTGCAACAGACCGAAGATAAATTGCAAAAGAGTCACACCGAAGTTCTCACTTTGAATCAATCTTTGGAAGATCAGGTTGCTATCCGAACTCAAGAGCTGGCGGCTTCAGAACGACTTTGGGCTGATGCTTTTGATTCGGTCACCTTCCCGATTTTTTTGCATAATCAAAAAGGACAGCTTGTTAAGGCCAATCGTGCTTATCTGCTGTTGGCAGAGTGTTCACTTGAACATACGATCGGAAAATATTACTGGGATATCTTTCCTCAACGAGAGGGAGCCTTGCCTGGTTGTCTTGAAAGTATCCACAGCGAATCTACCGAGTGCCGGGTCGTCGCACAGAATGTATGGGTTGGCAACAAAGTTTTTAACTCACACTCTTTTCCTGTTTATGCTGATCAGGGCGAGTATCTCTATTCAGTCCATTACATGGAAGATGTGACCGAGCGGGAGGGGAGGATTGAGAAGTTGCGGCGATTTGAAGAGATTCTGTCGACCTCAACCGACCTGATCTCTTTTTATAATCGAGACCACATCTATCTTGCGGTGAACGATGTCTATGCGGATTATTTCGGTATGAGTGTAGACAGTATTATCGGTCGCCGGGCAATTGATGTGATTGGCAGTGAACACTACGAATGTCATATTAGGGAATATCTCGATTGTTGTCTGGCGGGAGAGGAACAATCTTTTCGCGTTTGGGTCGATTCGACCAGGAAAGGGCAGCGCTATCTCGAGGTTTTATTGACCCCTTATGTTGATGACAAAGGTCAAACGACCGGGCTGGTTTCGAGATGTCGTGATATTACTGAAAATCAGGAGCAAGAATCCAGGCTGAAGCTTGCGGCTGAGGTCTTTGAAAGCACGACCGAAGGGATTACCATTACCGACAAAAATGGAAGTATTGTGGCTGTAAACCCGGCTTTTACAACAATTACCGGCTATACGGAAGCGGAGGTCTTGGGTGAAAATCCGCGAATTCTGAAGTCAGACCGACACGACAACATCTTTTATCAAGAGATGTGGCGTGCCTTGGATGAACAGGGGCGGTGGCGTGGGGAAATCTGGAATAAAAATAAAAAGGGAGATGTTTATCCGGAGCTTTTGACCATCAGTTCAATTCAGAACGATAAAGGGGACACGGAGAATTATGTTGCAGTGTTTTCCGATATCAGCAGTATTAAAAAGGTGGCAGAACAACTTGAGTATCAGGCTCAACACCATCCCCTGACGGGACTCCCCAACCGGTTATTGTTGCATGCTCGTTTGCAGCACTCCATCCAGAATGCTAAACGACAAAAACAACATGGTGCTGTTATGTTCCTTGATCTGGATAATTTTAAAAAGATTAATGACAGCTTGGGGCACAGTGCCGGGGATGAGGTTCTCAAGGAGGTGGCTTTACGCCTGCAGGAGCATAGCCGTGAAGTTGATACCGTTTCCCATTTGAGTGGTGATGAGTTTGTTATTGTTATGCAATCCATCCGTACCGGTCATGACGCTGCAGCCAGGGCTCAGCAAATTCTTGATAGCTTGCAGAAGCCCTTTATGGTGGGAGAATATGAACTTTATATCAGTGGTAGCATCGGGATTGTTGAGTTTTCCGGGGAGGGTGTAGAAATTGAAAGTTTGCTGAAAAATGCTGATTCTGCCATGTATAAAGCAAAAGAGGGAGGCAAGAACAGCTATCAGTTTTATTCTTCTGATCTGACCGAAGACGCAATAGAAAGAGTTTTATTGGAAACTCACTTGCGCCGTGTGCTGGAGCAGAATGAACTGGTGCTCTATTACCAGCCTCAGGTTGCTCTTCCTGGTGGAAATATCGTTGCGGCGGAAGCTTTGGTGCGCTGGCAGCACCCTGAGCTTGGTTTGATCCCCCCGGAGGATTTTATCCCTTTAAGTGAGGAAATGGGTCTGATTGTTCCGATGGGTGAGTGGATTTTACGTACAGCTTGTGAACAATTGATGCTCTGGCGTAAGCAGGGGTGCGGATTGCGGAGGATTGCTGTTAACCTGTCTGGAAAGCAGATCCAGCAGAAAAATTTACTGGAGGTGGTGGAAAGGGTTCTATTAGAAACTGGTTGTCCCTCTGGTTCTCTGGAGCTTGAAATCTCTGAAGGTTTTATTATGCAGCACCCTGAACAATCGATCTCTGTTTTGCAGCAGATCAGGGCACTGGGTGTTGAGCTGTCGGTTGATGATTTTGGTACCGGCCATTCTTCATTGAATTATCTGAAAAGATTACCCATCAATCGGCTGAAGATTGATCGTACTTTTGTCTGGGATATTGGCGAAAACACCGATGGTGAAACAATCACCAAAGCAATTATTGCGATGGGACAAAGTTTGAACCTACAAATTACCGCTGAAGGGATCGAAACATCTGAACAGCGGGAGTTCCTCGAATCTCTGGGTTGTAATGAAGCACAGGGATATCTGTTCAGCCGACCGGTTCCCGCTGAAGATATCAGTAAGCTGTTGAAGCGGAGCATATTGAGTCCGGGTTAAGTTAAAGATATTTTGTTGTCTGCCAGGATTCTTATGAGCAAGACTGAAGACATGTTGAATTCTCCAAGTGCACCAGATCGTCCTGCACCATTTTAAAAGTTGGAACCAATACCGAAGGTTACTGGAACTTCTAAATTTTCACCTCCCGTAAAAACTCACTTGCCGTATAAATACTGATACCGCAATCGTAGAATGATTTATCGTGGGTAATTATTGCTGAACACCCATTTTCTCTGGCGCAGAAACACTGTAGTAAATCCTCTAGATCCTGATTATTTTCAAGTGCTGTAGAGATGGCACAGCTTAAGACTTGTTCTCCAAAATTGAAAATTGTCCATTGTGCAGTTATGGTTTTGAGAAACTTTAGCACCGTGGTTTTTTGTTTTGAAATATAGTAAATTGTAGTCAACATGTCTTCGCTGATGCAGATTTCATAATTATTGACAGTTAGGTATTCAATCAATTCTACTATTTTTTTGTGCCGTTTTCTGGATTGTTCAAGAAAATCTAAAATGATATTGATATCCAGAAATATTTTCTTGTTATTTGTCATGCCTTGCCCGTTTCTCAGTCGTTAATTCTTGAATACTTTTATTGTCAAACTCGCCTTTGGCACTTCCGGCAAATTGCATAATTTCGTGCAGTGCATTGTTCTTATCGGATTGGATTTTTTTATCCAGATAGGCTTTAAGTTCTTGTGCATATTTAGGGGCGACAAAAAGTCCCTTGTAGCTATGTGAGCGCTTATCTTCAATGTCAACATAATCATGCTCGTCTAAAATACCTGAGTCACGAATTAAATCTCTTATTCCAACTGTGATTGTCATAAATGACTCCTTTGTTGTTTTTTAGCTATTGTAGTATTCTATTTACAGGTTGTCAACTTTGTAGTTATTGCAATTGTTGCGTTTGTAGGAAACAAATGATCAATGATGCCGGTCTTGTTATGGGTCTATTGACAAGCTATTGGCCTGAACAGCATTTTCAGCATTGAGGGTTGTTTGCGATGAGGTCTGATTAAGGGAGGCTGAAACTTCTTCCAAAGAGGCTGCTGATTCTGTGGCTCCCTGAGAAAGGGCTTGACTGGAATCGGCAATCTCGTAGCTCTGGCTCTGAGGCTGCAAACGAGCCAAAATCTGCCCTCAAACTTCTGGACTTTCGCTTCGGACCTTATTCTCGGACAGGCTCCAAGGCGAAAGACAACGGGAAAAATTGCTACCAGATCTATTCACCAGATATGGCAGCTACCGTTATTGAAGAAGTAAGGTAAAAAACAGTATGAAGGAGAGTATTTAGCCAGCAAACAGCCATGGGGTTTCCCGCCGCCGCCGATCTTCATAGCTGTGAATTTGACTCATTTTCTCCAGAGTCAAACCAATATCATCCAAACCATTCAGCAGGCAATGTTTGCGGAATGGATCAATGTCAAAGCTGATACTTTCTCCAGTTGGAGTCGACAGGAGTTGTTCGGTAAGATCAACTTTAATCTGATAGCCAGGCGTTTGATTGATTTCGGCAAACAGTTGATCAATCTGGTTGCTACTCAATACAATTGGCAAAATCCCATTTTTGAAGCAGTTGTTATAAAAAATATCGGCGAAACTTGGGGCAAGTAAGGTCCGAATACCAAAATCAAGCAACGCCCAAGGTGCATGCTCGCGGGAGGATCCACAGCCGAAATTAGCCCGTGCCAGCAATATCTGTGTGCCCTGATATCGGGGCAGATTGAGGACAAATTCCTGATTCAACGGACGATTGCTGCAATCCATTCCCGGCTCACCATGATCAAGATAACGCCATTCATCAAACAGGTAGGGGCCGAACCCGGTTCGGTCAATCGATTTCAGAAATTGTTTCGGAATTATTGCGTCAGTATCAATGTTGGCTCGGTCAAGCGGAGCAACCAAACCACTGAATGTTTTAAACTTTTCCATCATTTCACCTCCAACTGGCGGACATCAATAAAATGGCCGGTGACTGCAGCAGCGACGGCCATAGCCGGGCTGACCAGATGGGTACGCCCACCTTGTCCCTGTCGCCCCTCAAAGTTTCGGTTTGATGTTGAGGCGCAACGTTCTTCCGGTAAGAGTTTATCATTGTTCATCGCCAGACACATGGAACAACCTGGCTCCCGCCACTCAAATCCAGCAGCGATAAAAACTTTATCCAATCCTTCTGCTTCAGCCTGTTGTTTGACCAGACCCGAACCGGGAACAACCAGTGCCAGTTTAATAGTTTTTGCAAGTGTGCGCCCCTTGGCAACTGCTGCTGCGGCACGCAGATCTTCTATCCGTCCGTTGGTGCAGGAGCCGATAAAAATTTTGTCGGGATAGATCTTGGTCATCGGGATTCCGGGAGTCAATCCCATATAGTCCAGTGCCGCCTGAATTCCTTCACGTTTAATATTATCCAACTCTGCTGCGGGGTCGGGAACTTTCCCAGCAATTGTCACAACCATCTCTGGTGAAGTTCCCCAGGTGACCTGAGGCTGTAGATCACGGGCATCAATCTTTATCACTTTGTCAAATTCTGCATCCGGATCACTGTGTAGCTGCTGCCAATTTTCTACGGCTTGCTCCCATTGTTCACTTTTGGGGGCAAAAGGTCGCCCTTTGACATAATCGATGGTGGTTTGATCGACGCCGATAATCCCAGCTCGCGCTCCAGCTTCAATCGCCATATTACAGATAGTCATGCGACCTTCCATAGACAGACTACGGATGGTTGAGCCGCCAAATTCGATGGTATAACCGGTTCCTCCAGCGGTGCCAATCCGACCGATGATGGCGAGAATAATATCTTTAGCAGTTAGCCCTGGCGGAAGCTTGCCGTTTACCTCAATGAGCAGTGTTTTAGATTTTTTCTGAATCAGACATTGAGTTGCCAGGACATGTTCTACTTCTGAAGTACCGATTCCGAAAGCCAATGCCCCAAAAGCACCGTGGGTTGCGGTGTGGGAATCACCACAGACAATCGTCATGCCGGGGAGGGTTGCTCCCTGTTCTGGACCGATGACGTGAACAATCCCTTGACGTGGGTCATCCATACCGAATTCGGTAATACCAAATTCCTGGCAATTACGATCCAGAGTTTCAACCTGAAGCCGCGACACTGGATCTGTAATCCCAATACTGCGATCATCGGTGGGGACGTTATGATCCGGCACTGCCAGATTGGTATCAATCCGCCAGGGTTGACGCCCTGCCAAGCGTAATCCCTCAAAGGCTTGAGGTGAAGTGACCTCATGCAACAGTTGCCGATCAATATAAAGGAGGGAGGTTCCATCTGTGTCCTGGCTGACCAGGTGGCTATCCCAGAGTTTGTCGTAAAGGGTCAATTTCATCAGTTACTCCTATCGGGTGTTTTGACCCATTGTAAAACAAACCCTACGGCAATGTCTTGGGGGAATCAGATTTATTTATGGCCCCCGGGATCAAACGCTGTCCACACACTTGCCTTCCTAAGGCTCTTTTGTTAAAAAGTAACGTTAACAATAATCTGGATCAGTGAGTAAACGGTGGATTCAGGTATAAGCATACTATCTAAGGAGATAATTGAATTATGGGATTGATGTCTGGGAAAAGAGGAATAATATTTGGCGTTGCAAATGATAAAAGTATTGCTTGGGGAGTGGCTCAACAACTGCATGCTGCCGGAGCTGAACTGGCATTTACTTATTTGAATGAAGCTTTGGAACGGCGGGTTCGCCCACTGGCTGATAGTCTCGGTTCTACAATCATCCTCCCTTGTGATGTGCAGAATGAAGAGGAGATGGTTGCTGTATTCAATGAACTGGAAAAACAGTGGGGTAAAATTGATTTTGTGGTTCACGCTATCGCTTTTGCTAATCGTGAAGATTTGAAGCGCCCTTTCAGCCAGACCAGCCGTGAAGGATTCCAGTTGGCTTTAGGTGTCAGTGCCTATTCGCTTGTCTCCATGACCCGTTGTGCGCTGCCGGTTTTGAAGGATGGTGCCAGTATTATTACCATGACTTACCTCGGTTCAGTCCGTACTGTTCCAGCATATAATGTGATGGGGGTGGCTAAAGCTGCTCTGGAATCATCGGTTCGTTATCTGGCTGCAGAATTGGGTGAAAAGGGGATTCGGGTCAATGCTGTTTCTGCCGGACCGATTAAAACACTCGCAGCAGCAGGAATTGCTGATTTTAAGAAAAAGCTCAGTGTTGCTGAAGAACGTTCTCCGCTGAAGCGATTGGTTAGTCAGGAAGATGTTGGTAAAGCATCACTTTATCTTTTGTCCGATCTCTCTTCTGGAGTGACCGGCGAAGTTCATTATGTTGATGGCGGATTTAATATCGCTGCTGGTTAATGCTATTAGATTTTCGTATAGAGTGGGGACACATATAAATGGCGCTAATTTAAAGATAGATGGCAGCAAATCCGGGATTGTCCCCGCATGGGGGCGGTCCCAGGATTTTGCGGTGTGAACCGCTGCGATTCTTCGTGGGTCGTAAACTTCGGGACAGCCCCCGATGGGTCTGGGGACAGTCCCAAGTTTACTGCAATACTGCTTAAACTAGCACCACTCGGGACACGTATCAAAGATATGTCCTCTTT
>JAYEME010000167.1:0-9056 GCA_034717915.1 Thermodesulfobacteriota bacterium
TTAAGCAATAGCAATATAAAAGCGAGACACTTTACAGGTCACGTAGGGAGAAGGTCAATAAATTCCGGTGCTGTTAACTGCTGACAGCAGATTTTTTCTGATAAGGGTCGAGTGTTTGAAAATAATACAAATCCAGGACATCTTGGCTCATTCACAAGTCTGGCTCACCCTAATGATAAATACACTGTTTTACAGTAGAGCCTCTTGCAAAAGGCGTCATTCCCGTGAAAACGGGGATCCAGTTTTTGGCTAACTTAAGAGTATTTCTGGATTCCCGCCTACGCGGGAATGACGAATGATTGATTTTCGGACTTTTGCAAGAGGCTCAGTATGTAATTTATTTACAACTCCTAATTATTGTTGCAATAAAAATTGATAGTTGTTAATCTCTCAGAAAGGATCAACTAACCTGTCAAAAAAGGTGACCCTGTAAATATGGATAAAGAACAGAGTGTAAATCTGGGAAAATATGCCATTGCTGCAATTATTCTCTGGAGCGCGGTGATATCCCTGTCCCTGTATGTAAACTACCAACTGAACAGCAAACATCTTATGGATATTGGAACAACGATTGCTCGTTCTTCCTTTGAAAAAGATATTCTGTATCGCCGCTGGAATGCTGCTCAGGGTGGAGTCTATGCAAAAGAGTCAGAGCTAACAATCCCCAATCAATATCTGTATGTTCCTGAACGAGACATATCCACACCAGCGGGAACGCAGCTAACGATGATTAATCCTGCCTATATGACTCGACAGGTTCACGAAATCGGTCAGAGGAAAAATGGGATTCAGGGACATATCACCAGCCTTAACCCGATTCGTCCGGAAAATAAACCTGATTCATGGGAAAAACAAGCTTTGGAAAGTTTTGAACAAGGAATCAAAGAGGTCAGCTCAATTGAAATAATGAACGGGGAGAGTTATCTGCGCTGGATGAAACCATTGATTACAGAGCAAAGATGTCTCCAATGCCATCAAAAGCAAGGATATAAACTCGGTCAAATCCGTGGGGGAATCAGTCAGTCCGTTCCCATGTCGTTGTTGGACAACGTCATGAAGGGAACTCTGAATGCTCTTTGGTTCAAGCATCTGAGCATATGGCTCATTGGAAGTCTATTCATCTATTATTTTTATCGGGCACTATTACAAAAAACAGTTGCCCTGTCCAAGGCCAATCAAAAATTAGGAGAGCTGGCCTTAACAGATGTTTTGACGGGGTTGCCGAATCGTCGCTATGCGATGCAAATTCTGGAACAGTTATGGGCTGAATCCCTTGAAAATAATACCTCCTTGGCATGCCTGATGATTGATGCTGACGGTTTTAAAGAGATCAACGATAGTTACGGACACGATGCTGGAGATATTGTGCTGCGTAAATTGGCTAAGGAACTACAATATTCTGTACGTACTGATGATATTGTGTGCCGTTTGGGAGGCGATGAATTTTTGATTATTTGCCCGGATACAAATAAAAAAGGTGCTATGAACATTGCAAATATTACTCATGCCAATATTTCGGAATTGACAATTAAAGTAGAGGGTGGCGCATGGCAGGGGAGTATCAGCGTTGGTGTTGCCGTCAAAACAGATTCGATGAAAACCCTTGAAGAATTGATAAAAGCAGCAGATCATGGTGTTTATGCCGCCAAAGAAGCCGGCAAGAACTGCGTAATGATGGCTTAGACTTTTCTGTAAACCGTTGATAGAGTTAGAATTCAGGAGTTATGATCCAAGGGTGCCAAGTTTTACAGTGCCTCCCAGATCAAACCTGAGCTACTACAGTTAATCAGTCTGCTTTGAGCAGTGGTAGAATCCGCATATCAACTTTCTGTTTGAACTGCTCCAGGTTGCCGTCATTTTCAATGACCAAATCCCAGCTATCATAGTGATCCAAAGAATTTTCACTACTGTGGTTGTTGGCTCCATCGAATCCCGGACGTTCAATCTTGATAAAAATACCACCATTCTTTTTGATGATTTCCAGTTCATTCACAAACCGAACGTCATCCACCAGGATATGAGTTTCTGCCAAATCATATTCCTGCAGCTTTATCTCCCAGGCTTTGGTCCAGTAATCATGATCCTGAGCGCGACGATATTCGGTTCCCCACCATTGCAGAATCCGGCGGACACTGACAGCTGACTGCCCCGGCTGATCCTGAATATCCTGGTTATCTGTCACAAAATTTACCCACACCGGACATTGTTCCAGGGCGGACTTTTCGTCGATATGGAACACCCGAACCTTGTCGTCCTGATCTCCATAAACCAGAGGGACATAAGCTTCAGCTCCAACCTGCCTGATGAAGTTCTCAACTTCTTCCCGCAATATCAATGCCATCGGCAGAATCACAACATTTGAGCTCAATCGTTCCAGCAGATATTTAGCGGCGGTGGTTTTTCCCGAAGCAGCTTTCCCGGCAAATCCAATGATCATAGATACATTCCTCATAAAAAATTCGCCATCATTACGACTACGCGAGTCAGGCAGAAATAGTGAGGGTGAGAGTCTACTGTAATCGAAACAAAAATTGGAGTTTTTTATTCAGTTCTATAAAAACTGAGAAGCTAAAGCATTAGCCACCAAGATGCCAAGCACTCCAAGAGAATCAAAGAGTTTTTATTGGTGCTCTTGGCGTCTTGGTGGCTATCAGACCTGGGTTTAATTATAGATTTGTTTTTACTGAACTCTGGAATGACACGGAAAAACATTGCCTGGTCAGTGGATCAATGCTATAGATTCGCTGCGCGAAAGCCACGGGGTTCGACCCTGTGGTTTTTTTATTTTTAACGACACATATTCCAGGGAAAACTCACCCATGATCAGTGCAACAAATATCTGTCTGGCCTATGGTAGACGGACCATTTTCAAAAACGTCAATATCAAATTCACCCCCGGCAACTGCTACGGTCTCATCGGTGCCAACGGAGCGGGAAAATCGACCTTTCTTAAAATACTGGCAGGCAATTCCGAACCCGACAAAGGAGATGTCTCCATCGGCAAAGGGTTGCGATTGGCGGTGTTGAGTCAGGATCAGTTCGCCTTTGATGATGAACTGGTGTTCAATACTGTGATTATGGGCCATAAGCGATTATACACGGTGATGGCCGAACGGGAAGCGATCTATGCTAAGGGAGATTTTACCGAAGAGGACGGTGTCCGTTCCGGTGAACTGGAAGCAGAATTTGCCGAGCTGAACGGTTACGACGCTGAATCCGAGGCAGCAGTTATGCTGAACGGATTGGGAATTCCCGAAGAACTACGACAGAAGAAGATGAAAGATCTGGAAGGTGGCGAGAAAGTGCGTGTATTACTGGCTCAGGCACTCTTTGGCAACCCCGATGTATTGCTGTTGGATGAGCCAACCAACCACCTTGATCTTAAATCAATTCAATGGCTCGAAGAATTTCTGGGCCGCTTCCAGAATACGGTCATCGTTGTTTCACACGACCGCCACTTTCTCAATCAAGCCTGCACCCATATTGCCGATATCGATTTCGGCACCATCCGCACCTATGTCGGAAACTACGATTTCTGGTATGAAGCCAGCCAGCTGGTTTTGAAACAAAAGCAGGACGCCAACAGAAAAGCCAGCGACAAGGCCAACGAACTCAAGGATTTTATTGCCCGTTTCAGCTCCAATGCCTCCAAAGCCAAGCAAGCGACTTCGCGGAAAAAATTGCTCGACAAACTTGATATTGAAGAACTACCAGTGTCGTCACGCAAATATCCGTTTGTTCTGTTTAAGCCCGAGCGCCCCTGCGGTGATATCATCCTCGAAGTCAAGAGGTTAAGCAAAACCATCGATGGCGTCAAAGTGCTGGACAATCTCGACCTGACCGTCAACAAAGGGGACAAGATTGCCCTCGTTGGTGGTAACAGCGTTGCCAAGACCACTCTGATGCAGATCCTCGCTGGTGAACTGAAACCCGACAGCGGCAGTTTCCGTTGGGGTGTAACCATTACCAACTCCTATTTCCCCAAGGAAAATAGTGCCTATTTCGCCAATAATCTAAGTCTTATCGAATGGTTGTGCCAGTATCCACCCCATGAAGGTGAAAGCTTTGCCCGTGGATTTCTCGGTCGGATGCTGTTCTCCGGCGATGAAGCCACCAAAATGACCAATGTCCTCAGCGGTGGAGAGAAGGTGCGTTGCATGCTGGCAAAGATGATGCTGACAAATGCCAATGCGTTAATGTTTGATGAACCCACCAACCATCTCGATCTTGAATCGATCACGGCTCTTAATAACAGCCTGATCAGTTTTCCCGAAGTGATCCTGTTCACTTCCCATGACCATAAATTTGTTTCTACTCTTGCCAATCGAATCATCGAATTAACCCCTGGTGGGGTGATTGATCGAGTGATGAGATTTAATGAGTATCTGGAAAATGGTGAGATCAATGCGCTACGAGAGAAATTGTGCCAGGAGTAGAGGTTTTGACCACAGTGCCTCTGTGGTTAATAATAATTGCCAACAACCACACCCTTTACTGGCAGACAAATCCAGAAAATGAGGAATAACCATGGCTCTACCCTGGAAAGTACTCGATCAATTCATGACGGAAGATGAAGGAGTTCTTGAGCTGCGGCAGCGTGGCAAAGGAGACTTCCTCATCACTGTTGGTTCTCAAATCCTGATGAACAGTCAAGCCCAACGCTCCGAAGTTGCCCTCGGGAAGCTTGGCTGCAAAAGCCTGCAGAAACACCCTGCCCCACGGGTTTTAGTCGGCGGTCTGGGAATGGGGATTACCCTGCGAGCACTCCTCGATGAACTTCCTGAGACCGCCCAGGTTATTGTTGCTGAACTCAACCACAAAATCTGTGAGTGGTGCCTCGGACCTCTCTCCGAATTGACCGCTGGAGCAGCCAGCGATCCACGTGTCACAGTTGAGATTGCCGATGTTGCTGAATTGATTCGCAAAACACCTGAAGAAAGTTTTGATGCGATTGTCCTCGACCTCTACCGTGGCCCCGGTCCGCAAACTGATCCACTTAATGACCCAATCTATGGCGACCGTGCCATCGCGCATACTCACACTGCCCTCAAACCCGGTGGAACCTTTGCCATCTGGGGTGAAAATCCCGATACTGGTTTTGAAAAGCGTCTTTCATCCGGTGGGTTCTCAGTACGCTGTGAAAGACCCGGCAAGGGAGGTTATCGCCATGCCGTCTGGGTCGCGACCAAAAACAATAGCACACGGAAAAACCATAATTCTCAACATAAGAGGAATAGATGATGGAAAAATTTATTCTAGAAGGCCACAAATTTATTGAACTCTACAAACTTCTTAAGATTGAAGGGCTTGCCTCTAGCGGCGGTGAAGCAAAAGCGTTGATCGCAGTAGGACAGGTTTTAGTCAATGGTGTGACAGAAACCCAAAAACGAAAAAAAATTGTGACTGGCGATATCATCGAATTTAACAACGAGAAAATCTGCATCCAGCAGGAACCATCGTAGAGAAGCTTCTACACAGAAGTATAAACTCTGCAAAATAACCCACCCAATCCCTTGCCACATCTCCTTTATGCACTACAATTAAAGCAGCACTCACGGTTTCAATCCTTATTCTGTCGATGAAAGAATGATCGTGAACAGCATGAACGACAAACAGCAGAACCAACCTATTCAAAGGATGCTCGACCCGTCATTCTACGATCATCCTGTGAACGAAGTTGAACTCATCGAAACACACATATCATGGATCTTTCTGGCGGGAGATTATGCCTACAAACTGAAAAAACCGGTCAATTTTGGATTTCTTGATTTTTCTACTCTGGAAAAGCGGCGACATTTCTGCCGGGAGGAACTGCGCATCAACAAGCGCTTCGCTCCACAGCTATACCTCGAAGTTATACGGATTGGCGGAAAGCAGGACAGACCGAAGCTGAACGGGAAACCGGCTCTGGACTATGTGGTTAAAATGAAACGCTTCCCGCAACAAAAACAACTTGACCGAATGCTTGCAGCTGGACAGTTAACGAATAATCATATCGAAAAGTTTGCGGAAAAGATTGCCCGGATCCACAGGGACGCCCCGATTGCTAAAACAAACAGTAAATTCGGTTCACCGCAAGCGATTATCGATCCGATTTTACAAAATTTCATCCAGATTCGACGCTTCTTGCCTGACCCCGGGATGCTACGACAGGTTGATCAGCTAGAAGAATGGAGTCGGGAGACATACAGACGGTTGAAACCAGTATTTCTGCAACGTAAAATCGAAGGTTTTATCCGTGAATGTCACGGCGATACCCACCTGGCCAATATGGCTTGGTTTGATAAATCCCCATTACTCTTTGACTGTATTGAATTCAACGAGAGCCTGCGCTGGATAGATCCGATCAGCGATGTCGCTTTTTTGGCAATGGATCTGGATGATCGGGTAGAAAGCACACTTGGTTGGCACTTTCTCAATCGTTACCTGCAAGAAAGCGGAGATTATCCGGGGATGACACTGCTTAATTTCTACAAAGTTTATCGGGCGATGGTGCGTGCCAAAGTCACCTGTCTGCGTCTTTCCCAGCCAGATCTCAGTGAAGCGGAACGTAATCAGGATCTGGAACTGCTGCAAAGCTATCTGACACTTGCAACTGAGTACATGGCTCCTCATTTTCCACCACTCATCATCACTCACGGTTTGTCGGGATCAGGCAAAACCAGTTTTGTCAATCAATTAGCTCCGCTTTGTCATGGGATCTGTCTCCAGTCCGACCGGGAACGCAAACGCCTGTATCAGCTGGCTTCCACAGAAAACAGCGACTCTCCAATCGCTGCTGGCATTTACAGCACAGCAGCCAGCATAGCGACCTACTCTCGTCTGCGAGAATTGACCGAGATCCTTTTAAAAGCGGGCATCCCAACCATTGTAGACGCAACCTTTATCCAACAATCATCGCGCGAGCAGATGTATCAGCTCGCTGTGGAGCAGCAGGTTCCGCTCATCATCCTCGACTTTCCACTGACTGAAAAAGAGTTACGTCAACGGGTCAAGCAACGCAGAGAACAAAAGAAACAGATCTCAGAGGCAACCGAAGAGGTTCTCGAACATCAACTGGCTCATCAAGAACCGTTAAACGCTATGGAAATAGACCATGTGATCGGGATCAACCCCAACACTGAGGTGGAACAAATAGCCAAGCAAGTAAACCTTCGCGCTCAGCTAACAAAATACAGCCTCCCTCTGGAAGGAGTTTGATATGCGCAGTGACACCGAGATTGCCCAACAGGCTCAGCCTGAACCAATCGGTCTGATAGCCGATCAACTTGGCATTGATAAGGATGACCTGCTCCCCTATGGTCGAGAGATGGCCAAGGTTCATATCAATGCTCTGCAGCAGCCAAGCAGCAAACAGGGACATTTGATTCTGATTTCAGCAACCACCCCCACCGCTGCCGGAGAAGGAAAAACCACAACCACAATTGGCTTGGGACAGGCCTTTGCCAAACTGGGAAAATCGGTCTGTTTGGCACTGCGCGAACCCTCTCTCGGCCCCTGTCTGGGGATGAAAGGTGGCGCCACCGGCGGCGGCTACAGCCAGATCCTGCCGGCCGATCGAATCAACCTGCATTTCACCGGCGACTTTCACGCCATCACCAGCGCCAACAACCTGCTTTCGGCGGTGATCGATAACCATATCTATCAGGGCAATAAGTTAAATATCGATCCGCGCCGGGTTCTCTGGCGCCGTGTGATCGATATGAACGACCGTAGTTTACGGCATATCGTGCTGGGATTGGGTGGAAAATTGCAGGGTATTCCGCGGGAAGGGGGATTCGACATTACCGCCGCCTCTGAAGTGATGGCGATGCTTTGCCTGGCATCCAGTCTGGATAATTTTCGCCAACGTCTCGAAGATACTCTGGTCGCCTTTACTTACAGTGGTAATCCGGTTTTTGCCAAACAGCTTCAGGTCACCGGCGCCATGCTCGCCCTGCTGCGCGACGCTATCCATCCCAACCTGGTGCAGAGTCTGGAAGGAGTTCCAACATTGATCCATGGCGGCCCCTTTGCCAATATTGCCCACGGCTGCAACAGCCTTCTGGCAACCCGGATGGCTCAGCACCATGCCGACTGGACTATCACTGAAGCCGGTTTTGGCTTTGATCTGGGGGCGGAAAAATTCTTTGATATCAAGTGCCGACTTGGCAGTCTGGATCCACAAGCAGTGGTGCTGGTAACCACCACCAGAGCGCTGAAATTACACGGGGGGAAAGACAAGAACAACCTCGGTGATATGGATTTAACTGCGCTACGCAAAGGATTGGAGAATCTCGACAAACATATCGAGAGTGTCCGCAAGTTTAATCAGCAGCCGGTCGTCGCTCTCAACCGTTTTGCCGGCGACAACTCTGCGGAGTTAGAACTGATCGAAGCCCGCTGTCAGGAATTAAACACGCCCTTTGCAGTGTGTGACCATTATGCCAGTGGAGGCGCAGGAGCGATTGAACTGGCTCAGCAGGTGATGCAAGTCGCCAACCAGAGTCAACCCTTCCGCCCCCTTTATCCTCTCGATCTGCCCGTCGAAGAGAAAGTACGGATCATCTGCCGGGAGATGTACGGAGCTGATGATGTTGCTTTTACCAAACAGGCAGCCAAAGACTTGCGTCAGGTACAAAAACTCGGTTTCGACCAGCTACCGGTCTGCATCGCCAAAGCCCCCGGATCCCTGTCAGATGATCCCAATCTGCTCGGACGTCCACGCCATTTTGATATCACCGTGCGCGGTATTCAGATCAATTCCGGAGCCGGATTTCTGGTGGTTCTCACCGGGGATATCTTGCGGATGCCGGGATTGCCAAAACATCCGAGTGCTGAACGTTGGCAGCTACAGAAAGATGGGTCGATTCACGGTCTGGACTGAGGTTCGACAGAAAAAGAATACTCCAACGCATATTGAGCATGCAATGCGGCGGTATCAAACAACGGCAGATCGATATCTTCTTGATGAACCAGAAGTGGAATTTCGGTACAACCAAGGATCACTCCCTGCGCACCCTGCTCACGTAGTTTCCCTATAATGGTCAAATAATTTTTCCGCGATTCCTCGGTAA
>JAYEME010000168.1:0-1975 GCA_034717915.1 Thermodesulfobacteriota bacterium
TACTTGACTTATTTGTATGTTTTATGTTGAATCTACCGCTAATTCAAAGGCATTGAAGAGGAGTAGTAAGCGTTTTTTTGTTTGAGAGAGCCGATGGTTGCTGTGAATCGGTACAACAAAAACGTTGAACTCGCCTTGGAGCCGCAGGGATGAAGCCAGTAAAGGTTAGTTTCTGTCGTGACCCTGCGTAAAGGGGAAAAGAAGGTTCGCTTTTTAGTTTTCAAAGTGGACGAATCAGGGTGGTACCGCGGAGTTAAAACTTTCGCCCCTGTCTATTTTAATAGGCAGGGGCTTTTTTGTTTTCATCTGAAAGGGGGTGGTTCTGAGTGGAATCTGACCTGGGTGACCTAACAGTTATTGAATGTCACAACAATGCAGTTAACATGAACTACCCCGGATCAAAATGACCGGAAAACTTTTAAGGAGTTATGCTATGAGTCAAAAAGAAAACATTATTATTTTCGATACAACTTTGCGTGATGGCGAACAATCTCCGGGTGCGAGTATGAATATTGAGGAAAAACTGCGGATTGCCCATCAGTTGGAGCGTTTGAATGTCGATGTTATTGAAGCCGGTTTTCCTATTGCCTCTGATGGTGATTATGAAGCGGTTAAGAAAATTTCCCAGACGATTACGAAACCACAGATTGCAGGGCTTTCCCGCTCCAATAATATGGATATTGACCGAGCTTGGGACGCATTAAAATATGCTGGTGAGCGAGGGCGAATCCACACTTTTATCGCCACCAGTGACATCCATATGAAATACAAGTTGAAAATGAGTGAGCAGGAAGTTCTGGATACAGCGGTTGCTGCGGTGAGCCGTGCTGCTGGATATACCCCAAATGTTGAATTTTCTGCCGAGGATGCGGTGCGGACTCAACTTCCATTTCTCGCTAAAGTTATCCAGGCGGTTATCGAAGCTGGTGCGACAACGGTGAATATTCCCGATACAGTTGGCTATACAATTCCATCAGAATATTTTGATATCATCAGCTATCTGAAAAAGAATGTCAGTAATATTGATAAAGCCATCATCTCGGTCCACTGCCACAACGATCTCGGTCTGGCTGTTGCCAATTCTTTAGCGGCGGTACAAGCTGGAGCGCGTCAGCTTGAATGTACCATCAATGGTATTGGTGAGCGGGCTGGTAACTGCTCCCTTGAAGAGGCGGTTATGACCTTGCGTACCAGACAGGATATTCTGCCATATTCCACAACTATCGCTACCGAGCAGATTACCCCGTCAAGTAAGTTGCTTTCGACGATTACCGGGATTCATGTTCAGCCGAACAAAGCGATTGTTGGAACCAATGCCTTTGCTCATGAAGCGGGGATTCACCAACATGGGGTGCTGATGGATAAGTCGACTTACGAAATCATGACTCCCGAGTCGGTCGGCTTGAACCAGAATAAACTGGTTCTTGGTAAACATTCGGGCCGCCATGCTTTTATCGATCGGTTAAAGCAACTTGGTTACGACCTTTCCAAGGAAGAAATTCAGAAAGCTTTTGTCCGCTTTAAGACCCTGGCTGATTTGAAAAAAGAGATTTTTGATGAAGATCTTGACGCTATTGTCGCCGATGAAGTTTTGCGGGTTCCTGAAGTCTATAAATTGGAACAGATGAATGTGAGTTCCGGTTCCTTTGCGGCCCCAACAGCGACAGTTGCTATGGAAATTAATGGCAAGGTCAAAAAGGCTGCGGTGATGGGTGATGGGCCAGTGGATGCGACTTTCAAAGCAATCAAGAAACTCGCCAAAAGTAAAGCAACGTTGCTCAACTTCTCTGTCGGTGCAATTACTGGTGGAACGGATGCCCAAGGGGAGTGTAGTGTGCGTTTGCAATCTGTGGAAGGACGAGAGGTTCTTGGTCAGGGTGCTCATCCCGATATTATTGTTGCCAGTGCTAAAGCTTACATTAATGCATTAAACAAGCTGGTTGTCGCTGAAAAACGTTCTCATACCAGCATCTGA
>JAYEME010000168.1:2075-5207 GCA_034717915.1 Thermodesulfobacteriota bacterium
CTGATCTAGTCTGGCGCGAGAAAGATCGCGTTTTTGATAAGAATAAACTGAAAGTTGTCATCGATCATGTGACTCCCTCAAAGGATACGAAGACGGCAACCCAAGCCAAGATCCTGCGGGATTGGGCCAGACGCCATGAGATCCCTGATTTTTTCGATATCGGACGCAATGGTGTTTGTCATGCAATTTTTCCAGAAAAGGGCTATATCCGTCCGGGATTTACAGTCATCATGGGCGACAGCCACACCTGTACCCACGGTGCTTTTGGGGCGTTTGCTGCTGGTGTTGGAACAACAGATCTCGAAGTTGGAATATTGAAAGGGGTCTGTGCATTTCGTGAGCCGCAGACTCTACGGGTGAATCTGACCGGTAGCCTACCCAAAGGGGTTTATGCCAAAGATGTCATCTTGCGCGTGATTGGCCGGTTAGGTGTCAACGGTGCCACCGACCGGGTGGTGGAGTTCCGTGGGCCGGTTGTCGACACAATGAAAATGGATGCACGCATGACACTCTGTAACATGGCGGTTGAGGCCGGTGGAACATCGGGTGTCTGTATGCCCGATATGACCACGGTTGAGTATCTCTGGGAATTCATCAAGGATGAGTTTGCTGATAAAAAAGCCGCTCTTGCCGCGTTCAGCAAATGGGTCTCCGATGAGGATGCCGTTTATGCTTCGGTTGTGGATATTGATGTTTCCGACTTCAAGCCCATGGTGACCTACGGCTACAAGCCCGATTGCGTCAAGCCGGTGGAGGAACTGGCCGGAACGCCGGTCGATCAGGTTTATATCGGTAGTTGCACCAACGGTCGGCTTGTGGATCTGCGCCAGGCCGCTGCGGTGCTGAAGGGTCGTACCATTGCCGATTCGGTGCGTGGCATTGTTTCTCCAGCGACGCCGAAGATTTTCCAGGAAGCCTTGGCTGAAGGGATTATCCAGATCTTCATGGATTCAGGTTTCTGCGTCACCAACCCAACCTGCGGTGCTTGCCTCGGTATGAGCAACGGAGTGCTGGCTGAAGGGGAAGTGGCCGCTTCAACTACTAACCGTAATTTCAATGGTCGGATGGGCAAGGGCGGCATGGTTCACCTGATGAGTCCGGAAACGGCGGCGGCTACTGCGATTACCGGTGTGATCACCGAAGCTTCGACACTTTAAGGATCAGGAGGAAAAAGAATGCAGAAGAAATTTGGTGGATCGGCAATTTTTCTCGACCGATCCGATATCAATACCGATGAAATTATTCCGGCTAAGTACCTCACTGAAGTGACTAAAGAGGCCCTGACCCCGTACATTCTTGAAGACCTCAAGCTGGAGGGCTTCGATCCCAAAGGGGAAAAATTGAAGAACGCCACTGTGGTCGTTTCGCGTGAAAATTTCGGTTGTGGATCGTCCCGTGAGCACGCTCCCTGGGTTTTTGAGGTGAATGATGTACATACTGTCATTGCCGAAAGTTATGCGCGGATTTTTCGTCAGAACATGTTCAATGGTGGCATGCTGGCAATTGAGCTACCGAAGGCTGACATTGATAAGTTGATGGCGTTGCAGCAGCAGGGAGATGTTGAGATTGCGATTGACCTTGAGGGTCAGTCGGTGACCGCTAAGGCTGGCGGTGAAGAGAAGCAGTTCAGTTTCGAGATCAGCCAGTTTGACAAGGCGCTGATTGAATCTGGTGGTTGGGTTGAATTTGCTGACGCACGTTATTGATGGAATCTTTGAATCAATGACAAAGGGTTGGGAGCTATTGCTTTCGACCCTTTTTTTGTTTGATTGATTATCATTCTTTTACCTGATTATAATCGATTTTCCGCCAGTGGATTCCCCCCTTTGCAAAGGGGGGCCAGGGGGGATTTTGTAGGTGACAATTAAAGACAAATCCCCCTGAATCCCCCTTTAATAAAAGGGGGACCTGGTCTTGCGGAAGATTGGTGCTAATCAGATTCTTTATTTCTGGACGTTTATATATACAACTCAATTTGACAATTAAACCATAATTGTTATACATTGTATTGCAAGGAATTCGATGGAGGTTTTTTATGTTGGCAATCCGTTTAGAAAAAGAACTAGAACAGGAACTTGATTTTCTCGCCAAAGTTAAAGGGAGCAATCGTAGCGTGGTTGTCCGTGAAGCGATCATTCGCTACCTTGAGGACAATGAGGATATTGAACTGGCTCGGCAAGCACTTGCCGAGCCCGGCAAAACAAAATCGCTATATGATTTGCGGAGAGATCTTGGCCTGGACAGTTGAAATCAATGTAACTGCAGAAAAGCAATTGCGTAAACTTGATCGCCCTATCCAAAAGCGTTTGCTTGACTGGCTTGATGAGCGCATCAGTGGTTGCAAAGATCCAAGACATTTTGGTGAGCCATTGCGTGGTGACCTAACCGGATTGTGGCGTTACCGGGTTGGAGATTTTCGTATCATCTGTGAAATACAAGATCAACAACTGATAGTTCTGGCTCTGGCTATAGGGCATCGAAGGGAAATTTATCGGGGATGAACTTGATCAGAATGAATTTGAATCCTATCGGATTTCAGAAAAGAGCTCAATAAATAGATCTGTATCCTTTTTTTGGCCGAACAATACCGAAAGGTCACATAGGCCGATTGTTTTGAGGTGATCTCCTGTAAATATCTTTTGTGCCTTCAGATCAGTATAATTTAACACCACGGGGAGGGGACTGATTTTATTTTTCATTGTTTCAATATCGGGGACAGAATAATTTTCGTATAAAACCTCGAAAAAAATTCAGTCCCCTTGGTTCAGTGAAAAATTTAATCTGTCTTCCGACTTTATCAATAATTACTATCTTTTTAACATCAGAAAAGAGGAAACCATGCCAATTTATCGATCAGCACAATCAGTTCAGGGAAAAAATATGGCCGGGGCGCGTGCCCTGTGGCATGCAACTGGGGTCAAGCAGAAGGATTTTGGCAAGCCTATCATTGCTGTGGTGAATTCATTCACCCAGTTTGTGCCGGGACACGTCCATTTGAAAGATTTGGGTCAGTTGGTTGTTGCTCAAATTGAAGAGCATGGCGGAATCGCCAAAGAGTTCAATACGATGGCGATTTGTGATGGAATTGCGATGGGGCATCAGGGGATGCTCTACAGCCTCCCTTCGCGTGAG
>JAYEME010000168.1:5307-9024 GCA_034717915.1 Thermodesulfobacteriota bacterium
GAGGTGAATTTCACCATGGATGATATCAATCGTTTGTCCCGTGAAACTCCGAACTTGTGTAAGGTGGCTCCGGCTGTTCAGCATTATCACATGGAAGATGTCCATCGAGCTGGTGGTATTTTCGCCATCCTCGGGGAACTTGATCGTGCCGGGCTGATTCAGCGTGATGTGCCGACGGTTCACAGCGCGACCATGGGTGAGGCAATTGAGCAGTGGGATGTGGTGCGTACGGATGTAGCAGATATTCAGCAGTTTTACTGCGCTGCTCCAGGGGGAGAACGCTGTATTGAGGCTTTTGCCCAGAATAAACGCTATTCTTCGCTTGATCTGGATCGCGAAAAAGGGTGTATCCGCTCTCAGGAAAATGCCTATAGTCAGGATGGCGGTCTGGCAGTGCTATATGGAAATATGGCTCTGGATGGATGTATTGTCAAAACGGCTGGCGTAGACGAATCAAATCTCACTTTTACCGGTCCGGCTCGAATCTTTGAGAGCCAGGAAGATGCAATTGAGGGGATTCTGGGTGGCAAGGTGCAAGCTGGTGACGTCGTGGTGATTCGCTATGAAGGGCCAAAAGGGGGTCCTGGAATGCAGGAAATGCTTTATCCCACCAGTTATCTGAAGTCGAAGGGGCTTGGAAAGGCCTGCGCGCTGGTTACCGATGGTCGTTTTTCCGGAGGAACTTCAGGTTTATCGATTGGTCATATATCGCCAGAAGCTGCTGAGGGCGGGGCGATTGCATTGCTGGAGGAGGGTGATCTGGTTGCAATCGATATTCCGGCACGTAAAATTTCCATGCAGGTGCCCGATGATGTTCTGCAGCAACGCCGGGAGGCGATGGTCGCAAAGGGCAATCAGGCGTGGCAGCCGGCACAAAGAGAGCGTCAGGTCAGCCGTGCTTTGCAGGCCTATGCCGCGACAACAACCAGTGCGGCGCGGGGTGCTGTGCGTGATCTGGAGCAGTTGCAGATAAATCGGTAATTGTTCTCTAGAAATAAGAATAAAGGCTAGTCTTCCGGGGTTATGTACTCGTTACGTGTCCCGAATGGTGCTAGTTTAAGCATTACTACAGTAAACTCGGGACTGTCCCCAGGGTTATCGGGGGCTGTCCCAGGAGTTTACGAGCCACGAAGAACCGCAGTGGTTTACACCGCAACAGCCTGGAACAGCCCCCATGCGGGGACAGTGACGGTTTTTCTGACAGCTACCCTTAAGCCATTCTTACTTGTCCCCTGAATACGGTTTAGATCCACTCTCTTCTACTTGGCCGGGTCAACCCGATTTTCTTCAATCAATTCTAAAAGTTGTTCCAGAGGACGATACCCGGGGGAAATAAGTCCATTTGGTAGAATCAGTGTCGGAGTGCCATGGATGCCCAGTTTTTGAGCCAGTTTTGAGTTTTTTTCAACGATATCTGTTTCGCAACTTGGCTCAGGGAGTGTTTGCCCGGAAAATGCCATTTCGAGTTGCTCCATCGATTTATTACAGATAATCGTCTGAATGATTTTTTTGGGGCTTTTCAAAGGGATCAGTTTTGTATGGAAAGCCAGATCAGTGTTTGCTTTAACGGCTTCTTTCAGCACTTTGTGGAGTTTGATGCAGTAGGGGCAATGGGGATCAGTGAAAACGTATATATGCTGTGTCGCATCTGGATTACCCAGGGTTAGCCCCTCTTCCCGTGGGATAGTTGCAGTATCGACAGGATTAAGTTGCTGATAATAGACTTCAGTCAGGTTTTTACGATCTTTGAGGCGGATTACGTTTCCGGTGAAAAGATATGATCCGCTGGCATCGAGGTAGATTGGTATGACTTTTCCGTTCATTCTCATAGCAACCTGATAAAGGCCGGGAATTTCAGCAGGATTTACCGAGACAACTTCTCCCTGGATCCCCCGCAATGCTTTTATTGCTGCTTCTTTGGTCAATGGTTGTACTTCAGGCTGATGGTTGCTGGCAGTGGTGCTATCTGTTGCGGCTGCCGGCATCGAACTCAGGATAATGAATAAAAATAAAAGTATAGCTAGGCGCATGATGGTTCTCCTGTTTTATCGATATTTCTGCTAAATATGATGCACTCGCAAAAACTGATGAGATGGCTAAGCAAAAATTCCGTCCCACAAGGCGTAGTGGTTTTTTAAGGGCGAAGGCATACATGTGGTATGTCAAGGTCTTGAAAAACCGCTGCGACACCGTGGGTCGGACTTTTTGCGACGCCATCAAGTATTGAAAATGTCTGGAGCGGGACAATAACATATCTTTCCTCTAGCTTCCAATAGACTATCTGATTGCATTTATTGAGAGAAATGGTTTGACAAAAAAAAGCCGTTTTTCTATAGTTTAGCCGTTTTTGCCCTCTCGATTTGGTTGGGCTTTTTATTTTAATATGGGAGAGAGTTTATTATGGCTAAGAATTTCAAGGTTGCCGTTTTATCCGGCGATGGGATTGGACCCGAGGTGATGGCAGAGGCGCTCAAGGTGTTGGATGCCGTCGAGAAAAAATATAATGTCAGCTTTGAAAGAACCCTGGCTAATGTTGGTGGCGCCGGTATTGATGAAGAAGGTAAGGCGCTGCCCGATAGTACTGTTGACATCTGTAAAAAATCCGATGCAATTCTTTTTGGCAGTGTCGGCGGCCCGAAATGGGAAAGATTACCTCCTGATGAGCAACCGGAGCGAGGTGCTCTGCTTCCGCTGCGTAAAATTTTTGGTCTGTTCTGTAATCTGCGACCCGCGATTATCTTCCCGGCATTAACTGGTGCCTCCAGTTTGAAAGAGAGTGTGATCGAAGGTGGTTTTGATATTCTGGTTGTCCGTGAATTAACCGGCGGAATTTACTTTGCTTCTCCTAAGGGAATTGAAGGAGAGGGCGGTGAGCGGACCGGTTTTGATACCATGAAATATTCTGACGCCGAAATAGAGCGGATTACCCACGTTGCTTTTGAAGCGGCTCGTAAGCGCGGCAAGAAGGTTTGTTCTATCGATAAGGCGAATGTTTTGTCGACATCGGTTCTCTGGCGTGAAGTTGTTATGCGGGTCGCCAAAGAGTACCCCGATGTTGAGCTCTCTCATATGTATGTCGATAACGCTGCGATGCAGCTGGTGCGTTGGCCAAAGCAGTTTGACGTCATGCTGTGTGGCAATATGTTTGGCGATATTATTTCTGATGAAGCAGCTATGTTGACCGGTTCTCTCGGTATGTTACCTTCTGCTTCTCTTGCCGAGGGATCTTTCGGGATGTACGAGCCGTCAGGTGGCAGTGCTCCCGATATCGCCGGACAGGGGATTGCCAATCCGATCGCCCAAATTCTTTCTGCTTCGATGATGTTGCGTTATTCTTTCGGTATGCTTGACGCTGCTGATGCAATCAATGCTGCTGTAGAAAAAGTCTTGAATGAGGGTTATCGCACTGGCGATATTTATCAAGGGGATTCAAGCGAGAAAAAAGTTAACACTGCAGCAATGGGTGATGCGATTATCTCTCAGCTTGGGTAACTGATTAGCACCAATCTTCCGCAAGACCAGATCCCCCTTTAATAAAGGGGGATTCAGGGGGATTTGCCTTTAATTGTCGGCTGAAAAATCCCCCCTAGCCCCCCTTTGCAAAGGGGGGAATCCACTGGCGGAAGATTCAGTGCTATTCAGGTCTGATTAATTGATCGTGACATTGAGCAATTATTGCCTGAACCCTGTATTCCGGGGACACGTAACGAGTACATG
>JAYEME010000169.1:0-9019 GCA_034717915.1 Thermodesulfobacteriota bacterium
AAGAAAAAAACGCTCTTCACTACGCTCGACAACTTTGCCACGCACATTCGCCATCACCCGACTTTTAGCAATCCCTACAGCTCCAACTGTTTCGTCTAAATGGAATTCCTCAAGCACCATTGACAGGACTCCAAGCTGCCCTTTTCCACCATCGATCAAAATCATATCAGGCAAGTTTTTCTCCTCAATTCCACGTGACAACCGCCTGCTCAAAACTTCCCGTAGCGATGCATAATCATCAGCACCTTCTACTGTTTTAATTTTAAAGCGACGATATTCAGCCGGAGCGGGTTCACCGTCCAGCAAAACGACCATGCTACCAACCGAATGGTTTCCCTGAACATTCGAAATATCGTAACATTCAATTCGCTGGGGAAAACATGGTAAATGGAATTTTGACTGGAGTTCCCGTAACACCTGCTCACGAGCCTGCTGTCGTTGTCCCCGTTGCCGATAAGATTCCTGAGCGTTGCGTTGCGCCATAAGACAGAGGCGCTTTTTCTCCCCACGCTCTGGAGTTATTAAACGAACCTTTTTGCCGCGCTTTTCACTCAGCCATTCGCCAAGCAAATCGGCACTTTCTACAGAAAAGGGGAGTAAAATCTGGTCAGGGAGGATAACCTTTCGGGAATAGTATTCCTGTAAGAAACCGCTGAGCAATTCGGATAAATCAAGCGTCCATTCCAAAGGATAGCTACGACGACCAATCAATCGCCCCTGACGAATAAACAGCAACGTCACCTCTACTTCGCCGCCATCCTGATGCAGTCCAATCACGTCCTGATTCCCTCCGCCGTAGTCGGTCACTTTTTGCTTTTCAATGCTCTTTTCAATAGCAGCAATTTGATTACGCAGCCGAGCCGCATCTTCAAAACGCATCTCCTCTGAAGCTTCACCCATCCGTTGTTGTAACCGTGCGATCACTTCTGACTCCCGCCCCTCCAACAATTGAATGACTCCATCCACAAGCTTACGATAATCGGACTGAGTAATTTTCCCGTGACAGGGAGCGCTACACTGACCAATCTGGTGAAACAAACAGGGACGGCCACGTTTGCTACAACGTTCAATAGAAGAATGGCGCAGGGGGAAAAGCCGATAAATTTCTTTGAGGGTTTCTCGAATCGCCGAGGCTGAAGAATAGGGGCCAAAATAGTGAGCCCCATCATTTTTTACCTGCCGCACCACCTGCATCATCGGAAACGGATCATTCAGATCAATTCGCACCGAAACATAGGTTTTGTCGTCACGTAAATCAATATTGTAGCGGGGGCGATATTTTTTGATCAGGGTATTTTCAAGCAGGAGTGCTTCTTTTTCGGTATCGGTGATAATAACTTCAATCCGCTGCACCTTTTCCATCAAAAGGGGAATATGGAGCCGCCCATCACCCGCCGTTGAAAAATAGCTCCGCAACCGATTGCGCAGTAGTTTAGCCTTACCGACGTAAAGGACTTCATCAGATTCACTGAACATCTGGTAGACACCTGGAGCCTGCGGGTATTTTTTTAGATCAATCGAAATCATTGTCTCAGGATAGTCAAGAATCGCTTCAAGATAAAGCCCTGTTTACAGCTATACCTTTTTGTCTGGTACTCACTGAACTTATTGGTATAATACCAATGGCGTTGCAAAAAGTCCGATCTACGGTGTTGCAGTGATTTTTTAAGATCTCGACATACAGATGTATGTCTTCGCCCTTGAAAAATCACTACGCCTTGTAGATCGAAATTTTTGCTTAGCCATTTAATTAACCAATTAAAAAGAATTTAGTATATTCATGTATGGGAGAACCTAGGTGTTTGCCCGGCTTACCTCAAAATAGGAATTAATTGTGAATCCGTTCTGGAGTAATATTTTTCAAAGCAGTGGCTACGAACAAACATTAGAGTATTTTCTCAGCACCATGCCAATGTTCAAAAAATTGGATAAGCGGGAGCTCGCCTTTCTTGCAAATATTGTTCATACACGAAACTATGAAGCCGATGAAATTGTTTTCAGTGAGGGGGATATTGGCTCAGGAATGTATTCCATCCGTTCAGGACAAATACAGATATTCAACAGAAGCGAACATGGAGAGGAGACTGAACAGGCTATCCTTGAAACAGGGGATTTTTTTGGCGAAATCGCCTTGACTGCATCGCGTCCGCGCTGTGCTTCAGCTCGATCCACCGAACCCACCGTATTGGTTGGATTATTCCGCTCCGATATGTTGGAGGCGGTTCGGCGTCATCCGGCTCCATCGGCAAAGATCATGCTGGGGCTAAACCGGGTTATCAGTGACCGATTACTGCAATGCAGTCTCCAACTTGAAGAGTTAAAAAAGCAGCTGGGGGACGACAGAAAGCAGCAGACTGATGCATAGTCAAAACAACATGAGCCGTGCTCAGGTCGCGGTTCTTTACCTGGTTCTGACAACCTCGATTGCTTCGGGGATTGCTATCTATTCCTCGGCTTCCACCATTACAGTGTTGTTAAAAACTGCAACAACCGGTTTATTTCTACCACTTTTGATTTCTTTGATTGTCTCATTTCTGCTTGATCCAGTTGTCCATTTTTTTGAAGGTAAAAAAATCAATCGAACCCTCAGTATTTTTATTGTCTATATCTTGCTGTCTTCGCTGGTTTTATTACTTCTACTGGTTATCGGGCCACCTAACTGGAAGGGGATGATGCAGGCTCTCCAGGCTGATTTCCCCCGCTATGTCAGTGGAGCAATTGCATACCTCAGTGGGTTACTGGCGACGGCTCAGCAACATTTCCCCTTCATCACCAACTATGACATTGCCGAACGGCTGAGTTCAGCATCACAATCATTCTTTGCCCTGATCCTCAAAGAGACTCCACGCTCTGCCATGCGAATCGGCAGTCTGCTACTACTGGTACCACTGTTCAGTTTCTTTTTCCTGCGAGACAGCCGCCGGATTATGCGCGGTCTGATCTCTTTGTCTCCGAACCGTTATTTTGAAATGGTTCTCGATATTTATGCAAATGTCAGCTGGCAATTGTCACATTTTATTCGTGGAAGAATTTTGGAAGCACTGATCATTGGAATGGTTGTCTGGATGGGACTATCTCTTACCGATATCCGCTATGCGCCGATTTTGGCAGTCGTTGCCGGAGCCAGCAATCTTATCCCCTATATCGGCCCTATCATCGGGATGATTCCCGGGCTGGTGATTGCACTGGTTGACTTGGGGATGGGTGGACAATTCTGGTGGATTCTCTGCGTTTATTTACTCATCGCCCAGATTATTATCGATAATTTTATCCTCATTCCAATCCTCATTTCCAAAGTATCGAATCTGCACCCTCTCTGGGTTATTCTGGCGATCGTTATGGGTGGCAAGCTTTACGGAGTATTGGGGATGATTATCGGTGTTCCAATTGCCAGTATCATCAATATCGTTATCATCTCAATTCACCAATACCGCCGCTCGTTCAATCCCTACCAACGTTATTTTACCAGTCGGGGGAAACTCCTCTGACGAATTTTCATCAGCGGAGAATTAGACTAAAGTCCAGAATGGTGCTAGTACCCTGTAACCCATAATCTTTCGTATCTTGCTGGCAATTTTGCGCTTCAACTGCGTTTTGATGTTAGCTGTTTAGCTACGGCTAGGCAGCAAACACCATGCCTTGCTGACACGCAAAATCTCTGCGCAATCTCCCGAAATCCTACAGGTTACAGAGCACTAGTTTAAGTGTAGCTCCGGGGCTGTCCCCGCATGGGAGCTGTCCCAGGCTTTTGCGGTGCAAACCACCGCAGTTCTTCGTGGATCGCAAACTTCCGGGACAGCCCCCGATGGGACTGGGGACAGTCCCAAGTTTACTGCAGTAATGCTTAAACGAGCGCCATTCTCTAAAGTCCATGTTTCTTACCAGCGTGTTGAATCAATAACATCAGCCTATTAACTACCACCCAGCTCACGGGAACGCGCAGCAGAGGCAGAAACAGCTTCCATCAATGTTGTACGTAACCCATTCTTCTCCAGTGTGCTGACTCCGGTAATCGCTGTTCCCCCCGGAGAACAGACCTGATCGCGCAAAATTGCTGGGTGCTCACCTGTTTCGCGCACCATCAACGCTGCGCCAACAACTGTTTGCACCGCTAAGGCATGAGCAATATCACGCCGCAAACCTTCACGCACTCCACCATCGGCAAGAGCTTCTATCACCGTGTAGATATAGGCTGGACCGGAACCAGACAGACCAGTTGCAGCATCCATCTGTCGCTCATCAATCAATTGAACTTTACCAACCAACTCAAACAATTGTTTCACAACAGCAAGATCCTCATGGCTGGCATAGTGACCTCGACACATTGCACTGGCAGCTTCACCAACCAGAGCGGGAGTATTTGGCATGACCCGTACAACCTTGGGGGCTCCCTGAAAAAACTTTTCAATTATTCCAGTTGTAACTCCAGCTAAGATGGAAATAATCAGTTTATCGTTACTATAGGCACCTGCAACTTCTTCAAGAACCTCGACAACAATCTGCGGTTTAATCGATAAAACGACAATATCACAGTGTTCCATCAGCGCCAGATTATTGTCCGCCAGTTGAATACCAAAAGCTTCAATAAGATGATCACGGCGCAGCTCACTTGGTTCTGATGCCATGATCTTTTCCGCAGGAAATGCTCCGGCCAGCAAACCTTTAATCATCGCTTCTGCCATATTACCGCCACCAATAAAACCTATTTTTTGAGCATTTGTCATAGTTTACCCCTTTCCATTTCTGCTCTAAACGACCAGAACTAAATAAATTTTACAAAAAATACGCTAGCTAAGCAAAAAAGTCATCAGCAGAAAACAAAAATGCAGTAGAGTGTGGATAAAATATCTCATAAGGATTTAAAAATGGATCTCTGGTACACCGAAAAACATAGCGAAAACGTTGGCATCACCATGAAGGTTACCAAAACCCTGTTTTCTGGCAAAAGTAAGTTTCAGCAGTTGGATATTGTTGAAACCCTCGAATTTGGTCGGATGATGCTTCTCGACGGTCTGGTTATGGTGACCGAACGTGACGAATTCATCTATCATGATATGATCGTCCACCCGGCACTGTTCACTCATCCCAACCCCAAAAAGGTTCTGGTCATCGGTGGTGGCGATGGCGGCAGTATTCGGGAGATTATGAAACATCCGGAAGTTGAACTTGCGGTGCTTTGCGAAATTGACGGGCTGGTGATTGAAAAATCTATCGAGTTCCTCCCTTCCATGGCCTCCGAAATTGACGGAACCAATCCCAGAGTTAAATTGCATATCGATGATGGATTGGCTTACATACGTGATCATCAAAATGAATTCGATATTATTCTGGTCGATTCAACCGATCCGATCGGACCGGCAGTGGGTTTATTTGAAGAGGGTTTTTATCAATTGGTTTTTTCCGCATTAAAAGATGATGGGATCATGATCGCTCAGAGTGAATCCCCTTTCTATCATGCTGAAATCCAGAAAGATATGTATCAAAATTTGCGGGCAGTATTTCCACTGGTGGAGATGTATCAAGCGTTCATCCCAACCTACCCAAGTGGCTTCTGGAGCTTTGCTTTTGCCAGCAAAGCATATCATCCGATCACTGATTTTGATCATGATCGTTCTGCTCGGCGAAAATTTCATTCTCGTTATTACAATGAGGATCTGCACCGCGGTGCTTTTATGCTACCAACCTTTGCCCGTGAGAACATAGCTGAATGAGTTATCAACCTGACAGAAACTGGTCTACCTCCGACTCTGCGGCACTTTACGGAATTGACCAATGGGGTGAAGGGGATTTTGAAATTTCAGAAAACGGTGATGTCACCATCAAGATCCCTTTCCCTACCGGTGAAATCTCCGTCCCCCTGATCGACATTATACAGGCAGCCCGTGATCGTGATCACGAATTGCCGCTGTTGTTACGAATAGAGAACTTACTCGATTCACGAGTCTCAGAAATTAATAAAACTTTCCGGCAGGCTATCCACAATGCCCAATATACTGGTTCATACCGCGGAGTATTCCCGGTAAAAGTCAACCAGCAATGTACAGTGATCGAAGAGATCAGTCGCTTTGGTGCAGATTTTGAGCACGGGCTGGAAGCTGGAAGCAAAGCAGAACTGCTACTGTGTCTCGCTAGTTTGAATGAAAATGGCCTGTTGATCTGCAATGGGAACAAGGATCGAGACTTTATTGATCTGGGTTTATGGGCCAACAAACTGGGACACCGCTGTTTTTTTGTCATTGAATCACCGATTGAATTACCACTGATTATCGAGCGGAGCCAAAAACTTGGGATTCGACCGCTGATCGGGTTGCGCATCAAAATATCCTCCAAAGTTGGTGGCCTCTGGACAGAAACCAGCGGTGATCGCAGCAGTTTTGGACTCAGCACAGCACAGCTGATCGCAACAGTCGATGAACTGCGTAAAACCGGAATGCTCAATTGTCTGCAACTGCTACACTGCCATCTTGGCTCGCAGATCCCGGATATCAGGGAAATTGAAACAGCAGTCCAGGAAGCCAGTCGTTTTTATGCTGATTTGGCCGCAGAAAAGGTTCCTCTGAAATATCTTGATCTGGGGGGTGGGCTCGCTGTTGATTACATCGGCAATCAATCTCTTCACAGTCATTCTCGCAACTATGATTTACCCGGCTATTGTCGTTGTATCGTTGAAACGATCAAGAAGACCCTTGCTCCGCACAATATCGATCATCCTGCCATCATTACCGAGTCAGGACGTGCGACTATTGCCCATACGTCAATCCTATTATTCGATATTCTCAATGTCATGCGCTACGAGGCCATCGCACTTCCTGACAGCTGTCCAGAAAAAAGCCATCCTCTGGTTGCCCGACAATTTCAACTCTACAACGCCGCAGCTGAAACAGATCTCAATGCTGGCTATACAGAAGCGCTCACAAACCGTGATCGAATCAGGGAGTTGTTCAGAAACGGGGAGATCAGGGTACGGGAACGTGCACTGGCAGAAAACCTGTTTTTAGCTATTACCCACTCTCTCTCAAAACGGTTGGATCAACTTGAAAAAACGCCCGCTTCACTATCTGGATTGAAGCATAATCTGGCCGACATTTATTATGGAAATTTCAGTGTTTTCCAATCGCTGCCCGACACTTGGGCAATTGATCAAATGTTCCCGATCATGCCGATTCAGCGACTTGATGAATGTCCAGAACGGCAGGCTACAATTTCGGATCTCACGTGTGATTGCGACGGTAAACTGGATCGCTTCATCCTTGCTGGTGGAGAGAGTAAAACCTTGCCAGTGCATCCACTTAAAGCGGAGGAGGATTACATTCTGGGGACTTTTCTGATGGGTGCCTATCAGGAGACTCTGGGTGATCTTCACAATCTGTTCGGGGATACCAACGTGATCAACATCCGGATCAATGAAGATGGCGGATTTGATGTCATAGAAGAACAATCGGGCGATACAATTTCTGAAGTTTTAAGCATGTTAGAGTACAATCCGACGTCCTTTTATAAAGGTTTTCGTAACAAAGTAGAGCTGGCGGTCAAGCAAAAGAGAATCAACGTCACCGAAAGACAGCAGATTTTAAATCAATTTTCCACCCAACTAAATGGTCAAACCTACTTTAAATCTTGAAACGGAATCAGTGAGTATTTACACGGAGAAAGCAATGACAATTGAGGAATTAGCCAAATTTGATGGTCGTGACGGCCGTGCAGCCTATGTTGCGGTCAACGACATCATATATGATGTCAGCACAAGCCAACGTTGGATAAATGGTCATCACGAAGGGACACATCAAGCCGGACAGAACTTGACCGAAGAGCTGAAGACTGCTCCCCATGTCAGAGCGGTGGTTACACGCTTCCCGGTGGTCGGTAAACTTGAAAGAAAGGGTGCTCAAGAGAGAGAAACAACGCCAGGGATTCCTCTATTATCAATCATAATTATGGCGTTTGTCGCGTTACTGATGATTGTCACATATATGCTCTAACCGGGGGTTGAAAAACTATCTGCTAAACAGAAAAGCTGTTCCAGGTTTTTGCGGTGTAAGCCACCGCAGTTCTTCGTGGATCGTAAACTTTCGGGACAGCTTGACTTTCTTCTTCTTTTTTATCTGACAACTACGCTGAAAATATTTTTTCAATCATCCCCGGCAGTTCGCTGCAAACGGATGTTTTAGCCAGCACGGCAGTGATATTGGCTCTATCCATCCCCTCTTCCTGCATCGTCAAAAGATGTCCTGAACAAAGGATCACCGGGGTCGATGGTGAAATCATAAAGATTTGTTGTGCCAACTCAATACCATTCATTCCTGGCATCGATTCATCGGTGATGATCAGATCAAAAGTATTAGCCTGCTGTTGAAATAGTTGCAGAGCGGCATCCCCAGCAAACGCGCAGGTTACCTTGTAGCCAAAATCTTCAAGCAGGTCAGCACCTAATAGAGCAAGGCTTTCTTCATCATCTACAAACAGAATCTGTTTTTTCTGATCTGATAACTGTTCTTCTGCCATCTATTTCACCGATCCTTCCAATTTAGTCCAATGGGATCAAAACCAGAACAATTCCCTGGGATAAGGTTTCATGCAATCTTCTAACCTCCCCACGAAATTTCAGCTGACCAATTTCAATCTCAGCCTTTGGATTTCGCTCTGTTCCAAGGCGATCAATCAATCCATTAACCGCTGGTGAAAACACGTCTTCACGATCATTTCCCAATGGTCCCATCCCACCATAGGGGAACAGATCACGCGCGTATTCGTTACAATGAACAATCATTTGATCCGGATCAATACCAAAAACGACCACCGGGATAACATCAAGAACGCCCTGCGATATCTGCAATATACTATTACGAATTTCCAGTATTTCAGTTCGCTTGCTCACTAATTTGTCAAGATTTGCTTTTGTTTCTTGTAATTCTTGACTCAGTCGAGCGTTTTCATCTTGTAATTTTTGATGTTGATCCATCGGTAAATATCCCAAAACAAACTCAGTTAACGGCTCGAAAAAGGGCTTACCCCTCTCTCA
>JAYEME010000170.1:0-8990 GCA_034717915.1 Thermodesulfobacteriota bacterium
CTATTTAGATAACACCAACTTGCAACCAGGGATACTTAGGACAATAACAGTGAGGGGGTCGCGAAACCTTGCGTAAATCTTTCTCGACTTGAACGTCAAAATCGACCACCAGCGGCAAATGATCTGAAAACTGCACCGGCGGAACCTGAAAATCGCACACCTCAATCTCCTTGCTGTGAAGAATAAAATCAAGATGTCGACGTGGATTATTGCTCGGATAGGTTGGTAGACTCTCGCTGTTGGCATCTTCCAATCCGGTTGCAGCAAGAAACAGGCTGATTTCTTGCTCACCCCAAAGTGCGTTGAAATCTCCCGCAACCAGGCAGGGCTTCTCTGTCCCCTTCACCAGGTCATAGAGTTCTCCCAACTGCTGATGTCGCGTCCGTGAACCGAGCGCCAAATGAACCAGATACACCACCATGTGTTCTAGTTCCAGTTCAATCACCAGGCGTTTCATCCCACGTTCAAAGTAATGAAAGGTCTCGTTGCGGATGCGACCCCGTGTCAGAAATGCATTCCCCTGTTTTCTCAGCACCGGGATATGCCGCCAGAATGAACTTTCAGCATACTTGACCGAGTGAGAATGGTAGTGCCCCAACGCTTCGGCCAACTGTTCAGCCTGATTCTTTCCGCCGCTGCGATATGAGCCATGATCCACCTCAATCAGACCAACCAGATCCGGCTCCAGTTCGCGCAGAAATTCTATGATCTGCACCAGATTCTTAGCTGTAGAGCGCATAGAATTATGCATCTTTGGGCCAGTCGCATAACACATATTATAGTGAATAAATCTCATCGAACCTCCTGTAAAAATTAAAGCACTATTTTGCAATAATACAAGGTTGCTTGAACGATCACCAGATCGCCTGACCCGCCTTTTCCACTGGTTTAATTTACACGCTGGGGGCTGACATAAAAGTGCTGCAGAATTGCGAAGAGATTATTTACCCGCTACGGAACCTTGGCAGATTCCAGATAAAGATGTCTCCCAGGAGAGCTCCCCATGGATTTTCACCTGTTTTTTTGTTAATCTCCCATCAGCATCGCCACACCTATTCAAATACAAGGTCATAAAATGAAAACTCAGGAAAAACTTCTACTTTATGGATTCGCGATTTTCAGTGTAATTACCTCATTTTTATTTGTCTTTTATGCGGTCACCGTCAACTTCAGCAGTGATGCTTCACAATGGCTGAAAACCTTTTCCTATGTTGCTGGAGGGTATGGACTTTTCAATATCTATGTCCTCAGTTGGGCATGGCGTAGCCAGGCAGATTGGGCACCCAAAGTGGATATGGTGATTGCTGCTTGTTTTTTCGGGGTATTTATCATGGACACAATCAGAGAGGGATTTTCAGGGGGAATGACGGCACTTGGCAGTGTGCTTGGATTGGCTGCGATTCTGGGAATTAACTGGCTGGCGGTCAAAAAGTCATGCCAGCGGGACAATCCATAACGACATAATTATCCTCCACCTTTATTCATACTTAAATCAATAATTCGTCAAAACATTTATTTTCCATATTGTTCACACCGCCACTTCACCATCTGATTTTTTCTATTCATTTCAGCGAATCAAGCATCAGCAAGGGACTATTTATCTGGCTCTCTGTTTGCTTTAAAACTAGAGAGGAAGTAAACTGAAAAGTCAGTAGCTTGTTGGTGAAAGGATATATTTATGGACAGCAGCAAAAAAATTAAAACATTACCGGAGCGTGGCCCTGCATGTGAGGGAAATTTTTACCCTGGAACCAATAATGGAACCGATCCTGGAATGAATGTGCGCATCCAGCGGCTGCGCAAACTGAGTGTTAATGCTGAGCACACCCTTTCCATCGAACGTGCCCTTCATGAAACAGCTTTCTACAAAGAAAATTATGGCAAGCATTCAATTCCAGTGCTTCGAGCACTCAACTTTCTGGATCATTGTGAAAAGAAAACCCTCTATTTAGGTGATGATGAGTTAATCGTTGGCGAGCGTGGTCCATACCCAAAAGCAGTACCAACCTTTCCGGAACTAACCTGTCACAGTGTCGATGATTTTCATGTTCTCAATACCCGCGATCAGCAACGTTACACCATCAGCCAGAAGGATATCGATACTTACGCCAAAGAGGTCATCCCTTACTGGCAGGGGAAAACTATCCGCGAGAGGATTTTCAGTCACGTTCCACAAGAATGGCAAGCGGCCTATGAAGCCGGCCTGTTTACCGAATTTATGGAACAGCGCGCCCCTGGACATACCGCCCTCGATGGAAAAATATATCGCACCGGGATGCTTGATTTCAAAAAGCAGATTGCCACTGAAATTGTGGCACTTGATTATCTGAATGATCCCGAAGCGACCGACAGGTTCGAAGAGCTGAGGGCAATGGATATCTCCTGCGATGCCGCTATCGTTTTTGCCAAACGGCATGCCGAATTGGCTGATAAACTGGCAGGGCAGGAGAGCAATCCGCAGCGGATTGCCGAGTTAAAAAAAATAGCAGAGACTTGTCGTTGGGTTCCGGGCAATGCCCCACGAACCTTCCGAGAAGCAATCCAGATGTATTGGTTCGTTCATTTGGGGACAATTACCGAACTGAATGGCTGGGATGCCATGAATCCAGGCCATTTTGATCAACATCTGGCACCGTTTTACGAAGCTGAAATTGCCGCTGGCACCCTGACCCGTGAAGAGGCCAAAGAACTGCTTTGCTGTTTCTGGATTAAGGTCAACAATCACCCCGCACCGCCAAAAGTTGGCATTACCGCTCGTGAAAGCGGTACCTACAATGACTTTACCAATATCAACATCGGTGGCATCAGCAGCGACGGGAAGGATGGGGTGAGTGAAGTTTCCTATCTTATGCTTGAGGTGGTGGAAGAACTGCATATCCTGCAACCAGGGAATTCGGTTCATATCAGCAGCAAAACCCCTGATCGTTTTCTGAATGCCGCCTGCAAGGTCATTCGCCAAGGACACGGCTACCCATCGATCTTCAATCCAGACACCTATGTGGTCGAACTGATGCGCCAGGGAAAATCTCTACGGGATGCCCGGGAAGGGGGCTGCAGCGGTTGTATCGAAGTCGGTGCTTTTGGCAAGGAAGCCTATGTTCTGACCGGCTATCTGAATGTTCCGAAGGTTCTGGAAATCACTCTGAATAACGGGATCGATCCAGTCAGCAGGAAAATGGTCGGGATTGAAACCGGTAATCCTCTTGAATTCAAAAGTTATGGAGAACTGTACACCGCATTCCACAAACAGCTGAACTTCATCGTCGACACCAAGATAAGGGTTAGCAACTACATTGACCGGATGTTCGCCAAGTACGCCCCGGCTCCTTTCCTTTCGGTGGTGATTGAAGACTGCATCAGCAAAGGGAAAGATTATTATGATGCCGGGCCGCGCTACAACACTAACTATATCCAATGCACTGGGCTGGGGACAGTCACAGACAGCTTGGCAACCTTAAAAAAGCATGCTTTTGAAAACCGAACCTTCAGCATGGAGCAGATTCTTGATGCAGTAGCAAAAGATTTTGCAGGAGAAGAGTTCCTCCGCCAGACAATCATCAACAAAACCCCATTCTTCGGTAACGATGATGATTACGCTGATGATATCGCCCTGCAAATCTATCAGGATCTGCTTGCTGCCATCGACGGCAAACCGAACATCAAGGGTGAAACCTTCCGCCTGAACATGCTTTCAACTACTTGCCACATCTATTTCGGCAAGGTGATGGGAGCCACCCCCAACGGTCGATTCGCCGGAAAATCAATCTCTGACGGCACCTCACCATCCCACGGAGCCGATACCCACGGCCCCTCAGCAGTAATCAGATCATTAACTAAGTTGGATCACACCATGTCAGGCGGCACCCTGCTCAATCAACGTTTTCTACCCAGCCTGGTGAAACGGGATGAAGATATCGCCAAACTCGGGCAACTGGTGCGCAGCTACTTCACCCTTGGCGGCCACCATATTCAGTTCAATATCGTCGATACGGCAACCCTTCATGCCGCTCAAGAGAATCCTGAAGATTACAAGGATCTGCTGGTACGTATGGCGGGATATAGCGATTATTTCAATGATATGAATGGCGATCTACAGCAGGAAGTGATTGAGCGGACGGAGAATGAAGCCTTTTGACTAAAACCAAGATAGCCACCAAGACACCAAGAGCACCAAGAAAGACCAAAGCATTAATGGAGAGACGGAGAGTTGGAGAGATCGCTGAAAAAATCTAGAAAAAAATAGTCTTTAAGACACCGAAAGAAGCAAGTTCAAAAATATTTATAAGGTTTTAAAATCAAAAAAAAGCTCTTGTTTTTCCTTGGTGGCCTTGGCGTCTTGGTGGCTATAGTAAAGGTTTTAAGCTCTTCTCTCCATCTCAGCGTCTCTCCGTAAAAAACTCTTCTTGGTACTCTTGGCGACTCGCTTAAAGGCGCCTACTTCTGGTGGTGGCTCACACAGATTTTCAGGCCATACTATCATGCAACAACCACTAATCTTCGACATCAAACGCTATGCCATCAATGATGGCCCGGGCATCCGTATCTGTATTTTTTTCAAAGGTTGCCCCCTCTCCTGTATCTGGTGCCATAATCCCGAAAGTATTTCGGCTAAACCACAAAAAATGTACAACCAAAGCAAATGTATCGGTTGTGGTGAATGTGTTAAAGCCTGCCCGAATCTGGCTTGCACTTTAACCTCAGATGGAATTATCACCGACCCAAGACGTTGTGATTTGAGTGGAAAATGTGCAGACGTCTGCCCGACCCTGGCAACAGAGATTTCCGGTTATTATCAAACAATTCCCGAACTATTAAAAATTATTGAAAAAGAACGCCCTCTGTTCGATCAGTCCGGCGGTGGGGTGACATTTTCTGGCGGTGAACCACTCCTTTATCCTGATTACCTGAGCGAAATTCTTAATCTCTGCGGCAAAGAGAAGATCCATCGCACCATAGATACCTGCGGTTTTGTAAAAACTGAAATCCTCCTTGATATCGCCAAACAAACAGATCTGTTCCTTTACGATCTAAAATTGATGGATTCCGACAAACACAAGGCGTACACCGGTGTCGGCAACGAACTGATCCTTTCCAACCTTGTTGCTCTAGCCGAAAGTGGAGCAAATATTCAGGTTCGCATTCCCCTGATTAAAGGGGTCAATTCTGATTTGGAGAACATAGCGGAAACTGCCTCCTTTATCACCAAACTGGCAGGAGAGAAAAAAAGTGTCAATCTCCTCCCCTATCATGATATAGCCACTCATAAGTATCAGAAACTTGGTGAGAACTACCTGGCCGACAATCTACAGGAGCCGGATGACCTTGACCTACGGCAAGCTATCGACTGCTTTACTGCCCACGACTTATTAACCATTGTCGGTGGCTGACCTATAAGAATCCATGCACACTAAAACCACTCTCAGCTACAAACAGATTTTCCTCTTCTGGCTCCCATTAGCCGCAACCTGGCTTATGATGTCGATTGAAGGTCCTTTTCTCGCCGCCATTATTGCCCGACTGGCTGCGGAAAAAGCTAATCTGGCTGCATACGGAGTCTCCTTCGCCTTCGCCCTGATTGCTGAATCTCCAATTATTATGTTGATGAGTGCCAGTACTGCGCTATGTCGCGATCGAGAAAGTTACCGGAGATTGAGAAATTTTTCCCTGATTCTCAGCATAAGTGTGACCCTGTTGCTAGCGATATTTCTGCTGCCACCAATTTTCAATCTGGTCATCCTCAAAATAATCGGTTTGCCTGCCGAAATTGCAACCCTGATTCATATTTCCCTGGTGTTTCTCCTTCCCTGGCCGGGAGCAATTGGAATCCGGCGTTTTTATCAGGGGATACTGATCGTCAGACATCAAACCAGACGAATCGCTACTGCGACTCTGGCACGCTTGATCACCATGTCCAGCTGTGCCTTATTGCTCTTTTTTTACAGCTCTCTGGCGGGAGCAATAATTGGTGCAATATCCCTTGCTAGCGGGGTTGTTTCTGAAGCGCTGTTGACCCGTTTTCTGGCACATAATGCCATCAATGAAGTCATGAAGACTGAACCGGAAACACAACAACAACTGAGCTACAAAGAAATATGGGATTACTATCTTCCCTTGGCTCTCACCCCTTTCATCGCCTTGTCAATTCACCCGTTAGTTACATTTTTCCTTGGGAAAAGCCGTGATCCGCTCGAATCTCTGGCGGTCATGCCGGTCATCTATGGATTAACTTTCGTCTTCCGTGCCATTGGTCTCTCTTATCAGGAAGTTGCTATCGCGTTGCTGGGAGAGAACCGGGATAATTATCTGAAAGTCAGAAATTTTGCCGTCATTTTGGGAGTATCAACCTCAGCATGCCTCTCTTTGATCGCCTTTACCCCGCTGAGCAGAATCTGGTTCCATAATCTTTCCGGACTCAATGAGTTGCTTACAAATTTTGCTGCTTTGCCGTTACAGATCATGGCTATTTTCCCGGCACTGACGGTGCTGATTGGTTTCCAGCGTTCAGTTTTGATTGTCACCCGCGTGACCAACCCGATTTCTATTTCAACTGCAATTGAGGCCGTTGGAATCTTTTCAGTTTTATTAGTCGCAATGCTATACTTCCCGCTGCCGGGTGTCGTAGCAGCAGCAATTGCCTATGTGATCGGACGCCTACTGGCGATAGCTGCACTGCAACGACCGTTAATATCTCAATTAAAACAACTGCCCCATAAGGAAGACCTCTGAATTGATGAACAAGCAACAACCAGAACCGAACGCACCCATCGGTGGGCATTGGTTTAACATCGGCACAGTCCTGCTCTGGGGCACCACCGGAACAGCCCAGATATTGTTTGACATCAGTCTGATATTTGCCGGGCTGGGCATGCTGATGTTGAAAGGGCGAAGCAGAATCTACGAGATCACGATATGAACCAGCAACGACAGGCGATTCTTTATGGTCTGGGTGCTGTCCTACTCTGGTCAACGGTGGCGACGGCTTTTAAATTGTCCCTGCGCTATTTCAGCCCCATCGAGCTGCTCCTCTATTCCGGCTTCTTTTCAACTCTGCTGCTGGGAGCCATTCTGCGCTATCAGGGGAAATTTCGGCTGGCATTCCAATGCAGTCGACAGGAATATTTATTATCCATTCTACTCGGTCTGCTCAGCCCGTTCCTCTACTATCTGATCCTGTTCAAGGCTTATGATCTGCTTCCAGCACAGCAGGCTCAGCCACTCAATTATACCTGGGCAATTACCCTCTCCTTGCTCGCCGTTCCTTTATTGAAGCAGAAAATCGGCTGGCAACAGTGGTTGGCATTGCTGGTGAGTTATTGCGGTGTGGTGGTTATTTCAACCGAAGGTCAACCGTTCAGTCTGCAGTTTACCGATCCGTTTGGAGTCGCGTTAGCACTGATCAGTACTGTTGTCTGGGCTCTCTACTGGATTTTTAACACCCGCGACAGCCGTGATCCGGTGGTCGGGCTGTTTGTCAATTTTCTCTGCAGCTGTCCATTTGTCCTCGGCTATTATTTGCTGACAGCAGAATTGCGGCTTCCACCACTCAGCGGTCTTCTCGGTGCTGTTTACGTCGGCTGCATTGAAATGGGAGTCTGTTTTATCCTCTGGTTGATGGCAATGAAACTGTCTGACAACACTGCCAAGATCAGCAATTTAATTTTTCTCTCCCCTTTTTTGTCCCTGATATTTATCCATTTTCTGGTTGGAGAAGAAATTTTGATTGCGACCTACACCGGGCTGATTCTGATTGTTGCTGGTCTGTTCTGTCAGCGCATCAAGCTGCGGGGGGTTCGACCCGATATCGATTAAAAGACTACTTCACCGCGGTCAGAATATAAACCGGATCGTAAGCCTCAAACATTTTATAGTTTGAATGTGGACGGGTTCTGGCGATATTAACTGTGACGACCTCAACCTGATATCCAGCGTTGCCAAAATACTCATTTGCTGCTGTCAGGGTATCAAGGGTACTGGCATTCAAAACTATCCTTCCACCGACGGCAAGCCGCTGGTCGACCATATCCAGAATATCCCAAAGCCTGCCGCCACTACCGCCAATAAATACACGATCGGGATCGGGTAATTCTTCCAGACAATCGGGGGCATCCCCTTCAATCAAAGCGACATTGCGAGTATTGAATTTTTGCAGATTCTCCTTGATAAACTGTCGGGACTCCGCATTACGTTCGATAGCAAAGATTCGCCCATCAGGTAGGAGGTGATCCGCTTCGATACAGATTGATCCAGATCCCGCACCGATATCCCAAAGACACATATCGTGGCGTAACTTCAATTTGGCCAGAGTGACAACCCGCACTTCTTCCTTGGTGATCAGCTTTTTGATACTGACGAATTCATCGTCAGGAATCCCGAGGGTTGGCACATAGACATGAGAATCATCCTCATATTCCTTGATCAGAATCAAAACATTGAGGGGAGCAGCTTCCAGTTCAAGCAAACCTCTCACATCGGTGACGCGAATTTTTTCAGCAGCAGTTCCCAAGTTCTCACACAGATAAGCTTTGTAACCACTCCGATGGCGGCTCAGCAGCTCTCTCCCGATCATCCCCGGAGTATTGATTCCATCGGTCAAAATAGCAGCTTTATCGTTGGCGACAATTCGATCGACAATATCCTTCAAAGCTCTGTCATGAACGGAGATAAAGACTGAATCATCCCAAGGTTCCCGAATTTTAGCAAAAGCGTACTGCACCGAAGTGACATTGGGTAAAAATTCAATTAACTCATTCGCCAAGTTACGCAGTAAATATCGCCCCAAACCAAAAAACAGGGGATCCCCTGAAGCGAGAACGACGACCCGGTTGTCACAATCCTGTAAGCGATCAACCATCTCGGCCAAATTACGATCATCAACTGTAAACTTTTCACCGGAAAAATCGGGGAATAAATCGAGCAAGCGCTGTGCCCCAAACAGGAGTTCACTCTGGTTAATCAGTTCTAGTGCATGCGGGGTAAAACCTTCATGACCC
>JAYEME010000171.1:0-8970 GCA_034717915.1 Thermodesulfobacteriota bacterium
TCCCCTCAACACAAGCCATCAACTCCCGTAGTCCCCTATCCTGTCCCGCTTTTCTTACATACTGTTTACCCCGCGAAGAAATTGCCGCACCTGAAATCCCACCAAAATATCGACCCAACTCAGCGCAGGGTATGCGGCAATGATGAATCGTAAGATAGATGGCGATATCACGCGGCTGGTTGCTTTTTCGTCCCCTGGCGAGGATATCACTCGGGTCACAGCCCACGACATCTGCAACAATTTCGATGATGCGCTCCGGTTGGATTGCCGGTTTCAGCTGTTTCAGCTGCGGGAGTTCCTTGTCTTCCCGATCATCGGATAAAAAGGTGTCCTGAATCCAGTGGACAAAACCCTCCCCCCCAAAAATACAACCACTGACACTCAGCCTGTCGGGATTTAAGGGTGTCGATGTCGATCTCTTCGACAAAGGCACGGTAGTTTCTGATGGCCGATTTTTGTTGCTTGCCGAAATATGCCAGCAGGGCGGTGTCAAGCCAATCAGGTTTCTCTTTTTCACCGATAAAAACGGGATAGCTGCTCCAGGCATAAGCCTGCGGAGTCTCAACAATTTTCGCTTTCACCGGATTCAGGTGGATGTAGCGTGACACCTGGTTCAGGTATTCATCAGCATCCACCAGAATGGCCTTGAAGCGCCCTTGAAAAAGATGCCCCCGGCGTCTGCGTTTTTTATTGAACCAGGTAGCGTAGCTGACGTTCAGCCACTGGATTGCTGCACTGAGATTGGCCTGCGGGGTTTCAATCAGCAGGTGATAGTGGTTGGTCATCAGGCAGTAACTGTAGATGATAATACCAAACCGTTCTGCGGTCGCCTCAAGGTACGAGAGAAAGGCTTCTCGGTCTCGGTTGGCTTTAAAGATATTCTCGCCTGCGTTACCACGAATTGATCACATGGTAATAAGCTCCGGGATATTCTATGCGGAGAGGTCTGGCCATATCATCCACAGAAGTTGATGGTGTGGATAGGGACAATATGACCGGCTATGGTTAAAAGGTTGATAATTGAGATGTGACCCTATTCTATTATCTTGAGCTTGAATCTGACAGCAGATTCTACCGACGAGCCTTTACTATTACCAAGGCTGTGCTAGCCTTAAAGGTGAACCTCTTATGCGGAGTGGATTATGGGTGGAAAAGAAGGCAATATCACCAGGCATGGTCGGCAGGATCGTCTGATCAAGGAAAAGGTACATGATCCCTACATGAAGCGTAGTAAGCCCGTTGAGCCGACTGTATGTCCGGAGTGTGAAGTCGTTTTTGTCGATGGACGATGGCAATGGAACACAGTGCCATCTGGCAAGGTGAAAGAGAAGCTCTGTCCGGCCTGCCAGCGCAAACGAGATAAATTTCCGGCCGGACTTTTAACTCTCAGGGGCGATTTCTTCAAGGGACACCGCTCTGAAATTTTAAGACTTGTGCAGAACAAGGTTGAGAACCAAAAGGCTCAGCACCCCATGAAGCGGCTTATGGGAATCGAAGAGCAGGACGATGGCAGCACCCAGCTGACTTTCACCGACACACATCTGCCTCGCGGTGTCGGTCAGGCGATTGCCGATGCTTATGGCGGCGAATTTGAAATTCAATATACTGAAGAGGCCGGGGTTGTTCGAGCCTACTGGGAACGCTGAATTTCATTGCCTCACGAAACTAATGCTGGAATGGATCTCATTTGTTTTGCAAAAAAACAGCTCCAGATCAACGAGGGGCTGACGTTTGCCGGGTCAACTGGGAGCGGATGCTGTGATGTTCCGATGCCAGGCTTCCCTGTATCTGGCATTCATGAGTCAACAACAACATAAGGATTGTGAATCTATGTCATCCCTAAAACGCATTGAACTTGATGTTCTTAAACCCCACCATCCCAACAGTCTGGACTTCAGTTCTATGATTGCAGAAAAATTGCCAGGAGCACGCATCGAATTGACAGTCACAGAGGTTGATGAAAAAACGGAAACTGTTGTCATCGTTATTGCTGGCGAAAACCTGCAGTATGAAACGATAGTCGAGGCCATTTCAAATATGGGCGGCTCTATCCACAGCATTGACAGGGTCGAGGTAGAAAGCGAGTCTGAGCTACTGAAGCCGGTCAATAGCGAAGAGCATGTTTAAGCAACTGGCATTATTGCTGGTGATCACACGCTCGCGTAGTCTGGTGCGGAGATACTTTGTTGTTAACGGTTTTGACGGCGCCCTGACAATGCTTGGTATAATCACAGGTTTTTACGTCAGTGATCGAACCAACTTGTCGGTTGTGATTAACTCATGCTTTGGTGCAGCCATTGCACTAGGAATGAGTGGCCTGACCAGTGCGTATATGAGTGAAACCGCAGAGCGGAAAAAAGAGCTTCGAGAGCTCGAACAAGCGATGCTTGAAAATTTAAATGGCTCCGCTCACGGGCAAGCGACACGCTTACTCCCCTTTTTAATTGCGGCAGTCAATGGTCTTTCACCTCTGGTGATTTCATTGATTATTATTTCACCAATATGGGCCGCGACACTTTCTTTAGAATTGCCGTTCGACGCGTTGGAATGCGCCTTGATATTGGCTTTGGGTATTTTATTCTTGCTGGGTGCATTTTTGGGAAAAATCAGCGGTACGAATTGGTTGTGGTTTGGTTTGCGAACTCTTTTTATTGCGACTGTTACATCGGCTCTGATTTATTTCCTAGCGCTTCCTTAAGGCAAGATTTCGAAACCTACCGCCAAGTGTAAATATGGAAACACACCTTTCACCAACTTGCAAGCAACCCTGCCACAGAGCTGCTTCATGACCCCGCCCACCACCTATAGATAAATGTTCCAATTATCCCGAAAATTATCAACTCCAGGATAAACAGCCAGAGGACAAACTTTTTCTTGTCTTGTCGTGCGCGAAGCTTCTCTGGCATGAATTTATTGACGTCCTCGGACATATTCTCCCAAGCTTCCTTAAAAACACTTTCTTGCTGCTTTTTTTTACTCATATTGAGCTGACCCTACACGTTGAAGAGAAAATGGCAGATATCGCCATCCTCGATAACGTAGTCCTTACCATTCAGCTGCATTTTACCCGCTTGCTTGACTCCCTGTTCTGATCCGGCAGCTATTAGATCATCATATTTCATCACCTCGACCCTGATGAAGCCACGTTCGATATCACTGTGAATCTTGCCACCAGCAACCGGGGCACTGGAACCCTTACGGATGGTCCATGCCCGACACTCGTCCTCGCCAGAGGTGTAGAAACTCATCAGCCCTAAAGCATCATAAAGAGCGGCATTGATCCGCTCGAGGCTGGGCTGGGTAATTCCCATAGCTTCCATGAATTCCAAGCGCTCCTCTGCGTCATCGATGGCGGCAATCTCACTCTCGATCTCGCAAGAGATAGTAAATACACCGGAGCCAAAATCCTTACCGATATCATCCTCGGAGACGTTGTAAGCAAAGAGCAGTGGCGTACGGGTCACCAGATCCAGACTTTTGATCAGCTTTTCCTCGTGGGGTTCAAGCATGATCGAGCTCAGGAATTTTTCTTCTTCCAGAGCACTATTGAATCGCTGGAGAATCTCCTCTTCCAGAACCTGCTCTGTAGTTTGACCACCCCTCTTTTCCTTGGCAATTCGTTGCAGACGGGTCTCCACTAACTGCATATCGGCCAGGAGCAGTTCTGTTTCAATCATTGCCCGGTCGCGCTCCGGGTCTACTGAGCCGGAGGGGTGAAAGATATCGGGAGAATCGAAGTCTCGAATGAGCAGGCAGAGAAGATCGCAGCGCCGAGCCGGATCCATCCAGAGGCGTGATGTACCGCTACTGTCGGTGATGTCGGGACAGAGAACAAACTGGTTTTCAGCATAGGTTGTTTTCTGAGGCTGATACAAATTCTTCAGGGCATCGACCCGAGGATCATGGATAGAGGCCATTCCTTCAATAGCCTCACCGGGTTTGCGAGCGGTGGGAACAGGACGACCGGTAAGCAGGGTGAACAGAGTTTTTTTGCCCGTCTGAGCCAATCCCAATATGGCAATTTTCATAAAATGCTCCTTCCGCAAGCGCATATTTTTTATCGATCACTGCAATTTCATATGAAACCAGATTGAATCAGAAGGGATGATGGATTGCAATGGGGAATTGGCAATCAAAGTTGATGCTTTCGCAAAAACTCATGGGATGTCTAAGCAAAAATTTCGTTCAACCAAGTAAACAAAAGGCACTTTCCGCAAAGAAAGTGCCTTTTTAGTTTCAAATTCAAGAATATTAACTTCAGTACACAGCCTACTTAGTGCACAGTTTATGGCCTCTCCATCGCCAATACTTTTTCATCCATCAGTGCCAACAATCCCTCATATCCATTCTGACGAATAATCTCACCATAACTGGAACGGTAATTCTTGATCAGGCTGATCCCCTCTATCACAATATCAAAAACTTGCCAATGACCACCCTGATAAATCATTTTGTACTGAACTGGAATTTCCAGTTCGGCAGAGATAATTGCGGTATCAACAATTGCCTTATCCTCTTTTACTCTTTGTTTCAGATATTTAACCGTTCCACCTGAATAATCTCCGATTCGATTGAGGTATGTCCCCTCAAGAACTCTGACAAACAGATCAGTAAAACGTTGCCTTTGTTCTTCCGTGGCACTCTCCCAATGGATACCTAACGTTCGGCGAGACATGGACTGCATATTCAGATACTCCTGAACCCTTCCGCTGACCTGAGCCTTTTTTTCTGCAGCATTCATTCCAGAGTTCTGCAACACTCCCAAGATAGAATCCACCATCTGTTCAACCCGTGCCTGCGGCTGCGGCAGAGCAAAACCAGAAACAGCAAATCCCAGCACCAACAAACAACATATAATTATTTTTTTCATCATTAGAATCCAAACCAGTCAAAAGGATTTAAAAGATCACCATCAAACAACGGCCCTTCAAATATATTTACATTATAGGTCTCTTCACCAACTTGTGCCAGTCGACGTTGCGCATAAGCTGCCCGAATAAACAAATAGGGATCAATGGAGTCCTGGACAATCCCTTCATAGGTCTCGTGATCAAGGGACAAACGGGTCTCAACATCGAGGAGCTTTATCCCCAGATATTCAATGCTTTCCAGATTGGCATATCGGAACGGGTCAGCAAAGGAATCGACAAAAACGCCGGTACCATCACGTAAACTTGAGGGACCAACGATGGGCAAGACCAGATAAAATCCGTGTCCAATCCCAAAATGACCAAGTGTCTGACCAAAATCTTCAACTCTTTGCTTAACCCCGGCTACAGATTCAGCTGGATCAAACAATCCAACAATCCCAAAAGTTGAATTGATAACAAAACGGTAGACTTCGGTACCAAAATCCCGAAACTTCAATTGGAGCAATGCGTTTCCAGCTCGAATGGGGGTCGCCAGATTGGAGAAAAAATTACCGACTGAAACCCGTGCCGGTCTGGGGAGAATAAGACGATACCCTTTTGCAACTGGCTTGAATACGTAAAAATAAAGTTTGTCATTAAACCAGAAAACCCCCCGATTGAACGGTTGGAACGGATCTGAAATCAGTTTATATGTCGCATCGCTGTCGGAAAAACCATTCCCGAAATCGGCGTCAAAATCATCCGAGAAGAGGTCATCCTGCTGTTCCGATGACGCTAGCGTCATTGCTCCTTGGCTATTACTACTCTGTGCCTGACTGGCTGCAGCAAAAACTGTCCCAACCAGAACAAAATAACCGGCAAACAATAGGGTAAAAATACGTAACAACATTAAATATCCCCTGAAAAAATCAACCTGTTTTTTCAACCACAAATAAAAATGGGGCTTGTGGCCGATTACTCACTTTCATCTGTAAAACCTGGAAATTTGGATCTTGCAGACCAGCAAAGAATTCACTAACCGCATCTCCTTCTTCTGTTCCTCCAGGATGTCCAGGATAAATAACCACCGCCATACGTCCCCCCTGAGCCAACAAAGAACAAGCCTGTTCCAAGGCCAGCACAGTTGTTTCAGGTTGGGTGACAAGCTCCTGATCCCCTCCGGGAAGATAACCAAGGTTGGCAATAATTCCTTTTGGTGCCGCAGGCATCATCCTGGCAAAATCGGCATGACTCATTTGCAACAAATCAATCCCGGACTCACGATGTAGTGGTTGAATATCCCGCTGCTGCAGCCTGACCTGTGCTCCAGCTGCCACCATTCTTTCGCGCGTAGCCAATAATGCCTGATCCTGGATGTCAAATCCAACCACCTGTCCGGTTTTCCCGACCAGCTGAAACAAAGCCAAAGTATCCTGCCCGTTTCCGGCGGTCAAATCTACGACAAGGTCACCAGGTTGAACAACTTCAGCCAGAAGATCCTGGCTCCATTGTACCACCCGGGTTAAAACACGTTTCACGAATTTGCGACTTTCAATTTGGCCTCAATCAATTGTCGATGGGACAAGCCAATTAAAGCCCCCAATTGACGCATCAGTGCCTCTTCGTAGTGATCCAGCCGCCCATCAGCATAAACTAACTGCCAAACAGCTTCAATAATTTGTTCTTTTTCCGGTTGTGAAAAAGATTTATTGATCTCCCGGGTAAACTGGTGCAGATCGTGGCTCTCTCGACGAGTCTCTTTCGCTAACTCCAATAAATCCGCCAAAGATGTTTCCGACACGGCAAAATGCTCCATGAGCAAAGTGCCCAATAAATCTTGTTCAGTCTGGTGAAATTCGCCGTCGGAGTGCGCAACTTCCAGCAACAGCACCGCCGCCGCCAGAGGAATACGATCTTGTGAAACTGATTCAAGTTGATCTGTCGGCGTAGCAAAAACCTGTAATAATCTCTTTAACATCTATTTATCTACTTCCATTTTTTTTATAGCTGATGACTCGTGCCTTTTCGAGGGTTATCATTCCCCCCTGTAACATCTCATCAAGCTGAGGAATAATACTCTCTATTTTCTCTTCATGATCGACAACCTCTATAACTAACGGTAAATCTTGAGACAAGCAGAGGAGCTTATCAGTGTGCAGAACAGAATTCGCCCCAAATCCAGAAACACCCCTCAGGACAGTTGCCCCGGCAAAACCTTTTGCTCGAAATAATTCCAGTAACACCTTAAAGAGAGGTTTATTTTGACAACGATCTGATTCACCGATAAAAATCCGCATCAGGGTTTGTTCCCCATCCAGACGCTGCATCTGAGCTCCTTTTATCACGTTAATTGGCGGGCAACCAGTACCCCGAAGAGGGCAAAAAGCAAACATAACACAATATTCAATAGAATATTAAGACCTGCCTGCCAAAAGCTACCATCTTCTAACAGCCGCAGAGTTTCATAGGAAAAAGTTGAAAATGTCGTAAAACCACCCATAAAACCAACACCCAGTCCGATCCGTATTTCTGGGGAAAACAGGGTACTGCGCAAACCAAATGTCATCAATAGACCCAGCAGAAAGGATCCTACAATATTAACAAGTAGAGTCCCATAAGGCAGATTGCGCCCAACTAGTTGATAAGTCCAACCAGAAGCCAGATAACGCGCAACACAACCAAATCCACCAAAAATACCAATATAAAACAGTTGCATACCAATTCCATGCGATAGGACACTAATACGAGTCGCTGATTATCAATTAAGAATTAACGTTTGTCAATCAAGATATCTTGCGTAAAAGGGCTCTTTTGGCAACATGGGGTGGTAAGATTGATTGACAAACTTGGTCAGATTCCGTAGCTTCTTGAAATTATATTGCTACTCCAAAGGGACGAACACCGATGAGACAAACATATAAATACCTTTTACCAGTTCTGATCTGCCTGTTTCTTGCCGCCTGCGGTGGATCTAAAGTCAAACCAGAAAACTCTGCGGAAAAATATTTTCAAGAGGGTGAACGCTATTTTGAAAGTAATCTCTATGAGGATGCCATCGCTTCCTGGGAAAAAGTGCGAGATACCTTCTATTCCCCCGAACTGAGCATGTTGGCAGAATTAAAAATTGCTGAAGCGTATTATATATCGAAACGTTATGCTGAGGCGGCAATCGCCTTTCAGGACTTCCTTAAACAACACCCCAACGATTTTCGCGCTGCAACAATTCTTTATCGGATGGGTCTCAGTTATTACCAACAAATTCTTTCACCAGACAGAGATCAAACCAGCACTGAGAATGCCCTGCACAGCTTTAAAGAACTCATCAGGCAATTTCCGAATGATCCTCAAACACAGGAAGCAGGCTATCTGGCTCAACGTTGCAGAACCCGTTTGGCAGAGCACGAAGTTTATGTCGGTCGGTTTTATCTAAAAAGAAAACAGTACAAACCTGCCATCAGTCGTCTGGAAGGGATTCTGGAATCTTTTCCCGATTACTACTATCGAGATGAAGCCTATTTCTATCTTGGCAAAGCTTACTTTGAAACGGCGCAACCAGACAAAACGAAACATATCTTCAACCAGCTGGTTGAAGAATTTCCAGGCAGTGACTATGTTGATGATGCGCAAAAGATGTTAAAAAAAGAGGATTAATAATAAACCCTCCTAAAAAACTCTCAAAATATTCAGAACCGGATCCTTTTTTCAAAATTGGTCCGGTTTTTTTATAATACCGCCACAATTACCAGAAGTGATAATTTAATCCTTGTAGTCAGTTTTTTCCTTGACTTGATTATGCGCAACATTATATAAGAAACGCTGTTCTTCTAATGACGATTTGATAACTATTATGGTGGGCTTTCCACCTCCCAAAAAAGAATCTTAACTTTTTGATATTACTATAAAATTTAGTTTTCCAAGGCGTTATAAAGCCATTTCTAACTGCTGTTTTGACAGCACATTCAAAGCGATGCAATTGAGTATCGCTGAATCCATTTACAGGAGGAGAGAGAATGTCCGACTTCGGAACACTTCAAGATCGTGTACGTAACAAAGAGCTGCTTAAACTGGTTAAAACCCCTGAGCAATGTGTCGAGTACTTCAAAGATGGTATGAACGTTGG
>JAYEME010000172.1:0-8917 GCA_034717915.1 Thermodesulfobacteriota bacterium
CCAGCAACAATTCGGCAAGCAGTTGAAATTGGCCGAAAAGCGGGACTGAAGTATGTCTACCCGGGCAATCTGGCCGTGGAGACAGATACCTGTTGTCCTGCCTGCGGAAAAATATTGATTCGACGCAGTGGTTTTGGAGTCAGCAGCAATCACGTAGATGGCAAAGGCTGTTGCCCTGCTTGTGGCGAAAGGATTGCCGGGGTGGAGATGAGAAACTCAATCTCCTCAACCTGATGAAGAGTGTCCCCCCTTTTAATTCTTTTTCTCCTGTCCCTCTTGTGCTATAAGATTAAGGTATGATAATTTTATCTTGATCAACTGCGAGTCAGCGAAGGAGAGAGCCCTGTTATGCTATTAGACCATTTCTCCCGCAAAGCACACATTACGTCTATACTGTTTATGGTCACTCTCCTGGCTGTGACTTTCATAGCCGGGTGCTCCCGCCAGAAAGAGCCGATCCGTATCGGTTTTATCGGTACTCTTACCGGTAAATATGCCGATATCGGCAACGATGCCCTGATCGGTGTGCGCATTGCCATCGGCGAGGTCAATCAGAAGGGTGGCGTCGGCGGGCGCTCTATCGAACTGCTCATCAAGGATGACAGTGGGTCTCCCGAGAAGGCAATCACTGCGGCGGAGCAACTGGCTACGGAGGGGATCGATACGATTATCGGCCCCAATCTGAGTAATGTTGCCGTCGAACTGGTCCCCTGGTGTGATGAACACGGTCTGCTGCTGATCGCTCCGACAGTGTCGACTTCGACTCTGGCCCGTCTGGATGATGCCATGATCCGGGTTTTCCCTTACAATGAGCCCGTTGCCGGTAAAATCGTCGCCAATTTTATCTCGCAGAATATCTCCAGAAAAAGCGGGGTTATCCTTTACGATGCCGGTAACGCCGCCTACACTCGTGATATCGTACAATACGCGGAAGATGCCTTTGCCGTTGCGGGGCTGCCTGTGGTTTCCTACCCTTTCCTGGCGGACGAAGGGTTCGATTATGGTGCCATGATTGATGAGACTCTTACGCCCGAGGATGGTTTTATCTATATCGTTGCTGCGGCGATGGATACCGCCATGTTCAGCTGGCAGATTAAAAAGCAGGGGCTGAAGCCACAGCTGATTTTCAACCACTGGGCGATATCTGATGAGCTCTACCGGATCGGTAACGTGGCCATAGAGGATGCTATTTTTCTGACCGGGCATTTTCCGGTGGAATCGAGTGCCGCTCTTTCCGGATTCAAGAAGAAAGTTGCCGAGCATACGACGCGCACTGCCTATAAATTCATGATCTACGGCTACGAAGCCACACAGCTCCTCATTCAGGGGGTTGAGATGGATTCGAGCAACCTCAAACAGGCAATCCTGGATATAGGCACCTTTCAGGGGCTGCAGTATGAATACAGCATAGATCGCTATGGTGATGTCAGGCGGCCCTACTTCGCCATCGAAATCAAAAACGGTGCGGCTGTTCCCTTTTCTCCGACGCTGTCGCCAGTCAAAGGGGCAACTGAAAAGTGAAATCGGGCATCTCTATTCGCCAGTACGCAATCGCTTTCTATCTGCTGCTGGCGGTGATTGCGATTGGCTCCATTGGCGTGCTTTTGAGCACGACCTGGGTCACGACTGAGAAACAGGCGCAATACTGGCATAAGACTCTGGTGGATTCCCTGGCACGCGAGATTGAGCAGACCCTCGCAGAAAAATTGGACTTCTTGAACAGGATTCGAAGAATTGAGGAGAAGTACAATCGCCCGCTAGCTCTTGCTGCTGCTCAGCGCATAACTCATATAGGTGAAACCGGGTTTGATGCCATCTTTTTTACCGATAGGCAGGGCACTATTATCAATGTTAAATTTGCCGAAGGTTCCAGTGGCAAGCCGATCGATTTTATCGCCATGCGCCTGGCCGGATTTGATGCTGGACGGCGGGAGGGGATAAACTGGAGCTCAACTTACCTCTCTGCTCAATCGCGGCAGCCGACGGTACAGCTCTCTGTGCCGATAACAGCGGGCTACATCGTGGGGGAGATCAATCTGAACGATGTGAGAAGCAGAATTGAGCAGATCCCGGTACCGGAGGGGGCATCTCTCTTCCTTGTCGATGCCCGTGGTAACTCCATTTTCCCTGATCACAGCAACAACCGGGCAACACCCGACAACCCTCTTGTCCAAGCTGCCATGCACGGGGAGAAATGGCTCAGTTATTACGGTGATGGCAGCGGGCTCAGCGGTTCCACGACCACTCTTCCTGGGAATGGCTGGCATGTCTGTTTTGAACAACCACGATCTGCGGTCTTCTCACTCTATTATGATTTGTTGAGCCAGAATCTGTTGGCCTGGTCACTGGCACTGCTCCTGGTTCTGGTGACCCTTTATGCTCTGCATCGCCGGATTATTCTGCCGCTACAGTGGATCAGTGCTCGTAGCCGTGAAATCCCCGTCAAAGGGATCGACCCGGCACTGAAAATGCCGACTACGACTATCGATTTAGCCCGTTTGTGGGCGACAATGCGCAACAGCGTCATGAAACTGGAACAGCGTGAAAAAATGCTGATTGATGCTCGTCGCCAGGCTGAGGCCGCCAGTAAAGCAAAATCAGTTTTTCTTGCCAAAATGAGCCACGAGCTCAGGACTCCATTGAATGGAATTCTGGGAAGTGCACAAGCGTTACAGCGGGGGAGGGAACTGAATCAGTTTCAGGACCACGCTGTCGACACGATCACCGACAGCGGTTCGCATCTGCTTGAGATCATCAATGACATTCTCGACTACGCCCAAAGCGAAGCGGGCAGAATTGAACTGGTTCCTGTCAGGTTCAGCCTGTACGAGTTGGTTCGCCGACTCTGTGCAGCCCTGGAGTATCAGGCCGCAGAAAAAAAACTGCACTTTAACTGGCACCTCGATGGCGATCTGCCCCCATTGATTGAGGCCGATCCGGTGCGCCTGCGTCAGATCCTCTTTAATCTGCTCGGCAATGCACTGAAATTTACTGAGCGGGGGGAGGTCGGTCTCTTTGTCAGGGTGCGGACGACCGATTGCAACCGGATCCGCCTCGATTTTGCCGTGGAAGATACCGGTCCCGGTATCCCTGCAGAGCGTTTGGAGGCCATTTTTACCCCCTTCACCCAGACCGGAGAGCGGTTGCGCTACGCTGAAGGCAGCGGTCTCGGACTGAGTATCAGCAGTGAACTGGTTCAATTGATGGGTGGGCAACTGCAGGTTGAGAGCCCGCCCGCCGAACCCCGCATTGGTGTTGCTGGTGGTCCGGGCAGCTGTTTTTCTTTTGCTATTGAGGTTAACCTCTGCTTTGATGATAAGATGCCATCTTCTGCTGAGTCGATTGCCACTTTTGAACCGCAAGGGGAGAGGGATATGGCTTCCCTTGATCTGCCGCCGGAAGAGTTGGTTGCACCGTTGTTAAATGCTGCGCGGCGGGGGGACGTTGCCCGGATGGAGACTCTTCTCGGTGAAGAAAAATTGACCGGAGAGTATCCTGAGTTTGTTAAAATTATCGGCCGTTTGGCCGATAATTACAAACTGACTGAAATCGTAAAAATTCTTGGATCTTAAAGATGCTTTCGCAAAAAACTCATGGGAGTGCTGGAGAGACTATGGAAGTTAATGATTCTGCTACTATTCTGATTGTTGACGATCAGCCGACAAACTTGAAAATATTAGTCAATTTACTGCATGACAACGGCTATAAAGTTCTGGTTGCCGAAGGAGGCAAGCCCGCAATCGAGATTGCGTCTACCGAGCAACCCGATATTGTCCTTCTGGATGTGATGATGCCCGATATGGATGGATTCGAGGTTTGTCGTCAGTTGAAAAGTGCTGACAATACCAGTGATATTCCGGTTATTTTTCTGACCGCATTAACTGAAATGACCGATAAAAGTAGCGGTTTCGCCGCAGGAGGGGTTGATTTTATCACTAAACCTTTCCATGAACAGGAAGTGCTGATGCGGGTCGACAGTCAACTGACCATCCGCAGACAACGGCAACAGCTGGTCGCGGAGAAAGAGCTGTTGAGTGTGACGCTGCGCTCAATCGGCGATGCTGTGATCACGACCGATATCCGGGGACGGGTGATTTTTTTGAATCCGGTGGCGGAATCTTTAACCGGTTGGTCAAACGATCAGGCGCAAGGTCAACCGTCCACAGAAGTTTTCAATATCATCAACGAAAAAAACGGAGAAAAGTGTGTCAGTCCGGTACAGCGTGTCCTGCAACTGGGTCGAATTATCGGGCTCGCCAATCATACCGCCCTGATCGCCCAAAATGGTATTGTCCGTCCGATTGCCGACAGTGGCGCTCCGATTCGCGACAAGCAGAGTAATATCATCGGTGTCGTGATTGTGTTCCGCGATGTTTCCCGGGAAAGAAAGATGGAGGAAGAGCTGCTGAAAAACCGCAAGCTCGATTCAATAGGTGTCCTTGCAGGCGGCATCGCCCACGATTTTAATAATATCCTCGCCATGATCCTGGGCAATATCGAACTCGCCGGACGTCGCGTGACCGAACAGGATGGTCGTGTTGCACAATTGCTGACCGAAGCCGGCAAGGCGACTCAGCGGGCGGTCAAGTTAACCCACCAATTGCTGACCTTTTCCAAGGGAGGCGAGCCGATCAAGGAGGCTACGTCACTTCCTGAACTCATCGACGATTCTGCCAATTTTGTTCTTCAGGGAAGTAAAGTCGCCTGTCAATCAATCCATGCGGATGATCTCTGGAATGTTGATGTCGATTCAGGGCAGATCAGCCAGGTTATTCAGAATCTCATCATCAATGCTGATCAGGCGATGCCCGAGGGGGGAGAGGTCAGCATTGAATGCACCAATATCGATGACCCGGCCAGGGAGACGTTGCTGAGTGCTCACGAAGGTCATTACGTTCGTATCAAAATCAGCGACAGCGGAGTCGGAATCCCCCGGGAAATCCGGGCAAAAATTTTCGATCCTTATTTTTCAACAAAAAAGCGGGGAAGTGGCCTGGGGTTGGCGATCTGCCATTCTATTATCAACAAGCATGATGGTTACATCACGGTTGATTCCGTGTCGGGACAGGGGAGCGTTTTTACCATCTACCTGCCGGCCTTAAGCAACACCATTGTTGTTGACAAAACCGCGAGAAAAAGAGGCTCCGCCGCTAAATCGCTCTGTGTCATGGTTATGGACGATGAGGAGATGCTACGGGAGATCACCGAGTCACAACTGATAGATCTTGGCCATACCCCGATATTGACGAAAGACGGGGAGCAAACGATCAACAGATATCAGGAGCTGCTTGATCAGGGAACTGTTGTCGATGTGGTGATTATGGATCTTACCATTCCCGGGGGGATGGGTGGACGGGAGGCAGCGCGTGAATTACGTAAAATTGCTCCCGAGGTCAAAATTATCGTTGCCAGTGGCTATTCAACCGATCCGGTTCTGGCCAATTACAGGGAATACGGGTTCGACATCGCTCTGGCCAAGCCTTTCGATCTGGTGCAGCTTGATAATGCTTTAACGGCTGTTTCTGGAGGTTAAACCGATTATATCTGATGGCATCGCAAAAAGAACTTTTTGCGACGCCATCAGATCTGCTTCTCCAGTCGCTGCAGATATTCATCCCACTCCATCGGTAAGAGATTTTTCTTCTGATTGTTGCAATCCTTGCAAGCAGGAACACAATTGCCCTTGGTTGTGCGTCCGCCCCGGGCAACCGGGACGATGTGGTCAAGGGTCAGTTCTTTTGGGGGAACCGATTTTCCGCAATAGTGACAAACCCCTTTGGCAATTCGGTTTTTCCACCAATTCTGTTTGCGTAGCTCCCTGGCTTTTCCCCGTTCCTTGCGGATCTGTTCCTCATCAACATCAATGTCCCAGCTCATATCTTCTCCTCATGTTCTGGCCGATTATTGCACAATTGGTCAATTTATGCGATCTTAGCGAGTTGTTGTTTACAGTTAAACGTCTTCTGGAAGAGATTGATATATGAAAATTCTTGTCGTTGGTTCAGGTCAGGTCGGTTATTTTCTGTGTGACCGTCTTTCGCGTGAAGGCCATGAAGTTACCTTGGTTGATCAGGATGAAGTGGTCGTAGAGCGGGCTCAGGATCGTCTCAATGTTCTAGGCGTGGTTGGCAATGGAGCCAGTGCCGAAATTTTGGAACAAGCTGGCATTAAAGATGTCGATATCTTTATTGCCGTCACCAATATGGACGAGGTGAATATACTGGCTTGTTTACTGGCGCGTCAATATCAGGTTGGAGTGCTGATTGCCCGGACTAAAAATATTGAATACACCAGTCGCAAGGCGATTCTGTCCAAGGAAAAGTTGGGAATCGATCTGCTGATTAATCCGGAGGATGCTGTTGCCGAGGAACTTTCTAAGCTGGCTTGCAACTCTAAAGCTTTTGACGTCGCTGAGTTTGCCGACGGACAAATCGTGTTTCAGGGCTTTCGGATTGAACCAGACAGTCCCCTTTGTGATTTAACTTTGGCTGAGCTGGGTGAGCTGCGGGGAATGTACCGCTTTATTGTGGTTGCTATTGATCGAGGTAGCGAAACTATTATTCCCCGTGGTGATGATACGATTCAGGCTGGTGACCGGATTTATATATTCGCTCCGCAGCAAGAACTACCAGCGGTTAACTATTTGCTGCAGGCGCATCGATTGGAATCCAAATCGACTCACCGGGCATTTGTCCTGGGAGGGAGCCGGATTGGTCTCCAGGTTGTGCAGAATCTGGAGAAACTCCATTTTCGTGTCAAACTGGTGGAGAAGGATGAGACGCGTTGTTATAAACTTGCAGAGTTGTTGGATAAAGCAGTCGTTATCAATGCAGAAGGTCTGGATGTTCAGACTTTGAGAGATGAGGGGTTGGGTGATGCTGATGTTTTTATTGCGGTGACTGAAAATGATCAGACCAATATTCTGACCTGTTTGTTGGCCAAACAAAATAAGGTTCAACGAGCCTTGGCACTGGTGAGCCAGCCTGAACTGATCGGTCTGGCAGCCGATTTGGGAATTGACGCTTGTATTTCGCCCCGGTTGGCTGCGGCGGGGGCGATCCTGAAGTTTGTCCGCCGTGGAGATATTATTTCTCTTACTGCTGTGGAAGGGAGCAACTCCGAGGTTTTGGAGATAGAAATTGGCAAAGATAGTGGCTTGTTGGCGACCCCTCTGAGTGGATTGCATTTTCCGCGTGGGGCGATCATTGGTGCGATCGTGCGGGGGGATAACTACGAAATTCCAACCGGGGAAAGTATGTTGGAAGAGGGGGATCGGGTGGTCGTTTTCACCCTTCCACAAGCGTTACAGAAGGTGGAAAGGTTTTTTGCCTGAATGAATCTTATCCTGACGTTGCGTATCCTGGGAGCGTTGCTACTGTTTCTTGGTGGGTCACTTTTTGCTCCCCTACCTTTCTCCTTCTATTATGCCGATGGTACGTGGTCTGCATTTGTCCTTTCTGCGGTCATCTGTTTTATTGTCGGTGGACTCCTGTTTCGATTTTGTAAAAGTCCGAAGGAACTCACTGTTCGCGAAGGATTTGCTGTTGTCACTTTTGGCTGGACCGTGTTTGCAGTGTTTGGTGCACTTCCCTATCTGATCTCCGGTGCTATTTCTTCACCCCTTGATGCCATTTTTGAAACCATGAGTGGGTTCACTACGACTGGTTCGACAATTCTGACCGAAATAGAAGCCCTACCGCAAAGTTTGCTATTTTGGCGTTCGTTGACCCAGTGGCTTGGAGGAATGGGCATAATTGTCCTCTCTCTGGCAATTCTGCCGATGTTGGGGGTCGGGGGGATGCAGTTATTTAAGGCCGAAGTTCCTGGTCCGACGGCGGATCGATTAAAGCCCCGGATTCAAGATACAGCCAAAATGCTCTGGGGAGTTTATTTTCTGTTGACGATGGTGGAGGCAGTGCTGTTGATGTTTGGGGGGATGTCTTTCTTTGATGCAGTCTGTCACTCTTTCGCAACCTTGGCAACCGGTGGTTTTTCGCCAAAAAATAGTTCAGTAGCGGCTTATGACAGCAGTTATATTGATGGTGTGATCACCTTGTTTATGATTCTTGCCGGAATTAACTTTGCTCTCCATTTTCAAGTATTGCGCGGTAAGTCTAGAGAGTTCTTCCGCAGTGAGGAACTGCGTGTCTATTTGGGAATTATCCTGGTTGCGACTGTTATTATTATGACGTTTAACTGGACTGGTGATGTCTATTGTCAATTCGGAGAGAATTTTCGTTATTCCATATTTCAAGTTTCCTCAATCATGACAACAACCGGATTTGGTACTGCTGACTTTGAACTTTGGCCCGTGCTACCTCAATATCTTCTGGTGTTGCTGATGTTTATCGGTGGCTGTGCTGGTTCCACCGGCGGTGGAATGAAGGTGGCGCGGATACTCCTCTTGTTTAAACATGCGCAGGTGCAGGTGTTTCGTCTCATTCACCCGCGGGCGGTTCGATTGGTGAAGCTGGGAAATCGTCCGGTTGATAAGGACGTGTTGCAATCAATCCTTGGCTTCTTCGCTATTTTTATTGGCATTTTTGTGGTTGGATCGCTGTTGGTCGCTGCCAGCGGCATGGATCTGGTCTCTGCTGGCGGTGCGGTTATTGCCTGTTTATCCAATATCGGCCCCGGTCTTGGAACTGTCGGCCCGGTTGATAATTTTGCCCATGTTCCGGGGTTTGGCAAAGCCGTTTTGATTGCCTGTATGCTGATGGGGCGACTTGAACTGTTTACCGTTCTGGTTCTTTTCTTCCCATCGTTTTGGCATAAATGAAAATACGAAAGCCCCCATCGTCCTGTAGACGATGGGGGCTTCCCCCCTCCGGAACCTGTAAACCGACAGGTAATTGTTAGAATATGGTCTGAAGTATAAACTGTGATTCTGACAAAAATCTGAATGTATAACCAAAAT
>JAYEME010000173.1:0-1969 GCA_034717915.1 Thermodesulfobacteriota bacterium
GCTGGCGCAGCGATAAAAGGGTGTGGATCAGCAGAGTTCCAAGAATCAGGAATCCCGCGATGAGAGTTCTGGCGTAAGGAGCTTCACCAAGGGCTAACCAGACCCAGATTGGTCCCAGTACCGTTTCAATCAGAAGGATTAAGCTGATTTCTGGTGCCTGCAGGTAGCGGGGGGCAAGGGTGATCATGGCAAATGAGATGGGCAGAACCACAAGCCCCAAAAGGAGCAAAAAACCGGCATCCGCAAGGGTCACCAGCAGTGGTTGAGCTCCGAAAAAGTAGACAATCGGGGCAACGAAAAGATTACCCAGCACATTAGCTGGAATCATATTGACATTTTTCACTTTGCGAATAATAACCGGGTTCGCCCCCCACATCGCAGTTGCCCCAAGTGCCATCAGGTCACCGAGCAGCAAGCCATGCTGTAAACTTCCCGAAAAAATCAGCATGATCCCACCAAAAGAGGTGAAAATTGCCAGTTTTGTCCGTAATGAGATTTTCTCACGGAGAATTAACCAACTGAGTAAGCTACTGAATACTGGGGCGGCAGCGAGAATGACCAATGCATTTGCCGCCGCTGTTTGTTTCAAGGATCCGACAAAGAGCAGTGATCCAACGACGATCATCAGGGTGGATACAAGACCAGTGCGACCAATAGCATAAAAGCTGTGGAAGAATTGACGGCGGTAGCGGATCGCCAGAAACAGAGACATCATGATGCCGGTGAGGAGGCAGCGCCAGAACAGAAGTGTCCAAATATCAGCCTGGATCAGGCGTACTAATAGCGCATCTGGGCTGAGGATCAGCACCGCAGTAAAGGTTAATAAAATTCCTTTGAGATGATCTGAAATCCTCATGGCAGCAATTTTGCATAGATATTATGAGAAAGGCAAGCGGCTTTTCATTGGTGCGGGGTTCAAAGAGGTGTATGATGAATCACAGGAGGTTTTGTTAATGGCTATATCTGGCAACCCAAAGAAACTTGCACAAGATGTTGCTGGTGGATTTTTTAGTATTTCTCCACCAACATTGAAGAAATATACTCCCGCGGATTTAAAAATTATCTTGACCAATCTATTATTGGTGCAAAGGGAGGTTCGGCAGACTCAGGTGCCGCTGGACGACGTTCAACAGGTGAAAGCAAAAAATATGCAGATATCACGCTTGAATCAGGCACTCATGGTTTTGCGCAGCTACTGTAAAAAGATGCGTATCCCAATCTGACTGAAATCCCCCCTTTAAAGAGAGGATTCCAATGGACACCAAAATTCTGATCCCGGTCAATGATTCCCCCACCACGCAACAAACTATTGCAGATATCATTACATACAAAGAGAAATTCCCCAAACATTTGGTTCTGCTGCATGTCATCAATGACCAGTTGGCTTACCGGATGATTCCTGACTTTCAGATTGAGATGGTCAGAGAAAATGCCGAAAAGGCTGCTCGACAACGAATGGAAGCGCAAGCGCAGAAGCTTCGTGAAGCGGGATTCAATATTGAGTTACGCCTTGAGTTCGGGGCCCCCCGCCGGGTGATTCCGCGGATAGCCAATGAGGAGGATTTCCAATTATTAGTGATTGGTCGCAAAGTAGGTGGTGGCGAGATTCGCGATGTACTGTTTGGATCAGTCGCCAATTATGTATTGCATAATGTCACGTGTCCGGTGCTGCTCTTATAGAAATCGTTGTTATACACAAACTATTCTGATCAAATGAGTTACTGGAACTGAAAACCTGGATTTTGCACGAAAATATTTCTGCTGATGTTTTTATCCATCTATGTGGCATGCACACCTTTAACCGGATGCTACTGGAATTCACTGTTTTTTTAAGAAGTTTGACAAAACATACAAGTTTTGGAAGGAAATTCTTTCTTTAAATTCTTCTGTGTTTTTTCAAAACACTGGAACCTCGTGAAACCGTGGCAATCCCGACACCAAGGCTCTCCGCAATTTGTCTCTGCGGGAC
>JAYEME010000174.1:0-1967 GCA_034717915.1 Thermodesulfobacteriota bacterium
AAAGAGACTCTTTATGGACATCTGACCTTTGCCCTGAAATATGAGGGCATTGACCTGGCAGTTCTGAACGCGTTGTTTCAAACGATCAAAACCACTGAAATCGAAACGACCATTCGCTTAGAACCAACTGGAATCTATAGCCGCAGGATCTGGTTCTTATGGGAATGGCTACGTGATGAGCGCCTGGATATTGAAGATGCAACAACCGGAAACTTTGTCCCACTTATCAACGACAAGCTACAATATGAAGGAAAATCATACCCGTCCCGACGGCATCGCGTGGGTAATAATCTACCGGGAACACGCAACTTTTGCCCATTGATCCGAAAAACAAAAAAGCTTGAGCAGTTTATCGATAAAAATCTGTCTGCAACAGCCCTGAAGCATATCGGCCAAATCCACCCCGATCTTCTAGGGCGGGCTGCTGCTTTTCTTTTACTTCAAGACTCAAAGGCCTCCTACACAATAGAAGGAGAAACCCCACCCCACAACAGAATTGAACGCTGGGGAAGAATTATTGGCGAGGCCGGAAAACGCAAACTAAGCACTTTAGAACTGGAATATTTACAAACACTGGTTATCGCGGATAACCGTTTTATTGAACCGGGTCTACGCACGGAAGGCGGTTTTGTTGGTGAGCATGACCGCGCAACTGGCATGCCCATGCCCGATCATATCTCTGCACGAGCGAAAGACTTGAATATCCTGCTATCCGGCCTGATAGAGACTTACGAACATTTGGAGAGAAGCGAATTTGATGCCGTTTTGATGGCGACGATTATTGCTTTCGGTTTTGTTTTCATCCACCCCTTTGAAGATGGAAATGGCCGGATACACCGCTATCTATTCCACCATGTTCTGGCTGAAAAAGGCTTCATTCCAAAAGGTCTGGTGTTTCCTGTCTCTGCTGTTATTCTTGAAAGAATTGAGGAATACAGAAAAACATTGGAACATTTTTCCAGACCCCGTCTTGATTTGATTGAATGGCGACCGACTGAAAAGAATAATGTCGAAGTTTTAAATCAAACGATCGACCTGTATCGCTATTTTGATGCAACAAGACAAGCCGAATTTTTCTTTGAATGTGTCGAAGAAACGGTCAATAAAACTCTTCCCGATGAAGTTGAATACCTGAAAAAGTACGACCTTCTCAATAGATTCATCAAAAACTATATCGATATGCCTAACAGGCTGGTTGATTTGCTCATTCGCTTTTTGTCAAAAAACGCTGGAACACTCTCAAAACGTGCGCGTGAACGGGAGTTTAAAAAGCTGACAGACTTGGAAGTTCAAGCGATTGAGCAAAAATATGCAGAGATTTTCGGTTAGGAGCATATCAGAGCAGCCCGGATTGCATGACCCGCTTGCGCAGTTCTTCTAAAAGAATGGTTCCCTCATCAATTTCCAGTGAAAATTTGCAGACTGTTTGCCCTTCTGCTATTTTATCCCGGACGGACGAAACAGAATACGGAAATCAGGAGGGCTTCATGAGCGACAAAGATTTTATTGCTGAAACTCGCTATCAACTGGCAGCCGAGCAGGGTCATCCTGATGCTCAGTTTAATTATGCACGGATGTGTGAAACGGGAGAGGGAACCGTTCAGAGTTATGCTGAAGCGGCAAGTTGGTATAACAAAGCGGCGGAGCAAGGCCATACTCGAGCACAACTTGCACTGGGTTATCTTTATGAACAGGGAAACGGTGTTCAGCAAGATGATTCCAGGGCTGTTTATTGGTACCAGCAAGCAGCAGAACGTGGTGATTCTAACGCTCAGTATAGTCTTGGCGTTATGCTCGCCTTTGGTCAAGGAATTGATGCGGACAACAGCAAAGCTTTGGATTGGTGTCGGAAAGCAGCTGAGCAAAATCATATTGAAGCTCAATACACCCTGGGAGTGATGTTTGCCACCGGGGAAGGGGTTACTCAGGACGAGCAGGAAGCAATCAAGTGGTACCGGCTGGCCGCC
>JAYEME010000175.1:0-1966 GCA_034717915.1 Thermodesulfobacteriota bacterium
CGCTGGTTTGAATTCCTGTTTGTCGTTTGCGTTCTGACTCAAGTGTTGCCCGACAATGATTTGATTGTCACTGTCAACACTGATCTGGGCATTGTATCGATAGTCAAAATCTCCTTTCTTGCCCATGATGCGCGCTTCTTTGTCGGCAAAGCTGATTTGTTTCTTGGCTTCAATGTCCTTGCCAGGATGGAGAGCTTCTTCGCGTGCCTCCAATGCCTCGCGGGCTTCTTTTATCCTGGTGAGCCTTTTTTCTTTATATTTCAGATCTTCCGGAATCTCATAGCCGGTCTGCTCCCTGTAGGTCTTGTCTTCTTCGGTATCACAGCGGCTGGCCTTTTCAATGAGGGCTTCTATTTCTGCGGTGAGTTCCTGCTCTTTCTCTTTCAGTCTTCCGTAGCTTGCAGCCTTGTGTTTGGAGCTGTTGGCCTTAAACTTCGAGCCGTCCAAGCTGATGTGTCCCAACGAAGCAAGTTTCAGCTCCATGGCCAGCTTGACGGTCTGTTTAAAACAATCATGGAAAAATGCGTAATGATTCTTTCTGAAATCACTAAGAACCCGGAAGTTGGGACAGTTCATTTGGACGATATACATGAATGAGAGATCTTCATGGCAGCGTTTTTCTATTTCCCGAGAACTGAAGACCCCACGACTGTAGGCATAAATGAGGATGGAGACGATCAATTTTGGGTGGTAAGCATGTTGACCCAATTGACTGTATTTGCTCTCAAGTTCTGTGGTGTCAAGCTGCTGAAATATATCTGAATACAAATAACACTCATGATCCTTCCCAAGCAGGTCAAAAATACTGGATGGAAACAAAAGTCTCTGATTGAGTTCAATGGGGATTGATTTGAATGGAGGTCGCATGGCGTCATCCTGTCTGTCATCTGTTTTTATTGACGTCAATTATACCTCAAATAACTAATATTTATAACTATTTTCTGCAATATTGTGTTGAGAATATGTGTTTTTTGCTTTGCGCCTAAGGATGTGAGTTTAGGCCGCTAAATTTCAATTTCTATTCTCGGACAGCCTCCTAGGAGTCTGTCCGAGAATAGCATAACGCACAGGGGCTTCCTTCATCATGTTGGCGAACAATTCCGCCCTATCATGAGAAATTTGTTAGAATTCCCCGTATTTTGACATTAATTTTCTCAATATTTGTTTTTTCAGGATATTGGCGCTATTTCTTTCCTATATACAAGGGATTGCGACCAATTTCCCGCAGTTTGGACGTACGACTCCCTTGAGTACTGCCCTCGCTATTTTTTTGATGTTGTGTGTCGCACACACAAGTGAAAATTCTCCTGCCGTTTTCTCCTTGCCGCGAACGCTGAACCCTCGAAAGCCTGTGTTCTTTATCTGGCCAAAGACGGGTTCAACAATGATTTTGCGTTCCTTATAGATGTCTTTGGCGTCGTTCTGCTCCATCTTGCGGTTCATCTGTTGCCGTAGCGGTTCTTTGTTATCTGAGGTGATGACTCGGGCATTGCCTTTTGGGGATTTACAACAGCGCTTCTGATCCGGGCAGTTTTTACAGGCATTCGCCTCTGCCTGATAGGTTCTTGTTCCGTCTGCGTTTTCCCGCTTCATCTCCAGGGTCTGACCACCAGGACAGATAAAGGTGTTCTCTTTTTCGTTGTAGTCAAAATCGGCCTTGACGAATTTCCGGTTTGATTCTGATAACGGAGTCTTGTTTTTTTTCTCACCTTTATCTGTTGCGATGTAGGCATCTACGGAATTCTCTGCGAGGGCTTCAAGGTTATCTCCCGACATATAGCCGTTGTCTGCACTGAGCGTGTCGGGTGATTTCCCGGTGACCTTCTTGAGCTGCTCCAGCGCTGGTTTGAATTCCTGTTTGTCGTTTGCGTTCTGACTCAAGTGTTGCCCGACAATGATTTGATTGTCACTGTCAACACTGATCTGGGCATTGTATCGATAGTCAAAATCTCCTTTCTTGCCCATG
>JAYEME010000176.1:0-1962 GCA_034717915.1 Thermodesulfobacteriota bacterium
TTCCCGAACTCGACAACTATCACTGGACAGCTATGATCGTTTTTTCCCGAATCAAGACACTCTTCCAAGGGGAGGATTCGGCAACCTGATCGCATTACCCCTACAAAAAGATCCACGAGAAAAAGGGTACAGCCTCTTTGTCTCTGAAGACTTCAAACCCTATCCGGACCAATGGGCCTTTTTGGCAACACAAGTCAGGTTGTCAGCCACTGAACTGGAGAGCGCCATTTTACGAGCAACCGCAGGTGAACACCCTCTGGACATTTCTTTTCTCTCAGAAGAGGAGGCAAGCAAGCCTTGGCAACGGATTGAAGGAGTTCAGAAGGTGCTCACAGGCTCCCTGCCAAAAGAACTCAAATGTGTTCTGGCGGATCAGATTTACATTGAGAAAACTGATTTGACCCAACCCCTGACCAATCGTTTAATCCGTTTGGCTGCTTTTCAGAATCCAGAGTTCTATAAAGCCCAGGCTATGCGTATGCCGGTCTGGAATAAACCCCGGGTTATCGGCTGTGCCGAAAACTTTCCACAGCATATTGGTTTGCCAAGGGGATGCTTGGAGGAGTTGCAGCACCTTCTGGCACAGCACAACATCGATTGTGATTTGCGAGATGAACGTACTGAGGGAATTTCCGTCAAGATGAGATTTACCGGGAAATTACGCTCAGACCAGAAGCGGGCATTAAAAGCAATCTTGCAACATGATACCGGCGTGCTCTGTGCGCCGACGGCTTTTGGCAAGACGGTTATCGCTGCAGCTCTTCTCGCAAGACGCAAAGTCAACACGCTGATTCTGGTCCATCGTACAGAATTGCTTCGGCAGTGGCAGGAGCGACTGCAGGTGTTTCTCGATCTTTCCAAAGCAGAACTCGGTGTTCTTGGTGGAGGCAAGAAAAAACTCTCGGGACAAATTGATATTGCCGTCATGCAATCGTTGTCGCGACGGGAGAATCTACCAGAGCTTCTCGATCAATATGGGCAGATTATCGTTGATGAGTGTCACCATCTGTCCGCTGTTTCTTTTGAAGGCATATTAAAACAGGCGAAAGCCCGATACGTGATGGGCGTGACGGCAACACCGTTCAGGCGTGATGGACATGATCCGATTATTTTCATGCAATGTGGACCGATTCGACACCGGGCACTTTCGGCAGAAACCGCGCCGAGCAATTTAAAGGTTTTTCCCAGAGCACTTCAGACCCCGGCAATGCCTGAAGATGCAAAGATTCAAGATGTGTTTCATCTTTTGGCTGTTGATGAAGTGCGCAATCAGCATATCACAGAGGATATCCTTGCGGCTTATGATAACGGGCGCAAGATTCTTGCTTTGACGGAGAGAGCAGAGCATTTGAGCTTTCTGCACGATGCCTTGAAAACAAAGGCTGAAAACTGCTTCATTTTGCACGGACGCCTATCAAAAAAACAGCGGGCGACGGTCATCTCAGAACTGGAAAGTCTGGACGATGATGCACCAAGAATTCTTTTGGCTACAGGACGACTTGTCGGTGAGGGATTTGACCATCCGCCACTGGATACGCTGGTACTGGCTATGCCTGTTTCCTGGAAAGGAACCTTGCAGCAATATGCTGGCCGTTTGCATCGTGAGCATATCAACAAGTCAGATGTTCGTATCTACGATTATTTTGAACCTGATCATCCACAACTTACCAGAATGTGGAATAAGCGCCTGAAAGGTTACAGGGCTATGGGCTACGTTGTTGGCTCAGTTTGAGTCGAAATATCAGAGCTACAGATAAGATTTCACCCCAACTTTCGATCCACCCCCCGATACTGGATAGCCTCGGCCAGGTGCAGGGTTTCGATCTGCTCAACCCCGGCTAGGTCAGCGATCGTCCGTGCCAGTTTAAGAATCCGCGTGAAACTGCGCGCAGATAAGCCGAGTTTGTCGGTGACCTGTTCCAGCAGTTGATCGCCTTTTTCATCCAACTTGCAGAAGCGCCG
>JAYEME010000177.1:0-8653 GCA_034717915.1 Thermodesulfobacteriota bacterium
TAGAATATCGCGTGGCCCATCGCCGGTCAGCCGGTGGATCAACGTATCCGGTGGTAGCCGTTCGATGAAATCGACAACCAGTTTAACGTATCCCTCCATCTCCAACATCGGCACCTGACCTTGTTTGTATAGTTCCCCCAGAGGAGTGCCATCGAGGATGTGGAGCAGGTGCAATTTGATTCCATCTACGTTCAGCCGTGCAACTTCATCGGCGGTCGCCAGAATATCTTCGCGGCTTTCACCCGGCAGTCCAAGTATCACGTGGGCACAAATCCGTAAATCCCGTTGTTTGGCACGCTGATAGGCATCAAGAAAACAGGCATAATCGTGCCCACGCTGCAGATAATCAAGAGATCGGTCGTGGATGCTCTGTAATCCCAACTCCAGCCAGAAGTCGGTTTCCTGATGATACTCTTCCAGAAGATCAATAACCGGTTCCGGCAAGCAATCCGGTCGCGTACCAATGGCCAGGCCGACAACATCTTCCACTGCCAAGGCCTGATCGTAGCAGTCGCGCAGATGGGGAACCGGGGCAAAGGTGTTGGTAAAAGGTTGAAAGTAGGCGATGAACCACTTGGCGCGGTATTTTCTCCGCATCAATTCCTTGGCACGTTCTACCTGGGTGGCAATCGGCTCACTGCGTTCGATGCCGACGGCACCGGAACCACCTGGATCACAGAAAATACAGCCGTGAGCATCACGTCCACCCTGCCGATTCGGACAGCCGAATCCGGCATCAATCGAGATTTTATGAACTCTGCCACCGAAATGTTTTTTCAGGTGGGTCGAGTAGAGATTAAAGGCTTTTTTTCGCATGGACGGGACTATGCCAGTTGCAGAGCAGCAGGGCAAGCGACTTATTCTGGGGGGAGTCTCATCAACCGTCAACACTGATAAAAAGTCAGGACTATTCTATGGGTTCAGTATCTTCTTAATTTGTTCAGTTGGATTCAAAAGGATGTTAGCCCAATTAATTTTGAATTCATTTTATTGTATGGCGGCTAAAGAGTCTTTCCTCTGTTACAATAACCGCATGGTATCTTTAACTTTTGAATTCTGAAAGCAGGTTTTTTATGGCTGAAATGATGCGGGCTATGTTGCTGGAAAAACTTTCTGATCTGAATGTTGAACGCAACCCTTTACGCTTGGTTGAGTATCCAATCCCGGAACCTGGATCAGGTGAAGTGCGCATCCGGGTAGCCGTTTGCGGTGTCTGCCATACCGAATTGGATGAAATCGAAGGACGCACTCCGCCACCACGGTTTCCGATAATTCTTGGTCATCAGGCTGTTGGTCAGATCGATAAGGTTGGAACAGATGTAGACACCAGACACCTTGGGGAGCGGGTTGGAGTCGCCTGGATCTATTCAGCCTGTGGGCAGTGTCGCTGGTGTCAGCGGGGGTTGGAAAATCTTTGCCCTGAATTTCGGGCAACTGGTCGTGATGCCGATGGTGGTTATGCAGAATATATGGTAGTTCCGGCCGACTTTGCTCATCCTTTGCCGGAAAATTTCTCTGATGTGGAGGCTGCACCGTTGCTCTGTGCCGGAGCAATTGGTTACCGTTCTCTCTCTCTTGCTCAACTTGATTCGGGTGGAGCTCTTGGTCTGACCGGATTTGGTGCTTCGGCTCATCTGGTTCTCATGCTGGTTCGTCATCAATACCCTGACTTGCCCGTCTACGTTTTTGCTCGCAGTGCAAAAGAACAGCATTTCGCTCTGGAACTTGGTGCAACCTGGGCTGGTGGTACCGAGGATCCAGCTCCTGGACTTATGGAGTCAATTATTGATACCACTCCGGCCTGGCTTCCGGTGGTTGCAGCAATGCGGCAACTGGAACCTGGTGGTCGACTGGTCATCAATGCTATCGGTAAAGAGACACATGATCGTGAATTGCTGAGTAAAATTGATTATCCGCGTGATTTATGGATGGAAAAAGAGATCAAGAGTGTCGCCAATGTGACGCGACGGGATGTCAGTGAATTTCTCAAGATTGCGGCAGAGATACCCCTTCATCCAACCTATGAAGAATTTCCTCTGGAAGATGCCAACCGTGCTTTGCTGGAACTGAAAGAACGCAAAATCCGCGGAGCCAAGGTGCTGAGAATCGGCTGATTTGATTCCGTTGTAAATTTCCGGGGTGACATCAACGAGTTGCTATCACCAGTATCGTTGCTATACTTTCTGTAAAGGAATTTCATAGATGTCATCTTGAAGCCCGGATTTTTCCGGATCGAAACCTCCGGAACGTTCCGGTCGAGTATGGAGGTTTCTGGAATGGATTGGCAGCCGATTAAAAAATCTCCCTCCTCTTGGCGTATTCAGCCAAACCTTATTGATTATCAACAGAGCTGCACCGATTTCTCCTGGGATGCGGTACGAAATGAACTTGATGGCCTTCCCGATGGAAGAGGGTTGAATATTGCCCATGAAGCTGTCGATCGGCACGCTGCTGGAGAGGGTTCTTCCCGTGTTGCACTGCGCTGGCTGGGCAAGGGTGGCCAGGCAAAAGATTTTACTTATGCCGATCTCAAAGCTCAAAGCAACCGTTTTGCAAATGTCCTGCGCGCACTGGACGTGGGGAAAGGGGAGCGGGTCTTCAGTCTGTCGGGCAGAATTCCAGAACTCTATTTTGCTGTACTTGGCACCCTGAAAAATACCAGTGTTTTCTGCCCTTTGTTTTCCGCTTTCGGACCGGAACCGATTGCCCAACGGCTAGAACGGGGGGATGCCAAAGTGCTGGTTACGACCGAACGTCTCTATCGCAAGAAAGTTGCAGAGCTACACCCATTGTTGCCTGAACTTCAATATATCCTGCTGGCTGATATCGATCAGGATCAGGACGAAACGGTTCTTTCTCTGCCCCGCCTTCTTGAAGCAGCTTCTCCTAAATTTATCATTCCACCTACTGATCCTGAAGATATGGCGCTACTCCATTTTACCAGTGGTACGACTGGTAAACCGAAGGGGGCAGTGCATGTCCATAATGCTGTGCTGACTCACTATTTGACTGGAAAATATGTCCTCGATCTCCATCCAGGGGACAACTTCTGGTGTACGGCTGATTGCGGCTGGGTGACCGGAACCTCTTACGGAATTATTGCTCCCTTGACTCATGGGGTGACCAATCTGGTTGATGAGGCTGATTTCGAGGCGGAACGCTGGTGCCGTACTCTGGAAGAGCAACGGATCAACGTTTGGTATACCGCCCCGACGGCGATTCGTATGTTGATGCGCAGTGGTTTAAAGCCACGTGAGAAATATGATTTAAACCAATTACGATTGGTTCATAGCGTTGGCGAGCCACTCAATCCTGAAGCGGTGGTCTGGGGTGAAGAGGCTCTCGGAATGCCGATTCATGATAACTGGTGGCAGACCGAAACGGGCGGTATCATGATTGCCAACTATGCAGCTATGGAGATTCGCCCCGGTTCTATGGGGTGCCCACTCCCGGGGATCGAAGCGGCAATTGTTCATCGGCTTGGGAGAGAAAAAATCGAACTGGAGGAACATGTTGATTGTGAAGGTGAACTGGCGCTACGAGCCGGCTGGCCATCAATGTTTCGCGGATATCTGCATGATGAAGAACGCTATCAGAACTGTTTTGTTGATGATTGGTATATCACTGGAGATCTAGCTCAACAGGATAGCGATGGCTATTTCTGGTTTATTGGTCGGGCTGATGACATCATTAAAACCTCTGGACATATGGTCGGCCCCTTTGAAGTTGAAAGCGCGCTGATGGAGCACCCGGCGGTCGCTGAAGTCGGGGTGATCGGCAAACCGGAACCGATGATCGGTGAACTGGTTAAGGCCTTTGTTGCTCTGAAGCCTGGATTCGAACCGAATGACAAGCTAAGGCTGGAGTTGCTTGGCTTTGCCCGTAAAAAACTTGGTTCGGCAGTGGCTCCCAAGGAGATCGCATTTACAACCAATCTGCCTAAAACCCGTAGCGGGAAAATTATGCGACGATTGCTTAAAGCCCGTGAACTTGGGCTTCCAGAGGGTGATATCTCAACATTGGAGGATTAATCCCCTCTCACTCCCCTTTGTCAAAGGGGAGGACTCTATCTTCCCACTTTAGCAAAGGGGGATTGAGGGGGATTAGTTCAAAAGGGACACTCAATTCAGGAGAAAAGCTGATGACAAATACGGATATCAAGATAGGTCAGTCTTTGGTGAGTCAAGAGCAGAGCCTCCATTTCTTACGTCAGATGTTGCGTATCCGGCGTTTCGAGGAGAAATCTGCCGAACTTTACAGTGCCATGAAAATCCGTGGTTTTCTCCATCTCTACATTGGTGAGGAGGCGGTGGCGGTCGGTATTGCTGAGGCTCTCACGTCTGATGACGCTGTGGTTGCTACCTATCGTGAACACGGATACGCCATGGTGCGGGGGATGAGTATGGGATCAATCATGGCGGAAATGTACGGTAAAGTTGCTGGTTGCTGCCGGGGGCGGGGCGGCTCCATGCATCTGTTCGATGCTGAACATCGTCTCTACGGCGGTAATGCTATCGTAGGTGGCGGGTTGCCGATCGCTGTGGGGCTGGCTTTGGCAGATCAGTTGCAGAAAAAAGCTCAGGTGACCTGCTGCTGTTTTGGTGAGGGGGCGATGGCTGAGGGTGAATTTCATGAGTCGATGAACCTGGCTGCTCTCTGGAAGTTACCGGTTCTGTTTGTTTGTGAAAACAATTTTTACGCCATGGGAACGGCACTGCAACTTTCTGAGTCGATTGTTGACCTGTCGAGTAAAGCTGCAGCTTACGCTGTGCAGACGGCAACGGTTGACGGTATGGATGTGATTGCTGTCGCTGAGGCGGCTAAAAAAGCGAGTGACACGGTGAGAGAGACCGGCGGTCCGTTTTTTCTGGAATGTCGTACTTATCGGTTCCGACCCCATTCGATGTTTGATCCAGAACTTTACCGTTCCAAGCAGGAAGTGGAAGGGTGGAAACAACGCTGTCCAATTCTTTCTCTGATCCAACGCCTCAAGAAACAGGGGTGGATTGATGATTCAGGACTGGAGGAGATGGAACAGGAAATAGCCACAGAAATTGCTACTGCGGTTGATTTCGCCGAACAGAGCGAATGGGAATCGGTCGAGGATCTCAGCAAATTTGTCCATTCTGATTCGGGGGTGAACTGATGGGAGAATTGGAGCTACGCAAAATGACCTATCGAGATGCCGTCCGTGAAGGATTACGGGAGGCATTGCAGAAAGATGAGCGAGTTTTTCTGATAGGGGAAGATGTCGGCCGTTATGGTGGTTGCTTTGCCGTCAGTAAAGGGCTGCTTGATGAATTTGGCTCAGAGCGGATTCGCGACACCCCGCTCTCTGAATCAGCTTTTACCGGGGCAGGTATTGGTGCTGCCCTGGGTGGTATGCGCCCAATTGTAGAGATTATGACGGTCAATTTCAGCTTGCTGGCTCTTGATCAGATTATGAATAACGCCGCAACTTATCTGCACATGTCGGGTGGACAGTTCAATGTTCCACTGGTGATTCGCATGGCGACGGGTGGAGGTAAGCAACTGGCCGCTCAACACTCTCATAGTCTGGAAGGCTGGTATACCCATATCCCTGGCATTAAAGTCCTCTGCCCAGCAACATTGGAAGATGCTCGCGGGATGCTCTGGAGTGCCCTGATTGATCCTGATCCGGTACTGATTTTTGAACCCGCTGTCCTCTATCCGATGGAAGGGGAGTTGGCTGAAAGAGCCGCCGCTGTGAATATTGACAGGGCAAAAGTACATCGTGAAGGGAAGGATTTAAGCTTGATCAGTTACGGAAGCTGTTTACATAAATGTCTAGATGCTGCGGTCATCCTGGCAGAGAAGGGGATTGAAGTCGATCTGCTTGATCTGCGCACCTTGCGTCCCCTTGATACCGAGAGTTTTCTTGCTTCGGTAGCAAAAACCCATCGAGCGTTGATTGTTGACGAGGGTTGGCGTAGTGGTAGCCTCTCTGCGGAAATTAGCGCAAGAATTATGGAGCAAGCTTTTTATCAGCTTGATGCGCCGGTTGAACGGATTTGCAGTGCCGAAGTGCCGATGCCCTATGCGAAACACATGGAGGAGGCTGCGTTGCCACAGGTGACCACGATTGTTGAGACTGCAAGGAGAATGGTGCATGGCTGATTTTATCATGCCCAGTTTGGGCGCAGACATGACCACCGGAATCCTGGTTAACTGGCTGGTTGAGGTGGGTGATCAGGTCAAACATGGTGACAGCATTGCTGAAGTGGAAACGGCAAAAGGGTTGTTCGAGGTTGAAGTGTTCAATGCTGGTGTAGTTGATCAGATATTGGTTCAACCCGGTTCTGAGGAAATTGCGGTTGGTACTGTCTTGGCCACTATTGCTGAGGGGGATGCTGCTGATGTTGCTCCCACTCCCACCCCTGCTCCTACAAAAATAGCTGAACGGCGGCAGATTTCGCCTGTTGCGCATAGATTGGCAGCTGAAAACCATATTGATCTCAGTCAAATAGAAGGAACTGGATCCCAAGGAGTTATTTGTTTGGCCGATATCGAACGTGCCATTGGCGGAACCGTCAGAGAAAAGGTTCCTCATCTATCCGCAGAACCGAAAAAAACCACCGATTTCAAGGCTGGAGTGCGCCAGGCAATTGCTGCCGCAATGAGTCTCTCCAATCGGGAGATTCCCCATTACTATCTGGCGACCGATATCGATATGAGCCGATCGCTTCGCTGGCTGGAAGAGCAGAATCGGCAGCGCTCGATCCGTGAACGACTGTTGCCGGTGGTCTTGCCTTTGAAAGCTGTCGCCTTGGCACTGGGAAAGGTTCCGGAACTGAATGCTTATTGGGTTGATGGAGAGTTACAATTGAAACAAGCGGTGGATATCGGTTTTGCCATTACCCTGCGTGGTGGTGGTCTGATGACCCCCGCGTTGCACAACGTTGATCAGCTGAGCCTTGATCAATTGATGACTGCACTGAGTGATCTGATCACTCGTACACGATCAGGAAAACTGCGTGGTTCTGAGATGACCGACGCAGGGATGACCGTAACTGGCCTTGGCGATCTTGGAGTGAGGACGGTGTATGGTGTGATCTATCCCCCTCAGGTGGCGTTGGTGGGTCTGGGGAAAATTGCTGAACAACCTTGGGCTGAGGAGGGAGCGTTGAGTGTCCGTCCAGTGTTAACCGCAACTCTGGCTGCTGACCATCGTGCCGGGGACGGCCATCAGGGTGGTCAGTTTCTTGATGCGCTCAACCATTTTTTACAGGAGCCTGAAAATTTATGATTGAAGCGGAGATAAGAACAACCATTATCAATGAGCTGACACAGATTGCCCCAGAAGCTGATTTTGAGGAACTTTCTCCGACGGAAAACATCCGTGAAGAACTGGACATTGATTCCTTTGATTTTTTGAATTTTTTGATCAGCCTTGATGATAAACTCGGGGTTGAAATTCCGGAAAGCGATTATGAAAAATTGATCAGCATGGATGATTTGATTGGTTATCTTCAGGAACGAATTGATTGAATTTCCAATTTAATCAATGTTGGGTCGAATTCCCCGCAGCTTGCTGCGTAGAATCCAGATGTAGGGTGGGCAGTGCCCACCGAATACGATTGGTGACGTAAAACTTGGTGGGCAGTGCCCACCCTACTGAATTTCGATACCCCGTAGCTTGCTGCGGGGAGGTTCAATTTCTTCTCCCTCAGGGAGAGGGGAAAATCGATAATCAAAAGAAGGTTAACAATGAAAGAAGCGCTTCTCTATCAAAAACTGGATGGAGATAAAGTTAGCTGTCAACTCTGTGCCCATTATTGCGTTATTGCCAGTGGCAACAAGGGGATATGTCAGGTACGGGAAAACCGGGATGGCACCCTTTACACGCTGGTTTATGGTCGGACCGTCAGTCAGAATGTCGATCCGATTGAGAAAAAACCGCTTTATCATTTTTATCCCGGCAGCCGCGCCTTTTCGATCGGAACTCCCGGTTGTAATTTCCGCTGTGCCTGGTGTCAGAACTGGCAAATTTCCCAGATGCCGCGTGAACAACATCTTCTTGCCGGAGCCGAATTGTCAGCGGAGGATATTGTAACAGCGGCACAGAGAAACGGGTGCCGCTCAATTGCTTATACCTACACCGAACCAACTGTTTTTTTCGAATACAGCTACGACATTGCCCGTTTGGCGCACGAGGCCGGAATTGCCAATATCTATGTCAGTAACGGGTATATGTCGGCAGAGATGCTGGATCTGTTTCATCCCTGGCTGGATGCGGTAAATATCGATCTGAAGGCATTTCGCGACGAAACTTACCATAAATATGTCGGTGCCGGGCTGCAGCCGGTTCTCGACAGTCTGAAAAGACTCTCCGGATATGGTATCTGGCTCGAAGTCACCACGCTGGTGATTCCCGGGATCAATGACGATCTGCAGGAATTACAGGAGATTGCAGAATTTATTGCACTGGAGTTGGGGCCGGAGACCCCCTGGCATGTCAGTCGGTTTTATCCTCAGTACAAATTGTCTCAAACTCCACCAACCCCCCCAGCAACAATTCGGCAAGCAGTTGAAATTGGCCGAAAAGCGGGACTGAAGTATGTCTACCCGGGCAATCTGGCCGTGGAGACAGATACCTGTTGTCCTGCCTGCGGAAAAATATTGATTCGACGCA
>JAYEME010000178.1:0-8653 GCA_034717915.1 Thermodesulfobacteriota bacterium
AATGTTGCATATTTATCTCCTGCACAGAGAAGCAGAGGTGCGCAAATGGTCAATAGCGGAAAAGGGGAAAAGTGTCTTCATCTGTGGCAGTTTAAAACATGAGACGAAAACATTCCAGCCATTTGGTAAAATCTGATAAACTCACAAGATCCTAACAAAAGCAATAGATGTTACGAGATAATCAAAAAATGCGTACCTATAACCAAAGCAAAGGCGATTGCCACCAAGACACCAAGAGCACCAAGAAAAACTATTCTTAAGCATTTTGCTTCTCTTGGAGTGCTTGGTGTCTTGGTGGCTAATGTTTTTTACGCTATCCTTTTTTTTAGGAACTTTTTTGGGGATATAGAATCAAAAAATGTGAGGGACTATGAACGACCAGAAAAAATCCGTTCTTGTTATTGAAGACGAAGAAGATATCCTTGCCCTGCTTCATTACAATCTGATCAAGGCGGGATACAACGCTGATTGTGCCTCCCATGGTGAAGAGGCTTTGAAATCCATTGCTACGAAAATTCCCGATTTAATTCTACTTGATCTGATGCTTCCGGGGATTGACGGTATGGAAATTTGTCGCCGCTTGCGTAGCGATGAAGCAACCAGTGAAATACCAATCATTATGCTCACTGCTCGCGGTGAAGAGGAAGATGTTGTTCGTGGACTTGAGCTGGGAGCAGATGATTATGTCACTAAGCCGTTCAGCATCAAGGTTCTCCTTGCCAGAGTTCAGACGGTGCTCCGGCGCAGAAGTAAACTGCAGCAGCAAGCTGATGGCGACGAACTGATCCGTGGTGACTTGCGCATCCATCCTGGTCGGAGTCTGGTGCAGATCGCTGGGAAAAATATCGATCTGACCTTTACCGAATTTAGAGTCCTTGAAGCTTTGGCCAGTCGACCCGGATGGGTATTTACCCGTTACCAGATTGTTAATGCCGTACGTGGTGAGGATTATGCCGTAACCGATCGGGCAGTTGACGTGCAAATTGCCGGTTTACGGAAAAAACTTGGCTCCTGTGGCCATTATATTGAGACTGTCCGTGGCATTGGTTATCGATTTCGGGAGGATCTGTGAAACTGAATCACCGCCGGCTTGTCTGGCAACTTTATCCATCCTACCTGTTGTTGATTATCCTGGTTTTGGTGGTGGTTGGCTGGTATGCCTCGGGCGAACTCCGTAGTTTTCATTATCGGCAAACAGCGGATGATCTGCGGGCTCGTGCGCAACTGGTTGAGCCTCAACTTCAGGGGCGCTTCAATGATAGCGACCGGTTTCGTCTCTCTCAACTTGTCCACCATCTTGGCGAACAATCGGGTACCCGTATTACCATTATTTTGAACGATGGCAAGGTGTTGGCTGATTCGCACGAAAATGCCCAGCAGATGGATAATCATAGTCAACGTCCAGAGATTTTGCAGACACTTTCCGCTCCGCAGGGGATGTCGATCCGTTTCAGCAAGACTCTTGGCCTATCGCTGATGTACGTAGCTGTTCCTGTTTATACTGAGGGGCAGCGGGTCGGCAGTATCCGTACCGCTTTGCCTCTCTCCGATATTGATGCCACTCTGAAGGGGATCTATTGGAAGTTGGTGCTTGCAGGTCTGGTGCTTGCGGTTTTATTGGCTCCCCTTTGCTGGTGGTTATCACGGCGTCTCAGTCGTCCTTTGGAATTGATGACCGATGGTGTTCAGCGTTTCTCAGGTGGGGATCTGGATATTCCGTTAGCCGTTACTGGTTCTATGGAAACCAGGCGCCTGGCTGAGGCGATGAATCAGATGGCGGCCAAGCTGTCGGATCGAATTGGACGGGAAATCGAACAGCGCAGCGAAATCGAAACAATCCTTGGTTGTATGACTGAGGGGGTTATTGCGGTAGATAACGATGAGCGAATTATCCGTTTGAATTTGGCTGCTGCCGAACTGTTTGCGGTTTCACCTCAGCTGGATCCCGGTCGACCGATCCAGGAAGTGATCCGCCAAGCTGAACTGCAGCGCTTTATCCGCCAGGCGTTGAATCGGGAAGAACCACTTGAGGAAGAACTGATGATGCATGGGGCGAGCAAGCGCTATCTCCATATCCAGGCAACCCCGCTGACTGGCAGTGACGAGAGTCGGATCGGAGTTTTGATTGTATTGCACGATTTAACCCGTCTCCGTCAACTTGAATCGGTTCGTCGCGATTTTGTCGGCAATGTCTCCCACGAATTGAAAACCCCGATTACTGCGATTCGTGGGGCAGTTGAAACCCTGCTTGATGATGAGGGTGCAGAAGATGCTACCAATCAGCGTTTTTTGCAGATTATCTTCAAGCAGAGTGAACGACTTAATGCTCTGGTCGAGGATCTCCTTAATCTCTCACGGATAGAGCAAGGTGTTGAGCAAGGGGGGTGGGATCTCAGTTGTGAGCTGTTGCTACCGGTTTTGGAGAGTGCTCGCGTTGCCTGTGAAAGTCTGCTTTTACAGCAGCAGATTCATCTGCAGATTAATTGCCCGGAACCGCTCAAAGTACGAATGAATAGCTCACTGTTAGAGCAGGCAATCATCAATCTGCTGACGAATGCTGTCAAGTACAGTGAGTTGGGTGGTCAGGTGCAAATCGAAGTTGCAGAGCTGGATCAGCAAATCAGTATTCGGGTGCAAGACTTCGGCTGTGGCATTGACCGGGAACACTTGCCGCGACTGTTCGAGCGTTTTTATCGCGCTGATCTGGCACGGAGCCGTAATCTTGGTGGAACTGGTCTCGGTCTGGCGATTGTAAAACATGTCGCCCATGCCCATCGAGGTGAAATTCTCGTCACCAGTCAACCAGGGGAGGGTAGTTGTTTTACCCTGCTGCTTCCGCAGCTGCATGCCGAAGAAACAATCCAATAATTTAGCAAAACGCTTACCCTCCACTAACACAATCCTAATATTTGGAGTTCATTTTCTTGACCATCAATTAACGATAATATTTTTTCAAGGAGATGATCAAAAATGAAACAACAACAGAAATTTAAATGCCTGAGCCTGGTTCTGCTGATTCTGGCAGTATTTGTCGGTAGCAGTTTTGCCAGTCCCCTCAAGGTTGATGTCAACATCAGCCAATATGTCAAGGTTCAGGGGGTTGCCGGTAACTTGAACAGTGTCGGTTCTGATACCCTGAACAATATGATGACCTTCTGGGCTGAAGGCTTTCGCAAGAAATACCCGAATGTTAACATTCAGATCGAAGGTAAGGGTTCCAGTACTGCTCCTCCTGCACTGATTGAGGGAACCAGTCAACTTGGTCCAATGTCACGTGGGATGAAGAATAAAGAAATTCAGAAATTTGAAACCAAGTATGGTTTTAAACCAACGACCATTGGTGTTGCTCTGGACTCTCTGGCAGTCTTTGTCAACAAAGATAATCCGATTAACGGGATGTCACTGCAGCAGGTGGATGCCGCTTTCTCAAAAACATTCAAAGGTGGGTTGACCGACGCTCCAACCTGGGGTGAGCTTGGATTGTCAGGCAGTTGGGCGAAGAAACCAATCAGCCTTTATGGTCGTAACTCTGCTTCTGGTACCTATGGTTATTTCAAAAAGAAGGCCCTCTTCAAGGGTGATTACAAAGACACTGTGAAGGAACAACCGGGTAGTGCATCTGTTGTTCTCGGTGTCACCGAAGATAAAATGGGAATTGGTTATTCGGGTATTGGCTATAAGACCTCTGGTGTCAAAGCAATCTCTCTGGGCAAAAAACAGGGTGATACTCAGTATGAGCCAACCTATGCAAATGTTATGAACGGCAAGTACCCTCTCGGTCGGATGCTTTATGTCAACGTTGTTAAAGAGCCAAATAAGCCGTTGCCAACTCTGGTTAAAGAGTTTCTGAAATTTGCTCTTTCCAAAGAGGGACAGGAGATCGTTATCAAAGATGGTTACCTCCCCCTGACGGCAGAAATTGTTGAGCAGCAGTTGGCTCTGCTCGATTAATTAGCTGAATGTTCGTGTGCTGAAAAAACAAGACCCTGGTTCGTTATAGGCAGGGTCTTGTTGTGCGCCATGTCAAAGAGAGCGAAGCTTTATGAATCCAGCTTTTCTGAAAAAAGTAAAACGTAATGATCGGATCGCAAAGTGGGTCATCACGGTGGGCGGGATGGCGATTATTATCAGCGTTGTCTTTATCTTGTTTCTAATCGCAAAAGTTTCCTTCCCCCTTTTCTTGTCCCCCGATTCTCAATTACACGCCAGTACTCATCTGAGCAGCGATGTCGCAAGAAAGCAAATTCTCGACCTTGGTATGGATGAGTATCTGGAAACCGGGTACACCATCGATACGAATGGCCTTGTCCGGTTTTTTAATATTATCGATGGTTCCAGTCTGGATAATTATCAATTGGCCAGCGAGTCTGGTTCACAGCAGCTAGTTTCAGTCAAAAAATATGGACGGCTGAACCATGTTCTCCTTTGGAATGATGGCAGTGTAACGATTGAACAGGTCAAGTTTTCCCCTTTCTTTGATGAGCACAATAATAATCAACGCAGTATCCGACATAATGTAGAGCAGCAGGCAGATTTTGTTGCTCCAGCGGCTGGTCGACCTGTTGAAGTTACTGCCCGAGTCAATGAGGAAGGTCGTCAGGTACGGGTTGACTTGCTCCAGGATGGAACCCTGGAGGTAAGTTTAGCTGAAGAAGCTGAAAGTCTGTTTGGTGCAGCAGAATTAGTTGAAGAAACGTACCAACTCGAACATACCGCCAAGGGACGCGTTAAAGAAATAGTCTTGACCAACGATGGTGCAACCCTTTACGCCGGAACGGATCAGGGTGAAATCTTACGTTGGAACCTTGCTGATATTGAAGAGCCAATTCTGGAAGAATTGACCCAGGCATTTTCCGATCAACGTGAGATCACCGCATTGAATATGGTGTTTGGCGATGTATCACTGATTGTAGGTGACAGCCAGGGCAGAGTGACGACCTGGTTCCCGGTTCGAAATGCTGATGCCGGCTGGACGCTGACTCGCATCCATGAACTTACCGGGCATACAGATGAGATTCAAGCTGTTTCTCCAACCCTCCATGACAAATCTGTGGTGAGCTTTGCAACTGATGGCGTTCAGATCAGCCACATGACCAGCGAACGATACCTGCTTGGAATTAACCATCCGGAAAAAATATCCCACTATGCATTAACGACCCGCGGTGATGGAATTGTAGCCCTGACCGAGAAGGGTCAGTTAATCAGCTGGAAGCTGGATATCCCCCACCCTGAAATCAGTTTCAAGACTTTGTTTGGTAAGGTCTGGTACGAAAGCTATCCGGAACCAACCTTTGCGTGGCAATCATCTGCAGGGACTGATGATTACGAACCCAAGCTGAGTTTGTCACCTTTGATCTACGGTACTTTGAAGGGGACATTCTATGCCATGTTGTTTGCCGTCCCGCTGGCAATTTTTGGCGCTATTTATACCAGTCAATTTGCTCGACCCAAGTTCAAGGGGATCGTCAAACCTGCAGTAGAAATTATGGCAGCTATCCCGACTGTTATCATCGGTTTTCTCGCCGCACTCTGGTTGGCTCCCATGATTGAACGCTCCCTTGGTGCAATGTTTTTAAGTCTCATCCTGATTCCGGCCGCTTTGATGCTGAGCATTGCCCTGTGGCAAGCGGCGCGTAAGATTGAACCCTTGAAGCGGATTGAGGGCGGGTTCGAGTTTTTAGCGATTGCACCGGTTCTGATTATTGCTGTAGCGATGGCCGCAGTTCTTGGGCCGGGGTTGGAAAACTGGTTGTTTGATGGCGATTTAAAGCAGTGGCTGTTTACCGAAATGGGCACCCGCTACGATCCACGTAATTGCATCATCATTGCTTTTGCTATGGGTTTTGCCGTTATTCCGATTATTTTTACAATTTCTGAAGATGCCCTGTCTAATGTTCCTCCCAGCCTCAAAGCGGCTTCCCTGGCACTTGGTGCTAGTCGCTGGCAAACAGTCTGGCGGGTGATTCTCCCCTCAGCCAGTCCGGGAATTTTTGCCGGAACGATGATTGGCTTCGGTCGAGCGGTTGGTGAGACGATGATCGTGCTGATGGCGACTGGAAATACTGCAATCATGGATCTGAGCATTTTTAACGGGATGCGTCCTCTGTCGGCCAATATTGCTGTCGAAATTCCAGAAGCTCCGGTTGATGGTTCCCTTTATCGAACTCTGTTTCTCTCTGCCGTGATTCTGTTTGTGATGACTTTCATCGTCAACACAGTGGCAGAAATTGTGCGACAGCGTTTAAGAGCTAAATACGGGCGTTTTTAGGAATTATAACGGGATATGGGCAGGTGCCGCCCATCGTACTGAATGGAATGCAGGAATCTGAACTATGACTAAAATGAAATATATGAATAAATACTGGCGGGTTGGTGAACCGATGGTCTGGTTGTCGGGGTCGGCTCTCGCTGTGACTCTGTTGACCGCTATCGTTTTGCTGACTGTCATTGTGGTTAACGGTCTGGGGGTTTTCTGGCCTTCGGAACTGCAGGAACTGAAGCTGAAAGATGGCAGTCAGGTCATTGGTAAATTGATACGTAGCGAGCCGACATCCGATAATTCCGGTCTGCGGCGCCAATATAAAATTGCCAACCGTGATCTGTACGGACTCGATTTTCGTTGGATTGATGAAGATCAAATTGTTTCCGAGCAGACCCCTGATAAATTTCTGGTTCTTGAGCGGGTTGAACATGGAGATTTTTATGGTGTTCTTAAAGGGCTTGTAGATAAGGAAACCGCTGAGGTTGTTTCTGCTTCTGTCGATGATTTATCCAAGGCTCTCGGTACGGTAGAGAATGATCTGGAACAACTGTCGGAATTGGAAGATAAGCTCAAGGACGCCAGCTATCAGATGGAACAGATACGGCTTAAGACTCTGAAGCTTGATTATAAGGAAGTTGCAGAAACAGATCTGTCTCGACAGAAATTGATCGATAAAAAGAATGTATTAAGTCAGGAATTTGGCACTCTGGTTGAATTACAAACCAATCGCACCGAAAAATTACGTCAAGCAAAAGCACTTTTTGTCGCTGCCAATGGTCAGGAAAAAGAGATTGTTCTGGCCGACATTTTTCAAGTTTATGCACCAAACCAGATGGCTACGGGTGATAAAGTTATTTTTTATCTGAAAAAGCTTGGTGAGTTGTTTGTTGGCGAACCGCGTGAGTCCAATACCGAGGGTGGTTTATTTCCGGCTATCTTTGGAACTGTCATGCTGATTTTTGTCATGAGTCTGTTCAGCTTTCCCCTCGGAGTGATTGCTGCTATTTATTTGCGTGAGTATGCCAAGGATGGGGTATTAGTCAGGATTGTCCGGATTGCTGTAAACAATCTGGCAGGAATTCCCTCAATTGTTTATGGAATATTTGGCCTCGGCTTTTTCATCTACGGGATTGGTCATGGCATCGATTCATTCTTTTTTCCGGAACGCTTACCCACACCAACCTTTGGTACTGGCGGCCTGCTTTGGGCCAGCTTGACCCTTGCATTATTGACGGTTCCAGTCGTGATTGTGTCAACCGAAGAAGCTCTCGGCGCGATTCCTCGAGAAATGCGTGAAGGGTCTTACGCCCTGGGGTCGACCAAGTTTCAAACTCTGGTGCGGATTCTTCTGCCGATGGCGTCTCCCGGAATTATGACAGGACTGATTCTAGCAATGGCGCGTGCGGCAGGTGAAGTTGCCCCATTGATGATTACCGGAGTGGTCAAACTTGCTCCGGCATTACCGATTGATGGGAATTTTCCATTCTTCCACCTTGATCGTAAATTTATGCACCTTGGTTTTCATATTTATGATATTGGTTTTCAATCACCCAATGTTGAGGCGGCAAAACCGATGGTTTTTGTCACCACGTTATTGCTGGTATTGATTGTGTTGATTATGAGTAGTGTGGCGATCCGCTTACGTAACAAGATGAAAAAACGCTACACTTTTGGAACCTTTTAGGAGAATAGAAACATCATGACCATGATTGAGAATCCAATTATCCAGGTGAATAACCTGAAGTTTTATTATCCCGGCAATGCTCGGGCATTGCACGGAATTGACCTCAGCTTTCCGGAAAAACAGGTCACCGCGTTGATCGGCCCATCGGGTTGCGGGAAAAGTACGCTGATTCGTTGTTTCAATCGGATGAACGATCTGATTGATGGTTGCCGGGTCGAGGGGGAAGTTATCCTCGAAGGGGAAAGTATTTACAGCAAAAACACTGATATTATTGAGCTGCGTCGTAAAGCGGGGATGGTGTTTCAGAAGTCGAATCCTTTTCCTAAATCAATCTATGAAAATGTCATTTACGGTTTGCGTATTGCCGGTGAAAAAGACAAGAATTTGTTTGATGAACGGGTCGAAACAAGTCTGAAGGCAGCCGCACTTTGGGACGAGGTGAAAGATCGGCTTCAGGAAAGTGCCCTTGGTTTGTCGGGTGGACAAATGCAACGCCTCTGTATTGCCAGGGCGATCGCAGTTAACCCAAAGGTGATTCTTATGGATGAACCTTGCAGCGCGTTGGATCCAAAATCGACAGCTCGAGTTGAAGAAACGATCAAGGAGTTGCGTAAAGATTTTACAATTATTATCGTGACCCATAATATGCAGCAAGCCGCCCGGGTTTCCGACTATACTGCTTTCTTATTTGAAGGGAACCTGATTGA
>JAYEME010000179.1:0-8584 GCA_034717915.1 Thermodesulfobacteriota bacterium
TTGTTGGTTAGATGTATTGACACCCGCTTAAAATGTTATATATTTGCGATTAATAGTCATAATATGACTACTTTCACGAAAAAGAATGCAATATGAATAAACTCACATCCCATTTTTTTGAAGCTTCCATAAATATTTTCACCCCAGCCGATGTCGCAACGGCAATCAGCGGCACGACATACAGTCAATACGGGCTTATTAAGCGGGCAATGGCAAGTGGAGAAATTCTCAATATCCGCCGTGGACTCTACTGTTTAGCACCAAAATATCAGAAAACACCCCTCAGCTCTTACAGCCTGGCCGAGCACATTTATGGTCCCAGTTATATCAGCACTGAAACCGCTTTGAGTTTTCATGGCTGGATTCCTGAAGCGGTTTATGCGTGTACCTGCTGTAGTTATAATGCAGCTAATGAGTTTACAACGCCCCTTGGGATTTTCAGTTACAAACCTGTTCCACAACGGACGTTTTATTTCGATGTAGAACGACAAAAGGATGAAAACGGCAATGTATTTTTCATGGCAACACCTGCCAAGGCACTTGCTGATTATGTTTACATCCATCGCTTACATTGGAACGGCATCGCTGATGCGGCAATGAGTCTACGAATCGATGAAGAAGATCTTATGACCGTCAAACCACAAGAACTTTCTGAGCTGATAAACAACTACAAAAACGGCCGGATTGTAAGATTTTTGTCTGGCTGGTTGGGGGCATTAAAATCATGAGCATACAGATAATCCAACAGCGCCTATTGAGCTACAATTGCAAAACAGAGATCGAAGAACAGCAGGCAATTCGAGAAATCACCCAGGAAGTTATCTTGGCAGCATTGAGCCGAGGTGACTTCTTTAAACACGCATCATTTCAGGGTGGAACCTGCCTGCGGATATTTTATGGATTGAATCGTTTTTCCGAAGATATGGATTTTATCCTGCGGCACCCCGCTACTGATTTTCGGCTAAAAAGTCATCTACGCAAACTAACCGATGAGCTGAGTGCCTATGGCTACGATATCGAGATATCCGACCGTAATGAAACTTATTCAGCAGTCAAAAGTGTTTTTCTCAAGGATCATTCTCTGGGTCAGGTCATTAACCTTCGTCACCGGAACCAAACCGGTCAAGCGGCAAAAATCCGGATTAAGCTGGAGATCGACACCAATCCACCAGCCGGAAGCAATTACGAATTGAAATATCTTGATTTTCCATTTGTATCTGCTGTCACCGTACAAGACAAACCCAGCCTACTGTCCGGAAAGCTCCATGCCCTGCTCTGTCGTAAATATGTCAAAGGGCGTGACTGGTATGATTTCATCTGGTACACCAGCCAGAACATCCAAATTAACTTCGAATTTTTATCTTCTGCTATTAATCAACTTGGTCCATGGCAAAATCAGAATATCAAAATAGATAAAACCTGGGTGCTGACTGAATTGGAAAAAAAGATCACCTCTCTTGACTGGAAGAAAACAAAGGAGGATGTGCGGCGATTCATCCGCGCGGAGGAACAACCATCTCTAGACATTTATGGGGGAAGGAATTGTTTCTTTGGCAGTTGAAGAAATTAGAGACGATTAGCTGATTTTGACTGGTGGATACCGGCGGTCTTTGGATTGAACTGGTTTGCCCCTATTTAGCAGGGTATTGAAAAACGTTTTCGAAGTCGCGAGTACAAGACGAAAATTGAATCTGTCGATAATAGTCCTTAGTTCTGGGTCGAGCGATCAATATGTGGAGAATAGGAGGGTTCTCCTTAATTTTTCCCCGATGAAGGTGGAATCAATATCAACTTGAAATTGAAAATATTTTAAGTATACTTAAAGAATACGATATGTAGATTATTTTTATTATGTATAGTTAAAATAGCGATCGGTCGGCTAGGAGGTACATTGACATGACCAACATACTCGACAGAGATATTTACTTAGCACGAGTAAAACCGTTTATAGATAAAGATCTTATCAAGGTTTTTACTGGACAGCGACGAGTTGGCAAAAGTTATTTAATGCTTCAGGTAAAACGGCTCATTGAGGGCAGTCAACCCCCTTGCCATATCATTTATATCAACAAAGAAGATTATCAATTTGATTGGCTAAGAACCGCTGATGACCTGTATCACTACATTCAAGAGAATAAGTCTGACAGCGTAAAAAATTACCTGTTTATTGATGAAATTCAAGAGATATTTGGCTTTGAAAAAATACTAAGAGATTTAAATAACCGCGATAATTTTGATATTTACTGTACTGGTAGCAATTCAAACATGCTTTCTGGCGAACTCGCAACCCATCTTGCTGGTCGCTACATTGAGATCAACGTTCACAGCCTGTGCTATACAGAATTTATGCAGTTTCACCAGCTTGAACAATCGAATGCGACGCTACTAAAATTTTTAAAATATGGTGGGATGCCCTATTTAATCCATTTAGAACTAGACGATGAGATCATTTTCAGCTACCTGAAAAATGTTTTCAGCACAATTGTTTTGAGAGATGTCGTCTCGCGTCACAATATCAGAAACGTAAACTTCCTCGAACGATTGATTAAGTTTTTAGCTAACAACACGGGGCAAATTTTGTCGGCAAAAAAAATCAGTGATTACCTCAAATCACAGCAGGTAAAATTATCAACAAACTCAGTCTTGAACTACCTGTCGTTTCTCTCTGAATCGTATTTTATTCGAACCGCCAATCGCTTTGACGTTGTAGGTAAAAGGTTGTTCGAAATTCAGGAAAAATATTATTTTGAGGATTTAGGATTACGCCACACCTTAATTGGTTTCAAACAGGTTGATATGGGCAAGATATTAGAAAATGCCGTTTTCAATCACCTTGAATGTACTGGATATACTGTCATGGTCGGCAAATTGGGAGAGCGAGAAATCGATTTTGTTGCCGTTAGAGATAGCTATACTATTTATATCCAGGTTTGTTACCTCCTGCCTGATGAAAAAGTAATTAAACGAGAGTTTGGCAACTTGCTAGCAATTAAGGACAATTACCGCAAAATTGTTATTTCAATGGACGAATTTGCGACAGGGGACATAGACGGTGTAGAACATCAACATATCAATAAGTTTTTAACTGAATTCAATTAAAAAGATCACCTGGTAAATGAGCATTTTGAAACAATTTTCAACGCAGCAATCGCAATGCAGATAGTTTTTCAACCGTCTGTTAGATAGACAGCTAATGACAAGGTTTTAAGAAAATCTATAGGTTGAGCTTTTTGCAAAAGTCGTCATCCTCGTGGAAATGGGGATCCAGTTTTTATTGAAAGCTTGTGTTTCTCTGGATTCCCGCCTTCGCGGGAATGACGATAAATGGTCTTTTGCAAGAGCCTCGTTTGACTCTCGATAATGGTTGAATTTCTTATTGTCAGATTCATTCGATATTGACATCCGCTATATACTCAACTATATAACGAGAGAATTATATTCTTTAAATCCGTATTCAGTTGGTACGTAATGAGTACGTGTCCCGAATGGCGCTAGGTTAAGGGCAGACACCAGCAGAAACGGATCTGCCCCAGGCTTTTGCTCCGCGAACTACTACAGTTCTTCGTGGATCGTAAACTTCCGGGACAGCCCCCGATAGAACAGGGGACAGTCCCAAGTTTACTGCAACAATGCTCATGTCCCCTGAATACTCATTCTCTGGTAGATGATGAGTCAATCTAAAGTCGCTGTGACAGCCCCTTTGTGGGTACAGAAAGAGGCGCAAAATTTTCTGGGTGGAAACCGGATTGATCTGCTGGAACAGATTGATCAGTGTGGCTCTATTTCGACTGCCGCCAAGGCGGCCGGAATGAGTTACAAAACTGCCTGGGATGCTTTGAATCTGATGAATAACCTTGCTGATCAGCCTTTAACTGTTGCCGCTACGGGGGGTTCAGGTGGTGGCGGAACCCGGTTGACCGAAGAAGGGAAAAAGGTTGTTCGCCTCTATCGACTGATAGAAGCAGAACATCAGGGAATGCTTACCCGTCTGGAAGAGGATCTCGGTGATTTTGAAAACTACCTGCCCCTACTACAGAGGATGACCATGCGTATCAGTGCCAAAAATGTTTTTTCCGGAACTGTCTGTGAAATCACCCGCGACATTTCAGTCTCTCAGGTTGTTTTGGAACTGAAATCGGGACATCAGATGACGGCGGTGATTAGTACCGACAGTGTTGATGCTTTGGGGTTGGAAGTCGGTTCATCGGCTTATGCACTGGTGAAAGCCTCTTCGGTGATGATTGCCAAGAACCATTTTTCCCTGAAAATCAGCGCAAAAAACCGGATTACCGGTCAGATCACAAAAATTACTGAAAGTGCTGTTGTCGGAGAAGTTGTTCTTGATATCGGTGCCGGTGAAACCATTACCGCAACCATTACTGACAGCAGTGTCCACAATCTGGGCTTGCAGGAGGGGCATGAAGTCTGCGCCATCATCAAATCAACCAGCGTCATCGTCGGAGTTGAATAACGTTATGCCCAAGGGAGAACACTAAGATGGAACGAAACACAATTCTGCTAACACTTCTGATCATCAGTTTATTCTGCAGCCCTGCCATGGCTCTTGAACATCTGCGACTGGCAACTACAACATCGACTGATAACTCCGGTTTGTTGGCGGAACTGTTACCACCCTTTGAACAGGCTAACGACTGTCAGGTGGATATCATAGCCGTTGGAACCGGCAAAGCGATTAAATTGGGTGAAAATGGTGATGTTGATGTGATTCTGGTGCATGCGCGAAGCAAAGAGGACAAATTTGTTGCTGAAGGGTACGGTGTTGACCGCCGCGATGTCATGTACAACGATTTTGTTATTCTTGGATCGGCAGATGATCCGGCAAAAATCAAAGGTATTGATGATGTTGCGGAAGCCATGAAAAAAATATCCAATGCGCACGCAACATTTGTTTCCCGGGGTGATGATTCGGGAACCCATACCCGTGAAAAACAACTCTGGTCTACTGCTGGGGTTTCCCCTGCTGGAAACTGGTATCTGGAAGCGGGTCGAGGGATGGGGGATGTCATTATCATGGCGAGTGAACGGCAGGGTTATACCTTGAGCGATCGTGGAACTTATCTTGCCTTTAGAGAGAAAACTCCCTTAAGAATTGCTGTTGCCGGGGATAGTCGTCTGTTTAATCCCTATGGTGCCATCATGGTCAACCCGAAAAAACACCCCCACGTCAAAGTTGATTTGAGTCGTAAGTTTCTCAACTACCTGATTGGTACGGAAGCCCGAGAGATAATTACCGGATTCCGCAAAGGTGGTGAACAGCTTTTTTACGTTACGGAGTAAATAGAAACTTTGGACTACCTTTACGAATCTCTGCTAACAGCCATCACGCTGATTTTCAATCTGGATGTTGAAGTCAGAACCGCTGTCTGGACATCGCTTTACACATCATCAACGGCAATTTTCTTTGCGTCCCTGATCGGTATTCCAATTGGATTATGGTTGGGACTCAACAGTTTCCGTGGCAGGCGAATTCTGATAACCCTGTTAAATACGTTGATGGCACTGCCAACTGTGGTTATCGGTCTGCTACTGTTTGGATTGTTGAGTCGGCAGGGTCCGCTGGGGAATTGGGGGCTTCTGTTTACCCCAGTTGCGATGATTCTGGGGCAGATGGTTCTGGCGGCACCCATTGTCGCCAATCTTGTTCTTGCTGCTGTGGCGGGAGCGGATAGACGTATTATGCCAACATTATTGACTTTGGGAGCCTCCCCTTTTCAAACCACAATACAACTGCTGAAAGAAATTCGTTTTGGCATCATGGCAGCCATTATTGCCGGATTTGGTCGGGTTATTGCCGAAGTTGGTGTCGCCATGATGCTGGGTGGCAACATCCGTGGTGTTACCCGCACCATGACTACAGCGATTGCATTGGAGACCAGTAAAGGTGAGTTTGCCTTTGGGCTCTCGCTAGGAATTATTCTGCTGGCAGTCGCTTTGATGGTTAATCTTGGTTTGAATTTTGTCCAACAAAGGTAGGTCGATGGAATCTGTTTACACGTTAAAAAATATCGAACTCCGCCTTGGTGAAAACTTTTGTTTAAAAGTTCCGCAGCTGGATATCGGCAGACACAAAATTCATGTTGTCAGTGGGCAGAATGGAGCAGGGAAGAGCACGTTACTGAAAATTCTGGCTTTTTTACTCAAGCCACAGCAAGGCTCTCTCTCCTTTTCAGGTCAACCTGTTGATTTTTCTACCAGTAACCAACTGTCTTTGCGCCGTAAAATCACCCTGGTAGAACAATCTCCCTACCTGCTTCAAGGGAGCGTATTCAGCAATCTTGCCTTCGGTTTGAACGTCCGGAAAATCAGCCCAGCTGAGCAGGAACAGAGGATTGCTGAAACTCTTCCGATTGTTGGCCTGGCCGATTTTTCACAGAGACCGATCAAGGAACTTTCAGGGGGGGAAATTCAGCGGGTTGCCCTGGCCAGAGCATTGGTTCTGAACCCGGAAGTCCTGTTACTGGATGAGCCGACTGCCAATATTGATCATGACAGTTTGTCGGGCTTTGAACAGTTGCTGCGGAGCCTGGCAAAAAATGGGATGACAGTTATTATGTCGACTCATGACCCAGCACAGGCAGGGCGCCTGAACGGTCATCTCATCCAAATCCAAAACGGGACTATCGAGAGATAGCCGTTCCCTCAGCTTATGCTTCCTCGACCCGTCAGAGGGCTATAAACAAACAGATTTATTTTTCATCCAGTACCCGTCTTACTGTTTCTAAAAGCTCTGGAAGATCCAGCGGTTTCATACAAAAAGCTTTAATCCCTAGCTCTTCAATATCCCCTTCATTAATTTGGGTACTGTACCCGGTACATAGAATAGTCGCCAAGTTGGGCCTGGTATCGAGAAGTTCTTTCAGCAGATCTTTTCCACTGAGGTCAGGCATGGTCTGATCAGTAATCACCAGATCAAATTGATCGGGATTTTCTTTGAACAGTTCCAAAGCCTTTTGACTATTGGTTGAGGTGGCCACGTTGTAACCATGTTCGGACAACATCCGACTCCCTATCTCAGCCAGCATCTCTTCGTCATCGACAAAGAGAATCTGCTCATGTCCTTTGGGGATCGTCTGAATCGCCGATATCTCTTCAGGGGTAGGCTGGTCAGTGGATGGAAAATACAATTCAAAGGTGGTGCCATGCCCGGGGAAGCTACTCACGTGGGAAAAACCGCCGTGACTTTCAATAATGCCATGGACAACAGCCAGACCCATTCCGGTTCCCTCACCAACATTTTTGGTCGTAAAAAACGGATCAAAAATCCTCCTCAAAACTTCTGGTTCCATCCCTGAACCACTATCCTGAACACTCAGCCTGACAAACCAACCGGGGGAAATATCAGAAGCGACTGGAATATCTGCTGGATCAAGTTGTACAGATTCCAGACTGATCTGCAGCGTACCGCGACCATTCATCGCATGGACGGCATTGTTACAAAGATTAATCAACACCTCTTGGATCTGGGTTGCATCAGCATTAATGGTAGCATTGCTTTGTGAAATAGCTGTTTTGATTTCTATAGTTGCAGGAATTGTAGAACGTAACAGTTTGAGAGTTTCATCAACAATCGATGGCAGTTCCAGTGGCTTGAAGCCCTGCACATCCTGACGACTATAGGTAAGAATCTGTTGCACCAGATCACGTGCCCGTAAAATAGCAGTCCTTGCCGCTCCCAACCGTGGCACAATCTCGTTCTGAGGCGGCAATTTCAGCAGGGAAAGTTCAATATTACCAAGGATGATGGCAAGAATATTGTTGAAATCATGGGCGATACCCCCGGCCATCACCCCAACAGCTTCCATCTTGTATTTCTGACGCAGTTGCGCTTCTAGCTCTTGTCGTTGATCTTCTGCATGCTTCTTCTCAGTTATATCCCTCACCGTCGAGAGGATATATTTTTCGCCCTGAAGATCAATGATTGAGGTATTGATTTCTACCGGAAACTGTTCCCCAGATTTTTTGATGTGCATTGTTTCAAATTCCAGAGATTCTCGAGTCAACAGCTCTTTTCGGAAATCGACTCCACCGTACTTGCTTACAGCATCCTTGATCGAAATATCCGTAGGGCTTAGTGCCATAAATTCTTCCCGAGAATAGCCATAATGCTCTATGGCATAAGCATTAACCTCGGAAAAAGGGGAAAACCCTTCTGCACGGAGCTTATGCAGAAAGACAGCGATTTTCTGCTTGTCCAGCAAAGTTCGATATTTCTGTTCACTTTCTTGGAATGATTGTTCTGCTTGTTTGCGCCGAGATATATCCCTTAAAGCGGTCACTCGATAACTGCCACGGGCATCTTCTATACTTTTTGATTCGATCTCTATATGAAACAGCGTTCCATCCTTCTTTTTTGCCATAACGCTGTAAGGGACTGGATTACTTTTGGCTATATTTTCCCTTATCCTCGCGTGATACTCATGCGGGACAATCAATTCTATAATATTTTTACCAATGACCTCTTCTCTTGAGTAGCCAAACATCTTTACGAGTGCCTCATTGATGTCAATAGCGATCCCGTTATCATGGATCAGGATCCCCTCAAACGAAACATTTGAAAATTTCC
>JAYEME010000180.1:0-4244 GCA_034717915.1 Thermodesulfobacteriota bacterium
ATTTGTAAAAAAAATGGCCGGAGGATTATGTCCTCCGGCCATTTTTTACCGTTGCCGATAAGTTTTATTTAGCGGCTTTACGTGCGGCATCAAGCCAGCCATTCCATTTGGCCTGGTTAGCTTTGATCCACTCCTGAACATGGCGGTCGATATCGCTGGCAGATTTTTCACCGCCCTGCATTTTGGTATTTTGAGCATTGATATCTGCCAGGGGCAGGGTGAATACTTCAAAAAATTTCTTTGCGGCCGGGTTCTGATTCAGAAATTTTTTGTTGGCAACAATCCGAATATCACTGACGACAAAACCGGCTTTGAGCGGATCACTGACAGCACCATCAATGCCACTGACGGTCATGCGCTCGACTGCCGCTTTTTGCCCTTCGTCCGGATTAATTTCTGGAACGTTAATCCACATAACATCTTTGCCAGGCTTCAACTTGCCGATAGTCCAGTTTGGTGCCCAAGTGTAGAAGAAAATCGGTTCGCCAGAGCCATAACGTGCCAGAGTATCGGCCATGCTGGCAGAGTACCCGGCTTTGATCGGGTTGATATAGTCATCAAGTCCATACACCTTAAAATGGTGGGTAATGTTTTTCTCACAACCCCAACCTGGAGGGCAGGCGGTCAGGTCAGCTTTGCCGTCGCCGTTGCTGTCAAAAGCTTTCATAACTTCCGGGCGCTTAAAGTCATCGAGGGATTTAATCCCAAATTTTTCTACATCTTTTTTTGATACCAGATAACCCTGCAATCCACCTGCTTTGACCACGTAGCCAATGATTTCAGCTCGTTCTTCCCAATGTTTTGGCATCTGGCTGGCGTGATTCGGGAGCCAACCATTGGTCCAGTAGTCGAGATCACCAAGCGTGACGGCCTGGTAAAAGAGCGGGTTCGATAGGTCTGTGGGGTCTTCTACGCTGTAGCCAAGTGTTTTCAGGCCAGAGCGGACAAGAGCCTCTTGAAAGTAGCCAGTATCCCAGGTGGCTCGCCCAGGGCGTACTTCAACCCCTTCTCCTGGTTTAGCGTTGCTCGCAAATGCAGGCACCGTCAAAGATAACAGCAATACAGCTAACAGAATGCGTTTCATGTTTTTCTCCTTTACGTTATGAGTTAATGGGTTAATGTTTGGCAAAACCCTGAGTGATGCGGTCGAGAACCATTGCCAGTAAAACGATTGCCAGACCGCCAATACTTGCCAGCCCGATTTCGAGAGTATTCAGTCCTTGAACCACTGGATTTCCCAAGCCACCGGCACCGATCAGTGCGGCGATAACAACCATTGCCAAAGACATCATCAGGGTCTGGTTGAGTCCAGCCATGATCGATGGCAGGGCGAGTGGAAATTGGACGCGACGTAATACTTGTCCAGGGGTGGCACCAAATGCTAATGCCGCTTCAATCAATTCCGGGTGAACCTGACGGATACCCAAATTGGTGAGACGGACGATGGGGGGTAGGGCGAAGACGATTGTTGCCAGAATCCCCGATACGGTGCCGATGCTGAAAAGCATGACCACCGGAACCAGATAGACAAAGGATGGAATGGTCTGCATGGCATCGAGTGCTGGACGCAGCAGTACCTCAAATCGGTCACTGCGACCCGCCATGATCCCCAGCGGAATCCCTGCGAGGGCACAGAAAAAAACTGAACTAATCACCATTGCCAGAGTGGTCATGGTTTCATCCCAGAGACCGAGGTAACCGATCAGCACAAAAGAGACCACGGTGAAGATGGTGGTGTTTCTTCCGGCGTAGCGCCAGGCGGCTACCGCCAGCAGGATAATGACAACGACTGGTGGCAGGACATTGAAAATCCACTCAAATCCCTGTAGCGCAATTTCTATCGGGGTTTTGAGGGCTTGAAAAATACCGCGGTAGTTGTAGACCAGCCAGTCAACAAAGGTTTGTATCCATTCGTCCAGAGGAATCAATTTTTCTTCAAAGCTAAAAAAATTCATCTATTACTCTCTTTCTATAAAACCATAATAACTTTATTACTCGACAGTTTCCGGTTCCTCTGCGATAGTTCCATCGCGATGCAGCGTTTCGAGGAAAAGGTTTTTGGAGATAACCCCACAGTAGATACCATCGTCATCAACGATTGGAATCGGACAGGGTGAATCTTTGATGTCGGGAAGAATATCCTGCATTGAATCACTACTGTTCCTCACACTTGCTGTGACAAAGGCTTTGGTAATGTCTTTAGTATCGCCCTTTTGATCGATCAGAGAGCGTAAAGAGTCGGTAGAGACAACACCAAGAAAGTTACGCTTGTTGTCAAGGACATAACCATAGTCGCGATCATAGCCGACAATCCTCTGCAGGGCTGCACGCGCCCCTTTGCCGGGGTGGCTGATGACGGTTACCTGAGTATTGACAGCAATGTCACCGGCAGAGAGGATGTTGGTAGGATCGACCCCGCGGAAAAACGCTTTGACGTAATCGTCAGCTGGATTTTGCAGGATATCTTCCGGAGTGCCAACCTGTACGACGCGACCCCCTTCCATAATCGCAATCCGATCGCCGATGCGCATCGCTTCGTCGAGATCGTGAGAGATAAAGACGATGGTGCGTTTTTCTTGTTCCTGGAGCTTCAGCAGCTCATCCTGCATTTCAGTACGGATGAGCGGGTCAAGGGCGGAAAAAGCTTCGTCCATCAGCAGAATGTCGGGATCAACAGCCAATCCCCGCGCCAGGCCGACCCGCTGCTGCATGCCGCCGGAAAGCTCATTGGGTTTGCTGTTGGCCCAGGCATCCAGTCCCACTTGTGCCAGCGCTTTCATAGCCCGCTCTTCACGAGTCTTGACATCAACGCCATCCAGTTCCAGTCCAAATGCGGCATTCTGCAGGATCGTCATATGGGGCATCAGGGCAAAGGATTGGAAGACCATTCCCATTTTTTCGCGCCGTATCTTGACCAGCTCGTCATCATCCATGGTGACGAGATTTTTTCCGTCGATCAAAACCTTGCCAACCGTCGGCTCAATCAGGCGGTTGATCATCCGCACCATGGTTGACTTGCCTGAGCCGGAAAGTCCCATAATAACGAATACTTCACCTGTGTATATTTCAAAGCTGGCGTCCTGAACACCGACGGTGGTTGCAGTTTTGTCAAAAATTTCCTCTTTGGCCAGCCCTTGTTTCAGTAATTCCTGAGCTTTTTTTGGATGGGGACCAAAAATTTTATACAGGTTTTCAACCTTTATTTTTACTTCTTCTTCCATTACTTCTCCTCAAATATTAATTATTTAGCAATAATGTGCTGATTTGAGAGGGACTTAAAAATGCAAGAAAACAGAATAAAAAAAGGGGGAAAGGATCGCACGTAGCGTCCTCCCAAAAACAGCATGATTTAATTGTTTAGTAGGCAGAGCGACCCGCGACCCGGTTTAGCTGAGATAGCAAAACCAAGCGCAACTCTGAAAGAAAAAGGGATCTGCGAAGCATCACCCGGGGTGATGATCTTAACGATCCCCTTGCGGGGCAAGGACGGAACACCCTGGCAGGGTGTCGCCTTGAACAGACACATAATTACATAGATAAGAGCCAAGGTCAAATCAATGAGGAATTAATGGAGGAAATGTCTATGAAAGTGATCAAACCTCAAGAAAGCTCAAATGCAGATCACTGAGTCCGACGATCAGGAAGCGGTTAAGCAGTTGCGGTTTCCCGAAAATGGTATTGAACAGCTCGTTGACCATGAAACCGGCAAGGAGTGTCGCTCCGGCTCCGGTGACGGGAATCTCCCCTTTTGGTTGTTGGGCACCGGTAAAAATATCAGCTAGTGATTGAGAATTCCCCTTTTGCAGGGTGAGTACCTGCCCCTGATCCCCCTCTATCCCGCCATGGATGAGAAACAAGCCAGGAGTCAAGCCAGCTTCCAGATCGAAACGGCTGGAATAGTTATCGAGACAATCTGCAATGATTGAAACATCGGCTGGAATCTGGAAGGAGCGGTCGATGTGCTGTGGTAGAAGCTCAATTTTGACGCTTCCGTTGATCTGGTGCAGCTGTTGCTTGGCAATTTCAAGCTTGGGCTGACCAATGTCAGTTTCATTGTAGAGAAGTTGACGATTGAGATCGGGCCAGTCAACCTTCCCGTCATCAACCAGATAGAGCTTGCCAACTCCGGCTCGAGTCAGTAACTGACTCACTGTTGCTCCCAGGCCACCAACTCCGGCGATCAGAACCGTTGCATCTTCAAGCTGTTGTTGTCGTTCCTGTCCCCAGTGAAGAATCTGCCGATT
>JAYEME010000180.1:4344-19077 GCA_034717915.1 Thermodesulfobacteriota bacterium
GCTCCAGGAGGGAATAATGCGATCACGTCGTCATCCTGAACCGGGGTTTCCAATTTTTCCAGATGATGGATGTTGCGCCGATTAATCATGATGATGGTGCCAGGAAACATCTCCCCGTTTTCGTTCAATAACTTATGTATAAATGGAGTTGCAATCTGTTGTTGGAGGCGTTGCAGGAACTGCTCAATGTTTTCATTCGCGCAAGCGGGCAACTCAACCTTTTCCTGTTTCAATAATAATCGAATCAGACTGTAGAATTGAACTTTAATCATCAGCTATTCCAGGCGAAACAGTGTCTGGGCATAATTGGCGGTACCGGTAAGCATTGTTTTACCGGGGAAAACACTTCGGGTCGTGACCAATTGATAATAGAGGCCAGAATCGTTGGTTTCACCGATCAAGTTTGCCCCGACCACGCGTTGTTTTTCATCAAGAAATACCCTGCGGAAGCGACCTGTCAGCGCATTCCAGCTGCTGATGATTTCAGCAACATCATCCTGGCAATAGCCAATAGCAGCAACCCCGATGCCAAAAATTTCAGTAATATTGTTCTTCAGGCTCCCCTGATAGCGGCATTCTATTCCCAACATGTTCAGCGCGGCATTTTCTCCTTGTTCGACTGCGGTCATCCAGTTTCCCTGAATGGTTTTTTCGCCAGTGATAAAGTCCAGTCCTTCGGCAGCATCACCGGCAGCATATACATCGGGATGGTTACTGCGGCAGTTGTCGTTGATCAGAACTCCATCGGCGGTATCCAGCCCGGCGGCAGTTGCTAAATGGATATTCGGGGTGACCCCTTTACCGATGATCAGCAGATCACTGTTTAGCTGTTTGCCACTGTGCAATTTCAGTTGCAGTTGTTCCTCTTCAGCCATCTCTTTAATATCGTTTTCCTTATGAATATTCAGACCTTTTGCTTTCAACTGATCTTCCAGAATTGCTGAGGTCTCGGGATCTACCACCCGACTGAAGATACGGTTGGAGCCAACCACCAGATGTTTTTCTGCCTGCTCTGAGGCATGGGAAAGAAGTGGCAGGCTGACCAGACCAGCTCCAACAGCGGTCACACTTTTGATTTCCTGATAGAGATCGACCAGTTTTTCGGCATCGGCCATATGGCGGAGAACGCAGGCTCGCTGTGTCGCTATAGGCAGCGTTCGTGCTTCCGCTCCAGTTGCCAGAAGGAGTTTCTTAAAGCTGATTTTGCGACCACCTGCCAGCTCCAGAGAGTGTTTCTCCGGGTCAATCGAGACTGCTGATTGACCGAAAACAGGGGTAATGCCCCATTCTTGATAGAAGGAGTGATCAACAATATCGAGACCCTCACGGAGAATATGTCCACCGATGTAGTAGGGGGTCAAAACCCGCGAGTAAGCTGGACGATCTTCACGATCAATGATGGCAATGGTTGATTGTCGATCATGCTTGCGGAGAGTACGAATTGCCTGTAGTCCGGCAGCACTGTTGCCGATAATGACAAAATCATAGTGTTCAGCCATAAAAACATCCCTGGTAAGTAGGTTTAAACACTGGACTCTGCAGTAATCTCGGGACCGTCCCCAGTTTCATCGGGGGCTGTCCCAAGAGTTTACGAGTCATGAAGCTGTGGTGGTTCGCAGCGCAAATACCTGGGACAGCCCCCATGAGGGGACAGTCCCGGTTTTGCTGAATATTATTTAAACCAGTCCAAGAGTCTGGAGTCTCTCGTCGGTCGGAATTCCTTCTGCGCTCCAACCTCGCTCCTGATAGTATTCGGGTAGCATTTCACCCAGCTTGTTCACTTCACCCTTGAGTGGTCCATCGGGAATAGGCTCTTCCAGAAGCCGTTTCGGCAGCGTATCCTGGGAGGTGTCAACACCGGCTTTCAGGTTGAAAACCCGCTCCATATTGTAGACCCGCTCCCCGATTTCCATAATGGTTTCTTCGGTGAATTCAGCTCCGGTTGCTGCGGTGAGGAAATTGGCAAACTGGGGTGCACCGATAGCAAAAGTGGTGAACAGGCAGACGCCAGAAGAATCAACCGTTGCAGTAAAGTCCTGGAAGATTTTGGTCCAGACCGCTTTGTCTTCAGTCGCCTGAGGATCAAGTTTCTCTGGCAGACCGAGGACTTCCGGTGAAATCATATAGCCGCGAACGTGACAGGCGCCACGATTGCTGGTCGCATAATTCAGGCCAATTCCTTGAATACCACGGCCATCGTAAGCGGGGAATTCGAGTTTTTTCACTGACATGGACAGCTCCGGGGCACCGAAACTTTCGGCTAGACGGTAGGAACCCATGGCAAGTTTTTCACCGAATCCTTCCCGTTTACCTGCCATCTCAACCAGCTTGACCATCGCATCGGCATCACCAAAACTGAGTGGCATCCCGATCTCTTCCTCACTGACCAATCCTTTTTCGGCCAGTTCCATAGCACAGGCGACCGTTGTTCCTACCGTAATCGTATCCATCCCATATTCGTTGCAGATGTAGTTGGCCTTGGTAATCGCAGCCAGATCATCGACGCCACAGGCTGATCCCAATGAAAAGAGGGTTTCATATTCGGGGCCTTCGCCATCACCACTGAAGCGGGCACCGGCCAAACCGGTGACTCGACCACAGCCAATAACGCAACCCATACACCCTTTATTCCGTTTCAGATAGGTTGAAGCGAGAGCTTCGCCTGAAATTGCCTCGGCTCCTTCAAAGGTATCTTTCTGGAAGTTATTGGTCGGTAAAGCCCCGAGCTGGTTAATCACATTGACCAGAACCGGGGTTCCAAGAGCGGGGAGCCCTTGGCCAGAGACAGGATTTTCCTTGAGCAAGCTATAAGATTCGAGAGCTGCTTCACGGTATGCAACTGGATCGGCAATCTTGACTCCACCGGTTCCACGTACTGCTATCGCTTTGAGGTTTTTACTTCCCATAACCGCACCGATTCCGGTACGTCCGGCAGCACGATGCTTATCATTGATAATTGCGGCAAAACTGACCAGATTTTCACCCGCCGGTCCGATACAGGCAATTTTGGCATCACCGTGGAATTCGGCAAGAATCTGATCTTCGGTCTCCTTGGTCGATTTGCCCCAAAGATGAACGGCTCCTACCAGCTGAGCCTTGTCATTATGAATTTGCAGATAGGAAGGATACTCAGCCTTGCCTTCGAAAATAACCATATCATAACCGGCATAGCGCAGTTCACAAGGGAAGTACCCCCCGGAATTGGAGCTGGCAATCGTTCCGGTCAGCGGTGATTTGGTGATAACCATGTAGCGGCCATTTGCTGCACCGTAAGTGCCAGTCAGCGGGCCAGCTGCCAGAATCAGTTTGTTTTCGGCTGAAAATGGATCAACGTCAGCGGCGACTTCTTCAGTAAAATACTTGGTTCCTAAACCACGCCCACCAAGGTACTCTTGTGCCCATTGTTCATTGAGAACTTCATCGGTACAGGTTCCGGCGGTCAAATCGACACGTAACAATTTTCCGCTCCACCCTTTCAGGCTAAATCTACTCATTTCCGCACCTCCATCTGTCCCTCTTTCATTGCGTCAACAAATCGCAACATTTTTTGCCGCAGCGGTGTATCCTCTTCTTCCAGAGTCAAACACTGGGTCGGACAGAAAGCGACACATTCTGGCGTATCACCACCACAGAGATCACATTTGTCAACGACACCGAGGGTTGGAACATACTTGATCATCCCGAAAGGACAGGCACTGACGCAGGTACGGCAACCGACACAACGATCCCTATCAACTATAACGACGCCGGACGGCATCTCTTTGCTGATGGCAGCTTTTGGACACGCTTTGACGCACCAGGGATCATCACATTGCATACAGGTGACGGTGATAAACTTGGCTTCATCAAGAAAAACCTCGTTGAAAATACGTGATCGACTTGGCATGAATTCTCCTGTGTGCTTGAAAGAACAAGCCATTTCACAGGTTTTGCAACCGATGCACTTCGACGGTTCGATGCGAATCAGTTTTTGCATAAGTGACCTCCTTGGATGGTTGGTTATGATTTTATCTGGATCAGAGGACAGGCTGATTTATTGATCCGGCAGGCCAGCATGAATCCCCCAAAAATATACACAACGGATAAAATTATAACAGCTTTTGATTTTTCAACAACAAAATATATGCTAAACTTCATATAAAAATTGTATACATGCGTAGGAGTCTCTCTTAGCAATGCTTTTATCTGATAACTTTGGCCGGAAAATTAACTATTTGCGTCTGTCTGTGACAGATCGCTGTAACATGCGCTGTGTTTACTGTATGCCGGCTGATGGGATCGATAAACTCGGACATGGTGAAATATTAAGCTACGAACAGTTTCACCTGATTGCTGAAGCAGCTGTTTCTCTTGGAATTGAAAAAATCCGGGTGACGGGAGGTGAACCTTTGGTCAGATCCGGGATTATCGCGTTTCTGGAGCAACTGGCCAATATCTCCGGGTTGAAGCAGCTGGTGTTGACAACCAATGGAGTGCTTTTGCCTGAAATGGCACAGGCATTGAAAGATGTGGGGGTGCAGCGGCTCAATATCAGCCTTGATTCGCTGCAACCGGCGATGTTTACCCGATTGACCCGGCGGGATCTTCTTCCTCAAGTGCTGGCCGGTATTGCTGCCGCTGAGAAGGTTGGACTCTCTTATAAAATTAATATGGTGGTAATGCGCGGCTTTAACGACAATGAAATCCTCGATTTTGCCAGGTTGACGCAGGAGCATAATTGTACCGTCCGGTTTATCGAATATATGCCGACGCTGAAAGATAAAAACTGGCGTTCACTGGTGGTCTCGAGCAAAGAAGTGTTACAGCGCTTAAACGACCATTATTGCCTCCATCCAGTTGATCGAGGCGCTCTGGCGGGTCCGGCAGAGGAGTTCGCAATTGACGGAGCCCGAGGGCAGCTTGGAGTGATTGCTCCTCTTTCAGGACACTTTTGCCAGGATTGCAACCGAATTCGCATTACCGCTTCGGGAGGGGTCAGAACCTGCCTTTTCTCCGATCATGAATTTGATTTAAAGCCACTGCTGATTCCGGGAAATGTGAGTCATGTCGCCAGCGAATTACAACGGCTGGTCAATGATAAACCTGCCTGCCATACATTAAATTCCCAGACATCTGAATACTCCCCATTTTCTATGGCACAGATTGGGGGATAGGGTAGATGACAGCAAAACCGGGACCGTCTCCGCATGGGGGCTGCCCCAGGTTTTTGCGGCGCGAACCACCACAGTTCTTCGTAGGTCGTAAGCTTCCGGGACAGCCCCCGATAGGACTGGGGACATCCCAAGTTTACTGCAATAATGCTTAATCTAGTGCCATTCGGAACAGTCCCGTTTTTGCTGAATGGTAATAAAAAAAGAAAGCAAAGCAGATGGATATCTCAAAAACAATCGCAACAATGAAGCAGGATCCGGCATTTGCCGAAAATGTTGGTATGGTCTTGATTCACAACGGCACAGTACGTGGTTGGTCGCGTGGTGATCACTCTCCGGTATCCCGGATTGAGGTGGTTGCCGATGAGGATAAGGTTGAACAGATTCGTAGTGAAATTGAGCGTATGGAGGGGATTTTCAGGGTTGTGGTGGAAGCTCATTCGGGAGTGATGCAACCGGGTGATGATCTGCTGTTTCTCATTGTCGCGGGTGATATTCGTGAAAATGTCAAACCGGCTCTGGCATTACTGCTGGATCGGATCAAGGCAGAAGCAATCAGTAAAAACGAAATGTGTGAATAGAGAAGATATTTATGGCTGAGAGTTTTAAAGCGGCAAGAAGCATAATTCTGGATAATGTCGCTCCCTTGGAATCCGAGTCGGTTGACCTTTTAGCCCTGGTGGGGCGGGTTCTGGCTGAAGAGGTTCCTGCCCCTTGGGATATGCCCCGTTGGGACAATTCTGAAATGGATGGTTTTGCCGTCAGGTCAACCGATTGTCAGCCTTTTTCCCGGCTGAAAGTGGATGGCTATCTCCCTGCTGGAAGTTCTGCCGATGATGTTTCAGTTAAGTCTGGAACGGTAGTAAGAATCATGACTGGAGCGCCAATTCCAAGGGGTTGCGATGCGATTGTGCCGATTGAAAATACTGAGCCAGGCAAAGAATTTGTAGTTGTTAAAAAACTGGTGCAGGTTGGTGATTATATCCGCTTTCGCGGCAGTGATATTGGTAAGGATGAAGTTCTGCTTCCGGCTGGCACCGTCCTTCGTCCGGCTGATATCAATTTGCTGGCCGCCTTTTCTCGGACGGCGGTGCAAGTTTGTCGTTGTCCAGAAGTTGCGATCCTCTCAACGGGTGACGAACTTGTTGCTCCCGGTGAAATAACCGGCCCTGGACAGATCATCGACAGCAACGCATATTCACTTGCCGCTGCGATTAGAGAGATTGGTGCCATTCCAAAAATACTTGGTATTGCTCAGGATAACCGTGAAAGCCTTGAAGAAAAAATCGGCCAGGGACTTAAGGCCGATGTGCTGATAACTTCTGCCGGGGTTTCGACCGGTGATCGGGATCTGGTGCGTGAAATACTGGAAAGTGCCGGGGTCAAACGGTTGTTCTGGAAAGTTGCCATCAAACCTGGTGGACCGACTGCTTTTGGTCTTAAGGAGGGGATTGCGGTTTTTTCGTTACCGGGAAATCCGGTCTCCAGTATGATCGGATTTGAAATGCTGGTCAGACCTGCATTACTGAAAATGATGGGGCACAGCGAGGTTATTCGACCACAGGTCAAAGCAACTCTGAAGGCACCCCTTTATAACGAAACCAGCAAAACCCGGTTTTTACGGGTAAAAGTAGAGCAAACCTCAGAGGGTCTGTTAGCAGAGAGTGCTGGTGACCAGAATACCGGTATCCTCAGTACCATGATCAGAGCCAATGCGATTGCGGTGTTGTCAGCAGAACAGACTGAACTTTCTGCTGGGGAGCAGGTTGATGTTCAGTTGTTGGATTCTTGTTAAACTCGGCGGTTTCCTAGCTTAAGGATAGATGGCAGCAAAACCGGGACTGTCCCCGTATGGGGGCTGTCCCAGGCTTTTGCGGTGTAAACAACCGCGGGTCTTCGTGGGTCGTAAACTTCGGGACAGCCCCCGATGGGACTGGGGACAGTCCCAAGTTTACTGCAATAATGCTTTAACTAGCGTCATTCAGAATAACGCACTGACCCCCAGCATCCCCTTGGTCAGGATGAAGATGCCAAAGACAATCAACAGTCCCCCGCTGATGAGTCGAATAACCAGGGGGTGGGCATTGACCTTCTTGATTCTCTGGCGAACCGATTGCGATGCATAACCCAACAGCAACATCGGGATGGCAAATCCAAGGGAATAACAGGCCAGTAAAATCAAACCGGTGGAGAGTCTGCCGTCGGTGGCAACCAGAGTCAGCACCCCCGCCAGCATCGGTCCAACACAGGGAATCCAGACCAACCCCAAAGTCAACCCCATAACTAACCCGGACCAGCGCCCTCTGCTGCGACTTTGAATATTTGAAAACAGGGTTAGCCTTTTAAATAGATTAATATCAAACAACATCAGTAGACCAAATAACAGGATGAGGATGCCTGCTACTTTTTCAAGTACCGGCATCGTTCCTGCGATGGCTCCACCAAACAGCGAGGTGAGAACTCCCATCGCGATAAAACTGAGACTTAACCCCAGGACTATCAGCAGGGGGCGGTGTTTGTGGTCAGTTTCTGTTCCGGTGACAATAATCGGGACAACCGGGAGAACACAGGGCGATGCGATACTGGCGATTCCGGCAAACATGGTCATCGCCATGGTAGTGATGCTCAGATCAAGGAGTGTCATTGGATTAATTCGCTGGAATCTGGTTCAGGAGGTTGCGAATCGTTTCTGCAGCGTGTACTCCAGGCGGGAGTCGTTTTATCTCCTTGCCGGAAGAATCGGCTAACAGAATCGTTGGGAGTGCCCTGATTCCGTAAGCGTAAAAAATGTCCATATCTTCCGGGACAGTGGTCTGGACCGGCCTGATCAACACTTTTCCATCCAATTCAGCAGACATCTGGGTCAGGATTTCTCCCTGCATCTGGCAAGGTCCCCCATTGGGATCGATGAAAAAGACCAAAAGATTTTCAGCAACCGCAGGGTTGTTTTGTGCTGGAGTTGATTCTGTTGTTGCTGATGTTGGTTGGGCGGTCAATTGAGTTGGTTGATCCTGTGAACAACCGAATAACGATACAGCGACAAGCAAAAGCAAAAGATTTTTTAACATCATAAATTGAGACTCCTCTATTTTTTTATCCTTCTGTATATGCGGATTTGTCTATATGTGTCAAGTGGTTGTAGGAAAGTTCTTCAAGAGGTGGGATATGTAGCGGAAATAATTGACAGGTGCAAGCATAAGTGTAGAATTCCATTTACAATCAACAGAATCTCTTCAAGGGAGTTGAGCATGTCTGAAGAAGCAACCTTTTTTCTGCCGGTTAAAGATTTCTGTCGCCGTCAACTGATTACCTGCAATATCAATGACACGGTGATGGCTGCTGCTGAAATTATGCGGGAGAAGAATATCTCCAGTCTGATTGCCTGCGATGATGATCATCAGCCGATTGGGATTATGACAGATCGTGATTTGCGCAACAAAGTCATTGCTGGTGGGTTGGATCCGTTGGTCACCAAAGTCAAAGCTGTAATGACATCACCGGTTCTCTCTGTCGCTGAGGATGATAGCCTGTTTGAGGTTCTCTACCAGATGTCTCATAACCGGATTCATCGGGTTGGTGTTGTTGATACAGATAATACTCTGGTTGGATTTATCAATGAGTCTGACGTTATCCGTTTACAAAATCGTTCCCCGCAACGGTTGCTGCAAGCAGTTGATGACGCGACGTCAATAGCAGACCTGAAAAAAATCTACCAGGAAAATGATCAGCTGGTGATTTTTCTCAGTCGGAATGGTGTCCGCACCAAAGATCTGGTGAAAATGATTTCACTGCTAAATGATCAGATTACAGCACAACTGATCGGCCTGCTGAAGCAGGGTCGTTTTGAGGATATGGGGAAGAAAAGCGCGTTCATGGTTCTGGGAAGTGAAGGGCGGCAAGAGCAGACCCTGAAAACGGATCAGGATAATGCAATGATTATTGCTGACGATGCAAGTGCCGATGAAATTACTGATATTGAAGCATTTTCACTTATTCTGATTGATGCGCTGATCGAAATCGGGGTGCCGGAATGTCCCGGCGGTATCATGGCAAAAAATGAATTTTGGCGGCGTAGTCTTGCTGATTGGAAAGGTGCTATTGGCAACTGGGTCGGTACCCCCAGCAGTGAAAACATCCTCAATTTCAGCATGTTTTCTGATATGCGCGTCCTTTGTGGTGATGAAGCACTGGAAAGTCAGCTTAAACAGTACATTATTCAGGTTGCAGCAGAAAATAGAATTTTTCTTGCCAAGATGGCGCAGAATGTCTGTCGTTTTTCTCCACCTCTTGGGTTCTTTGGCCAGATCAAAACAGAATCTTCAGGAACCCATCTTGGGATGCTTGATCTAAAAAAGGCAGGTATTTTTACCTTTACTGAAGGGATTAAAATTCTGGCATTGAGTGAAGGCAGGCTGGGTGGAAGTACCCATGATCGATTGGATTTTCTCCTGGAGAAAGAGGTTCTGACTCAAGAGCAAATCAACGACATCGAAGCGAGTTTTAACCTGCTAACTTTCATGCGCCTGCGTGGGCAGATTGATGCAGCAGAAGCAGGGCGAGAAATCACCAATTATATTTTGCCGGGATCCCTGGATCGGGTTGAAAAGGGACGGTTAAAGTTGGCACTGGAAGTGGTCAAATCTTTCCAGGGAACCCTTAGTCACCATTTTCAGTTGAATAGACTGCAGAGTTAATTGCTCTCCTGGTTGCCGTTTGTCCGCTTTTTCCCTTTTTCTATGTTGGTATTCATGACCCATGTGAAACTACTTATCTGTAACCTGTGTTTGCTTTTGCTGTTCTGCTCCTGTAGCTTTGCGCCACCTCCTCCCCGTTTGCCCGCAGATCCCATCCCAGAATTGTTGGAAAAATCAACACCCTCCAGCTCATTACAAAAAATGGGATTTTCTGTCCAGGTTGGCGCATTTAAGCAACTTGAAAATGCGGTGCGCCTGGAACAGTCGTTGGCGCAGCGTGGCGTTGATGCCTATTATTTTCGCCATGAATCGGGGCTCTATAAGGTGCGTTTTGGCAATCACGTAACTTACCCAGCTGCCCGTGGTGAAGCAGAACAGCTACAAGCTCAAGGGGTGATAGGTCGTTTTTTTATTGTTATTCCAGAAGCTTATGCAGCAGCTAGAATCAAACGCAGTGGCCAGGGCGATATGCGTTCGGAGCTGGTTCTGACGGCGCAGAGATTCCTTGGTGTCCCTTATCGGTGGGGTGGTGAAGACCGTAACAATGGTTTTGATTGTAGCGGATTGACGATGGTCAGCTATCGTTTGAATGGTTTGAATCTGCCGCGTAACTCTCGTGCCCAGTTCAAAGCCGGCCGTTACGTGGCAAAAAAGAATCTAAAAAAGGGGGATCTGGTGTTTTTCGCCACCAAAGGGGGAAAGCGGGTGACCCACGTGGGGATGTATATCGGCAGTGGTCGGTTTATCCACGCGCCGCGCACCGGGAAAACTGTTCGAGTGGCAAAGCTGTCCAGCAGTTTTTTCAAAAAAACCTACGTTGGTGGAAGAGCGTACCTGTGAAAGATTGTACCAGCCATTTAAAAGCGATATTCGAACCCCACTGCTAACACATTTGACCCACCATCATCTGCAACCAGCCCAAATGCGTCAGAGCGATGATGAATCCGGGTAATCAATTCTTGAAGTCCCAATCAACAATCAAGCCATCTGCTTGTTCCGCCAGATAGAAGCCATTGCCAAATTCAACTTCGGCATCGGCCTTGCCGCGAACCATAACCCGGACATCAGGTTCATACAGGCTGAGAATTTTATCCTTGTTGGCGACCCGGCGTTCGCCGATCAGTCGCTCATGGGATTGATGAATGGCTTGTGGAAGTTGATCAAGGATGTTCTGGATCCGATCAAGAACCACCTGGGTCTGAACCTCACTCCAGTCAGTTTCCATCCAGCGCGCCTCCAGTAGGCAATAATGAGTATCTCGAAATTCTTGGTAATCTTTTGCGCCAACAACAACAGGAAATACTGGACGGAATTCGGTCTGAAATGCGATAGTTTTCATAGGATGCCTTTTCTCTCTGCGGGCGGCTAACACTACTGTTCCAGTATTTTTCTTGATAAGCTATGCAGCTCGGAGTTGGCGAGTGCAACCACTTTTTTCTTAACCGTTCGTGAGTAGTATTCTTGTTCGGTTTTAGTCAGCGGATCACCCTCCAGTTTCTTTTTAAATAATTCTTTCTGCTTCGGCGAGAAAACCTGTGACAGGGCGTGCTCCAAAGAGAATTCTTCGTAACGGTCCTTGCGCCTCCGATCTTTCTCGGCTTTCTGTTCGTAATAAAGTTCGAACAAACCTCTGACCCGTTCTGGATCAAATTCGTCATCTGACCAATTGGGTGCCTGGTCGTGAGCCAATGCGCTCCGGCAGGCCTTAACATAGTTTTTGTCGGTGTCGGAAAATGTGTTTTTTAGTTTGGTCAGCCACGAAAATGTCAGGTGGTAGTAGGTATAGACGGCTGCCGATAATAATATGAGCCGGTGGTAACGTTCCTTAAGCTCTTTTGTGGGGAGTTGCTGCTCAACCTGATCCGAGGCAAACTGATAACTTTCACCTGCGTTGGCCAAAAGGACAGGAAATCCCTCCCAAAGCCGAGAGTCATTACTCTTGACGACCTTAGCCAGAGTTTCGTTCACGTCTAGGTCTTCGCTCGGTTCAAGCATTGGGAAGCCGAGCTTAGAAAGGCTTTTGAGAAATTTATCGTCGGTCATTTGCCCTCCCGCAGTCGCTCAAGGAAGTAGTTTATGTTTGGCCTTAATCGTTCTTCCGCGACATCATAACTGACCATCTCATGAAAGTGGTTTGCCAGCTTTTCCAGATCCAGTTCGTCTTTATGGGCTGTTGCCAGCATCACACAGTCTTCATAGTCAACTCTGGTCCCGCGCATCAGTTTACTTGAGATCAAGTCGTAGTCATTCAGGATGCCGATATAAAGGTGCGAGAATTCAGCCAAAAGTTTGTTGCGCCCAACTTCCAAGGGCGATTCCAGTAACCCGGTTGTGTGGATGTTGTTTCCGCGGAATATGTCGAAATGAAAAATTTCACCTTTCCGTTGCCAGCCGGGTCCAGTGGTTGGTGCGTAACCCATTGCCGGTAATTGCTTTATCAGGTAGTTGTATTCCCTGATGTTAGGCACCATAAAATCAACATCTTTTGTTGACGCTTTTACGCCCAGCAGGGTCATGGCTGTACCGCCACAAGCGATCAAGTGGACTTTGCGCCGCAAAGCAATATTCCATGCCCTCAGGTTGTCGAGGAGTTCATTTTTATCGAGTCTGTATTCAGTTTGTACCATTAAGTGCAAATCCTTGTACGGAAAAATACAATTATTTGTATGAAATGATACAATAAAAAGTTTTTTTGTCAAGAGAAGTTTTGTTTGCTGATGAGGGTCTTTTTTTTATCCGAGCTTTCTGGCCAGATCTTCAGCCCCATTCGCGGTGAGCTACATTGAAAAGACTGGATAGGAGGATAAGTTCATTGTTAACGGTATAAGGGCTTTTCCCTTCCTCCAAGCGCTGATCACGATATTTGGCAATATCAGTACTGCGGATGGTAGAGAGAAAGCGACTGGCAAGATTTGAGCGCTTGAAATGCTCGATTCGGTTGTTTTCTTGGGCGGCACCTTTTTTATGCAGAGTTTTCTCTCTGCGATAACGATCAAGAGCTTCATTTAGGGTGGTTTTTTCCGCTTCCTTTCGAGAGACAAAAACCCCATCATCCATTTCGGACTCAATCTTACGAGCCCACCGGGCAGCATCTTCATGAGTTTCAAAGGTTTTGGTCTGCTTCGGCCAACCCTTCTTTCTGATTTTGACCTGCCACTGATATGGACCACGTTTGATGATCGATGCCATAAAAATCCCTCCTTGAAAATGACGAGTGTCCCGATAATGTCACAAGAAAGGATTTTATGCTAGGCATGAAAAATCAAAGGGTCATAGCTAAAAGCCATAACCCCTTGATTTGTATGGATTGGCGGAGGTAGATGTGAATCGAACACACCAGGGACGGGATACGCCCCGCATCGGTTTTGAAGACCGTGAGCCGCACCAGCGAACTAACTACCTCCGAAGCAAAACTGTCGGGATTCTACGTTTATTGAGATTTTTCTTCAATAATTATTTTGTCGGGGATCAATAACCCAATGTGGTGGATGATCCGAGAAGATGGACATCAATTTTTTCACCAACAGCAAAAAAGTCCCGTTCTGCAGCCAACAGGGCGATCCCCTGAGCATTGATCAGGGTCGTCAGAATACCGGTATTCTGGTCACCGGCACTCCTGACCATCATTTCACCCTCCGGATTGATCTGAATGGCAACCCGCAAGATCTGCAATCGCCCGGGTTTTTTCTTGATCGGTTCACTCAAGGTGGCACGATAGAGGGTTCTAAGTACGGAGTGATGCCCCATCATTTTTAGCAGGGCGGGTCGAGCAAATTCCTCAAAAGTCAACAGCGTTGAGACCGGGTTTCCGGGGAGTGAAAAAACCGGCGTATCATTGTGCATCCCAAAGGCTGTTGGATGCCCCGGTTTGATTTTTACTTTCCAGAATATTTCTTTAATGCCGAACTCTTCCAGGACTTCGCGAACCAGATCACGATCTCCGGAAGAGACTCCGGCGGAGGTGATCAGAACATCGGCTTGCAGCCCTACGCCGATTTTTTCGCGCAGATCGGTGAGGTTGTCGCGGGCAATACCGAGCATCACCGGTACGGCACCAACCTCGCGAACGGCAGCAGCCAGGGCCCAGGAATTGCTATTGACAATTCCTCCTGCAAAATGGATTTCGTCAATCTCCTCCAATTCATCCCCGGTGGCCAGGATTGCGACCCGAACCCGGCGGTGAATCTGAACAGTTGAAAAATGGAACGAAGCCAGCATACTGATTTCTGCCGGTCGGAGCAGGGTTCCTGCGGGGATAATCAGATCGCCGGGGCGGATATCTTCTCCAGCCCAGCGGATATGGTTCCCTTTTTTCACTATTTGCAGAATGGTTATCTGACTCTGCTCTTCCTTGCAATCTTCGAAAGGAATTACAGCATCAGCTCCGGCCGGAATCGGAGCCCCGGTCATGATCCTGACCACTGTTCCCGGTTTGATGGTATCGACCGTCGATTCTCCTGCTGGGAGATAGCCCACGATGGGGAGAACTGCTCCTGTGACACAGTCCTCCACACGAACCGCATAGCCATCCATTGCCGAATTATCAAAGGAAGGCAATGATTCCTTGGCAATAATATCTGTGGCAATAGCTCGGCCTGCCGCTTCCAACAGGGGCACTTGTTCAATTGCCAGGGTAGGGACGGTGTCGAGTATCTGCTGACGAGCTTGATAAAATGAGATCGGCATGGATCGGTTCCTTGGTTGCTTCAGCGAAGGACGGAGGATGTCCTGTTTATGATAACTCTACATCCCTAAAACATTGACCGTCCTGACATCTTTCGGTCTCTGCTCGCCGAGCCCTGAGTGTTGATGTGGCGAAAACCGGTACCTGCCAGGTTACTGATTCGCGTTTCGTAGAGCAGCGGATTAGCGTGGATTATAAGCGTACG
>JAYEME010000180.1:19177-23204 GCA_034717915.1 Thermodesulfobacteriota bacterium
CCCCGTAGATTGGTACTACCATTGATTGTGGCTGATAGCCAGAATCAATGACTAAAGCCTTTATTTTGACTTTAAATTAATATTTGGTATTACCATTATGAAGATGACAGCCATGAAAACTGACAATCTCTTTATTCCAGCGCAAGCTGGTCGTGCTGGCGAGGATGTTGCCCTGCAGCTTGAGGTTGCCATTCTCAGCGACAAAATTGTGCCGGGTGAAAGCTTACCGAGTGAACGTGATCTACAGACCCAGTTTCAGACCGGGCGTGGAGTTATTCGGGAAGCAATCCGTGCCCTGAAACAGAAAGGGCTGATCGAGATCCGCAAAGGAGCCAAAGGTGGTGCCTATGTTAAACGGATAGAGGTCAGCAACGCCAGTGAATCTCTGGCTCTGTTCCTCAAGCAGAACCACGTCGATCCGGCGCATATTGTTGAATTTCGTGAGAGTATCGATCAGCAGCTCTCTATTCTGGCCATAGCGCGGGCTGAGGAAACAGAGAAAAAGCAATTGGTTGCTCAAACAGAGGAGTTGCAACGAGAAGCCTCCGGCGGCGAACCCGACCTGGAAAAGTTGGGAGAGATCGACCGTGAGCTTAATATCCGACTGGCTAAAATGAGCAGGAACCCGATTTTTGCCTGGGTCATGGAAGCGCTTCAGCTTGGCTTCAGCTCGCATGACCACACTCTCTATAGTGATCCGAACTACTGCAAAAAAACGGTTGATAACTGGCATATAACTGCCAACTATATTGCTGCTAACGAACCTTTACTGGCGCAGGCATCGATCAGTACCCACTACCAACTGTTGCGACACTGTCTGGATGATCAAGGCATTTTGTGCCAATCTCGCAACAACAATTAAGGAATCAACAACCATGAGCAAACAGACCCATTATGACTACATTATTGTCGGTGGCGGCTCCGCCGGAAGCGTTCTTGCCAACCGCCTGAGTGCCAACCCCAAAAACAAGGTGCTGGTGCTTGAGGCCGGTCTGCCCGACTACAAGCTTGATTTCCGTATCCATATGCCGGCGGCGTTGACCTATCTGTTGACCGACAAAACCTACAACTGGCTCTATGAGTCGGAACCGGAACCACAAATGAACAACCGGCGTATTGCCCATCCTCGCGGCAAAGTTCTGGGCGGCTCCAGTAGTATCAACGGGATGATCTATATCCGCGGCAATGCCATGGATTATGAGAAGTGGGGTGCCAATAAAGGGCTGGAAAAGTGGGATTACGCCCACTGCCTCCCTTATTTCCGCAAGTTTGAAACGCGGTTGCAGGGTGCGGATGAATACCATGGCTCCAATGGCCCCCTCTATATTTCTACCGCTGCCTGTGAAAATCCGCTGTTTGACGCCTTTTTCAAAGCGGCGGAAGAGGCGGGCTATGGGCTGACCGATGATGTCAATGGTTATAAACAGGAGGGCTTCGGACGTTTCGATCAGAATATCTATCGGGGGCGTAGATTGAATGCTGCTCGTGCCTATATTCATCCGGTCAAAAATCGCTCCAATCTTAAAGTGATCTGTCGGGCGACAGCGCAGCGGATCCTCTTTGAAGGCAATAAGGCGGTCGGGGTGGAATATGTCAAAGGTAAGCAGAAAAATTCCAAGAGCGTTTACGGTGGGGAGATCATCTCCTGCGGTGGGGCGATCAATTCACCCCAGCTGCTTCAGCTTTCGGGAATCGGTAACGCTAAAGAGCTCGAAGAACTCGGGATTGAATCAGTCAAAAATCTTCCGGGCGTCGGTGAAAACCTCCAGGATCATCTCGAACTCTACGTTCAGTACGGTTGCACCAAACCGGTCAGCATGTATCCGGCGCTCAAATGGTACAATCAACCTAAAATCGGTTTCGACTGGCTTTTCCGCCGTAAAGGTAAAGCAGCCACCAACCACTTTGAAGCGGGTGGCTTCATCCGTGGCAATGATCAGGTCAAATATCCGAACCTGCAATACCACTTTCTGCCCATCGCCATCCGCTACGACGGCTCTGCCCCGGCGCAGGGGCATGGGTTCCAGCTCCATGTCGGACCGATGAATACCGATGTGCGCGGTACGGTTAAAATCACCTCGAAGCAACCGGGCGATTATCCAAAGATCAAGTTTAACTACCTCTCTACCGAGCAGGAGAAGCGGGAGTGGATCGAAGCGATCCATCGCACCCGGGAAATTATCGCTCAATCAGCTTTTGATGACCTGCGTGGCGAGGAGCTCTCTCCCGGCAAAGCGGCACAAAGCGATGAAGAGATTCTCGACTTCGTCGCCCGTGAAGGCGAAAGCGCCTACCATCCCAGTTGTACCTGCAAGATGGGTTACGATGAGATGGCGGTTGTCGATTCCGAACTCAAAGTCCACGGTGTCGAGAACCTGCGAGTTGTCGATGCTTCGATCTTCCCCGATATCACCAACGGCAACATTTACGCACCGGTGATGATGGTGGCGGAAAAGGCGGCCGATATGATTCTCGGTAATGCCCTCGAAGTGCCATCTGGTGCCGATTATTACCAACATTCCCAGAAGGAACAATAAAATGAGTATCTATGAAAAAAATATGTTTATCGATGGTCGCTGGGTCGCCGCGACAACGGAAACGACCCGTACCATCATTAATCCATCCAACCAGAAGACCATCGCCACGGTTGCCGAAGGTGATCGCAATGATGCCAAAGCGGCCATTGCAGCCGCCCGCGACGCTTTTGACAGCGGTATCTGGTCGCAACGCCCAGCAGTAGAGCGAGGGCAACTGATCTACAAGCTGGCCGATCTGATTGAGCGTGACCTCGAAGAACTAGCGACACTGGAGAGCCTCGATACCGGTAAAACCTTAGAGGAAAGTCGCTGGGATATGGACGATATCGCTGGGATTTTCCGTTATTTTGCCGGTCTTGCCGATAAAGATGGCGGTGAAGTGATCGATCCACCAACGGCCAATGCCACCAGTAAAGTTGTCCGTGAGCCGGTGGGGGTCTGTGGTCAGATTTCACCCTGGAACTACCCACTGTTGCAGGCGGCCTGGAAACTCGCTCCGGCATTGGCAGCTGGTTGTACGGTGGTGATGAAGCCGAGTGAAATCACCCCTCTGACCACGATTAAGGTGACCGAACTTGCCGAAGAGGCGGGATTTCCCGCCGGGGTGATCAATACCGTTCTGGGACCGGGCATTTCCGTGGGCGCAGAGCTGGCGGAGAGTGATCAGGTTGATCTGATCTCTTTTACCGGTGGTATCCAGACCGGCAAGACGATCATGCAGGCTGCCAGTGGCAACGTGAAAAAAATAGCTCTTGAGTTGGGTGGCAAGAATCCTAACATCATTTTTGCCGATGCCGATCTGGAAACCGCGGTCGATTATGCCCTCAACGGGGTATTCTTCCACGCTGGTCAAATCTGTTCTGCTGGTGCCCGGTTGCTGGTTGAAGCATCGATCCATGATCAGTTTGTTGCCAGACTGAAGGAGCGGATAGCCAAAATTCGCATCGGTGACGGTTTTGCTGAAGGAACTCAGATGGGACCGTTGATCTCCGCTGAACACCGCAACAAGGTGGAAAGCTACGTCGAAATCGCCAAACAGGAAGGCGCTAAACTTGAGGTTGGTGGCAAACGCCCCGACGCAACCGAACTGCAGGATGGCTTCTATTATCAACCAACCCTTTTTACCGGCTGCAACAACGCTATGCGCATCGTTCAGGAAGAGACCTTCGGGCCGATTATCAGCGTTGAATCGTTTACCACCGAAGAGGAGGCAATCTCCCGCGCTAACAGCACTATCTATGGCCTCTCCGCTGGATTCTGGACCAGCAACGCCAACCGTATCGAGCGGATGTCACGCGCACTCCGTTTCGGTACCGTCTGGGTGAACGACTTTAACGTCTATTTTACCCAGGCACCGTGGGGCGGCTATAAGCAATCGGGCTTCGGCCGCGAACTTGGTCGTATCGGACTGGAAGAGTACACCGAAGTGAAACACATCTACCAGAACCACAAAACCGAACCCCTGAACTGGTTCGGGGTTTAACAGGATT
>JAYEME010000180.1:23304-27481 GCA_034717915.1 Thermodesulfobacteriota bacterium
CACATATTCTATCGTCCGGTCGGAAATGGTTCCGACCGCGACCATCTATCTCAATAAAAGGAGAAACACATGTTCTATCTCTCTCAGCGGAGACTCACTATCGCACTGATTCTAGCTATGACCCTTATCTTTAGCGGCAGCGCCATCGCCAGCAACGAAATTCGCTTTGCCAGCGTCAGTTGGCCCGGTGTCACCGTCAAAACCGAACTAGGAAAAAATATTCTCAACAGCCTCGGTTACGCTGCAACCAGAACCAGCCTTTCGGTTCCGATTGTTTATAAAGGTCTGGAGTCGGGAGACGCCGATATCTTCCTCGGCAACTGGATGCCATCGATGAAGAGTATCGCCGACAAATTTTTCGACAACGGTTCTGTCATCAAATATGTCGCCAATATGCCGGGCGCAAAATATACTCTGGCAGCCCCGACATACGTGGTTGAAGGAGGTCTGAAAGATTTTTCCGATATTGCCAGGTACGCTGACAAGCTTGATCATAAAATTTACGGCATCGAAGCTGGAAACGATGGCAATAAAATCATCCAGGGGTTGATCGATAACGATACCTTCGGACTCGGTGATTTCGAACTGATTGAGACCAGCGTCGCGATCATGCTGACCGAAGTTAAAACTCTGGCACAAGAGGGTGAATGGGTGGTCTTCCTCGGTTGGGCACCACACTACATGAACAAAATCATTGATATGACCTATCTGACCGGTAGCACTGCTGATACGTTCGGTGGCAACAACGGCACCGCGACTGTTTACACCAACATTCGCAAGGGCTTTGATACCGATCAACCCAATGTGGCTAAATTCATCAAGCAGTTCACCTTCCCTATCCCGATGATGAATGAAATCCTGCAGATGCTCAATGACAACAAGAAACTGGATCACAATACAGCTGGCCTTACCTGGATCAAACAACATCCCGAAGTTTATACGGGCTGGTTGGAAGGCGTGACAACTGTTGATGGTCAACCTGCTCTGCCTGTTTTTGAGGCATATCTGGAAGCAATTTAAAAAATACAGATCGGTCGCTTCCAGCGGGCTGCTTTTTTAGTAACCCGTTGGAAGCGATGGATGAAAATGCAGCAGTGAGTACCAATGTTTCCCCTCACCCGACGCTAAAGTGCCACCCTCTCCCTGAGGGAGAGGGGATGAATTGATCTTTAGGACGTTCAGTTATGTATTCCAGGGGATACGTGACGGTTCAGCGCATTGCCAGTTCCTGTTTTTCCATGAGCAACATCTGATCACGTAGCTCTGCCGCTTTTTCAAAATCAAGATCGGCAGCCGCAGCAAGCATCTCTTTTTTGAGTTCTGCGATCTTCTTTTTCAGCTCCCCCGGGTTGCTGTATTCTGCCAGAGCTTCAGCGACCAACGCCATTTCGCCATCATCTTTTGCTGAAAGATAGTCAAGAACTGAACCTATCGACTTCTTAACCGATTGCGGGGTAATGCCATGTTCCTTATTATACGCCAATTGCTTGCTGCGGCGACGTTCTGTTTCATCAAGACAGGCCTGCATTGATTTGGTAATTTTATCGGCATACATGATCACCCGCCCATCGACATTTCGAGCCGTCCGACCACAGGTCTGAATCAGTGACCGGGCTGAGCGGAGGAACCCCTCTTTATCAGCATCAAGAATAGTGACCAGTGCCACTTCTGGAATATCCAGCCCTTCACGCAGCAGATTGATCCCCACCAGGACATCGAATTCCCCCTCACGCAAGGCACGAATAATTTGTACCCGCTCAAGGGTATCAATATCGGAATGAAGATAGTTGACGCGGATATTCAATTCCTGCAGATAACTGGTGAGGTCTTCAGCCATCCGCTTGGTCAATGTGGTCACCAGGACCCGCGCGTTGTTTTTAACGGTGATGCGGATCTCTTCAATCAGGTCGTCCACCTGTTCGGTGGCGGGGCGAATCTCAATCGGCGGGTCAACCAGCCCGGTTGGGCGGATAACTTGTTCAACAAAAACACCGTGAGCTTTTTCCATCTCGTAATCGGCGGGGGTGGCAGAGACATAGACTGTTTGTGGCTGATGTTTTTGAAATTCTTCGAACATCAACGGGCGGTTATCAAGTGCTGAAGGGAGGCGAAAGCCATAGTTGACCAGAGTCTCTTTGCGGGAGCGATCACCGCGATACATTCCTCCAACCTGACTGACGCTGACGTGGCTTTCATCAATAAACATCAGGGCATTGTCAGGCAGATAGGAAAGTAGGGTTGCTGGGGGCTCTCCGACTTTGCGCCGGTCAAGAAAACGGGAATAGTTTTCTATCCCCTGGCAATAGCCCATCTCCTCGATCATCTCAATATCGAACAGGGTACGTTGTTCGATCCGCTGTGCTTCCAGCAGCATCTTGCGTTCCTTAAAATACTGAATACGTAGCTGCAATTCATCTTGAATTTCGCCGATCGCCCGCTTCAAAGTCGGTTTGGTGGCAACATAGTGGCTGGCGGGGAAAATGGCGGTGCGGTCGAGCCGGTCGAGCACCTTGCCCCGCAGTGGATCAATCTCACTGATGGCTTCAATTTCATCGCCAAAAAACTCAATCCGCAAAGCCCGTTTTTCTTCATAGGCGGGGAAAATTTCGACACTGTCACCACGGACCCGGAAAGTGCCACGGTGAAAATCAATATCATTCCTTTCATATTGAATTTCAATCAGGTTGTGGAGAAACTTGTTGCGGTCGACTTCCATGCCGATTTGCAGATTCACCAGCATCCCGTAGTAGGCTTCCGGTGAACCAAGGCCATAAATACAGCTGACTGAAGCGACAATCAGTACGTCCTTGCGGGATAAAAGCGAGCGGGTGGCGCTGTGGCGCAGTTTGTCAATCTCTTCGTTGATCGAACTGTCTTTATCAATAAAGGTATCGGTTGAAGGGACGTAGGCTTCGGGCTGGTAGTAATCGTAGTAACTGACAAAATATTCGACCGCATTATCAGGAAACAGTTCTTTGAACTCACTATAAAGCTGGGCCGCCAGAGTTTTGTTGTGAGCCAGGACCAACGTCGGTCGTTGCAGCTGGTTGACCATATTAGCCATGGTAAAGGTTTTTCCCGAACCCGTCACTCCGAGCAGCACTTGATGACGGTCACCACGTTCGATCCCTTCAACCAGTTCTTTGATCGCCTGGGGTTGATCTCCACAGGGTTGGTAGTCTGATTTCAGCTTGAATTGAGCCATTTTTTCTTGTCCATGATGAATTACGTGTAAAAGATGATACTCTTGATGGCGACCCCGATTGGCACTTGACAGACCCCTGACAGAGGTTCAGAATCCCGCTCTTTTTTGTGGAGAGTAATCGAACCATCAGCATAATAGAAGGATAAAGTATGACCGACAAAAAACGCAAATTTGTTTATTCAATTTTCTGGAACTGCGGCTTGATTATAGCGGGGTCTCTGATTCAGGCAGTTGTCCTGAAGGGGATTGCCGCCCCGCACCAGTTTATTCCAGGGGGTCTGTTTGGTATCGCCTCGTTGTTGTACCATTTGACTGACTGGTTGAATCCGGGATTGCTGTTTTTGCTACTCAATATTCCAATGTTCGTTCTCGGCTATCTGTTTGTCTCACGTCGTTTTCTCTGGTACAGCGTACTGGCGATGCTGGTGGTTTCACTCTCCTACCAGTTTATTAATATCCCGATTCAAATCGATAATCAGCTTTATGCTGCCATTGTTTTCGGTGCCGTTCTCGGAACCGGAAGTGGGATGGTATTGCGCTCTCTCGGCTCCAACGGCGGGGCAGACGTTCTGGCGATTATTCTTTATCAGAAATATAACCTGGGAGTCGGCAAATTTTCATTTCTTTTCAACCTGGTGCTTTACTCGGTCTGCTTTTTTTCGCTGCCGGCAGATCTGATTATCGCATCAATCATTGCGGTCTTTATCGCTTCGCAGGCAATCGACTACACCTTGTCGATGTTCAGTCAACGGAAACTGGTTTTTGTTATCTCACCGCATTCAGAGGAAATTGCTGATAAGCTGATGAGTCATTTAAAAATCGGAACCACGATGGTTCCGGCAGTTGGCGCTTATCGCCGGGAAGCAAAAACGGTGTTGATGGTGGTGATCAACAATATTCAGCTGAAACGTCTGGAAGAGATTGTCTTTACCGTGGATGAGCACGCACTGTTTATCGTTGAGAATACCTTCA
>JAYEME010000181.1:0-27427 GCA_034717915.1 Thermodesulfobacteriota bacterium
GGATCATCATTATGGTTTATCTCCCAGCTATGCTGATTGCTCTGCGCTGCCCACAACCCAACCAGGCGGTAGGAGTTGTCTTTGTCGTCTGGATTCTCCTCTTGATTATTGCAGTGACGTTGATGGCACTGGTCAGATGTCCCCAATGTGGAAACTGCTTTCATATGAACGGCTTCCTGTTTCGCCCGGTTCGCAAATGTTTTCATTGCAGATTACATCTCACTGCAGATAAGAAAAAATAGTCGTTTTTAGGATCTAAGATCAAAAAACATATGGAAACTTTGATATAATTTTAAGGATTTTTTTATATCGTGGAAACTCAAAGTAGTTGATATCCAACTATCTTCGAGGGTTCTACCACAATCAAGGGGAGGTACTAAATGAAAGAGAGGTTAATAACTATCCTGACCTGTGCAATTTGCACATTGTTCCTGGCTGGAACGGTCATGGCGGGCGATGTCTGTATTGACTGCCACACTAAAATTTCACCCGGCCAGGTCAAAGACTGGGAATCCAGTAAACATGCGGAGATGGGAATCAGCTGTGATACCTGCCACGGCGATGCGCACAAAAATGCTGCTGACTACAAAAAAGCGGTTCTGCCCAGCGAACAAGTCTGTGCAGAGTGTCACCAAGAACAGTTCACTTCTTTTACCCACGGCAAGCATAATTACAGCTGGAAAGTCCTGAATGCGATTCCAGCAACCCATTATGCTCCCGATGAGCTGATTGAAGGTGGCCGCGGTTGCGGTGGCTGTCATAACATGGGGATCAGAACCGAAGAAGAAAAGGCCGAGCAATTAGCCAAAGGCTATCGTTACCAAAATAACTCTTGTGATGAGTGCCACACCCGTCACGCATTTTCTAAAAAAGAATCGCAAAACCCGAAAGCCTGTCAAACTTGCCATATGGGCTACGACCATCCCCAGTGGGAAATGTGGTCCAGCTCCAAACACGGTGTCCGCTACTTTGCTAAAAAAGCTGGTGACCTACCTGAAGGTGCTGCCGCTCCAACCTGTCAGACCTGTCACCTGCCAAACGGGACGCACGAAAACCATACAGCCTGGGGTTTCCTTGGTGTCCGCTTACCACTTCCTGAAGATCCACAAGCTGCAGCTGACCGGGTTACCATCCTGAAAGCTCTCGGCGTTCTTGATCCAGAAACCGGCAAACCAACGCCGATTCTTGATGCGGTTCTCTCGGTCGACGGAGTTCGTACCACACAAGCGTCATGGCAAAAACTGCGTGATGAAATGCTTGACACCTGTACTCAGTGTCACTCGTATAAATACGCCAAAGAGCAGCTCGATATGGGCGATGCCATGCTGACCAAAACTGATCGGCTGATGGCAGAGGCGATTGAAACTGTAGCCGCTCTTTACAAAGAGGGTATTATTATTAAACCAGAAGGCTACCCCTTCAATTACCCATTCATCCTGGCACTGATGCATACCAACGGCGCCAATTGGGATGAGAACCTGGATGGATTTTCTTATATCGATCAAGTTCTATTGCAGATGTACTTCAAACATCGGATGCGTGCTTACCAGGCATTTTTCCATGTCAATCCAGACTACGCTTACTGGTACGGCTGGAACATGATGACCCAGGATCTGGGTGAAATTAAGCACTTGGCAAAACAAATGCGTGCAGATCACAACAAATAATCACATTGCGCATGACTAAAATAAAAAAGGCCACTCCTTCGGGGGCGGCCTTTTTTATCAGAAATATGACTGCGATTACTCTTTGGGAATCATTGCCTCCAGCGTCCCCTCAACCATCTCGGCAAACTGCTTAAGATTAGCAGCAGCGGACTCATCCAGTTCATTCCATGGAACTCGAATGCTATCATCTTCACCATCACCCCGGTTTAAATAAAAATGGGAGTCCTGTTCGATTTCTACTGTTACGTTATCAGTCTTGATTGTAAGCATATGGGTTTCCTTTCTTTAGCGATTTGCTTTTTCTTCGATTCCCGACATACCAAAGCGACGATTTAACTCAGCGTATATTTTTTCCGGGGGGAGATCGTAATAACCTAACAAGATCAATACATGGAAAAACAGATCGGCGACCTCATAAACAATCTCATCCCGATCTCCCCCTTTGCCGGCAACAGCAGTTTCAGTTGCTTCCTCACCAATTTTGCTGAGAATTTTATCCAGACCTTTGTCAAATAGCGATTTAACATACGACTGTTCACCATCGCCCAGTTGTTTGCGCTCCTGGACAATCTGATAGATGGCATCCAGAATATCGTGATCCGCGTTTGCGTTCATATTTTTTTGCTGATTCATATCAATCTTTCATTCTGCGCTAAATTCCGCCTCATCCAGGCTTTTGCGGTGCGAACCGCCGCGGTTCTTCGTGGATCGTAAACTTCGGGACAGCCCCCGATGGTACTGGGGACAGTCCCAAGTTTACTACAAAACTGCTTAAACCAGTGCCATCCTGGAAAGTCTCATCAAATCCGTGCCGGGACACCGTGATCTCGCAGGTACTCCTTACACTCAGCAATCGTATATTCCTTAAAATGGAAAATAGAGGCTGCCAAAGCCGCGCTGGCTCCACCTTCGACCAACCCTTCACGGATATGCTCCAAGTTCCCAACTCCACCTGAGGCAATCACCGGAATCTCCACTGCATCACTGACCGCACGGGTCAGAGCAATGTCGTAGCCATCCTTGGTGCCATCGCAATCCATCGAGGTGAGCAGAATCTCGCCGCAACCAAAATTTTCCATCTGCTTCGCCCATTCAATAGCATCAATTCCGGTCGGGTTACGTCCTCCATGGGTATAAACCTCCCAGGCTTGAGGATTGGAATCAGGCACTCGGCGGGCATCAATCGCGACAACTATACACTGGCTACCGAAACGTTCCGCTGCTTTGCGGACAAATTCAGGATTCTGCACCGCAGCGGTATTAATAGAAACCTTATCCGCCCCAGCATTGAGCAAATTACGGATATCTGCAATCTCGCGAACACCACCCCCGACGGTCAAAGGCATAAATACCCGCTCAGCTGTTTTAGCAACCACATCAAGAATAATACCGCGATTATCGCTACTTGCAGTGATATCAAGAAACGTCAGCTCGTCAGCACCCTGATCGCTATAAGCCTCAGCGGCTTCGACAGGATCTCCTGCATCGCGCAAACCGACAAAATTAACCCCTTTGACCACCCGGCCATCTTTGACATCGAGGCAAGGGATGATTCGTTTGGTCAACATCAGCTATTTCCTTTGATCAAAGCAACTGCTTCTCGAAGATCAATTGCCCCCGAATAAATTGCCTTGCCGGTAATCACACCGGTCACTCCAGAAGTTTCGATTTCAACAAGCTTACGGATATCATCCAGAGTTGATAATCCACCTGAGGCAATGACCGGGATACTAATTGCTTCGGCCAGAGCTTTGGTCGCTTCGATATTCGGCCCCTGCATCATTCCATCTCGAGCGATATCGGTATAAATAATTGCCTCAACACCGAAATTCTCCATCTCTTTGGCCATTTCGGTTGCTTTTTTCTCAGTCACATCAGCCCATCCACGAACCGCGACCAAACCATTCTTGGCATCGATACCGACAACAATCTGACCGGGAAACTGACGGCAGGCCTCTCTGACCAGCTCAGGATTCTCCTTGGCAACCGTTCCAAGAATCACCCTGGCTATCCCTAGGTCAAGATACGCTTCGATGGTTTCCAGATCACGGATTCCGCCACCCAGTTCGGAGGGAATATCAATTGCTTCAACAATCGACTTGATTGCAGATTTATTTTTCGGCACCCCGGCAAAAGCCCCATCCAGATCAACGATATGGAGGAATTCTCCTCCCTGCTCCTGCCAGATTTTCGCCTGAGCAGCCGGATCATCATTATAGACAGTATCTTTATCCATCAGCCCCTGCTCCAACCGGACACAGCGACCCTCTTTAAGATCAATTGCAGGTAAAATAATCACCTTATAACTCTCCAAAATTTGTAAAAACATTCAGCCCAACTGCCTGGCTCTTTTCCGGATGAAACTGGGTTGCCATAACATTATCACGCCAGAGTGAAGCACAGAATTCCACCTCACCATAACGGCAACTGGCAGCAATATCACTGTATTCGGCAGCTTCGCAATAGTAGGAATGGACGAAATAGAGGTAGCTTGCGTCTTCAACCCCTTTGAGTAACGGTGACGGTTGTTGGATAGCGATGTTATTCCAGCCCATGTGGGGAACCTTGAGCCGTTCACCTTTTTCGGTCATTCCAGAGGGAAATCGCACGACTTTTCCCGGGATCACCCCTAACCCTTGATGTTGACCAAACTCTTCACTGACATCGAATAACATCTGCATTCCGACGCAAATCCCCAGCATCGGTTTTCCCACATCAATATGTTCCAGTAATGGCTCGACAAACCTGCCATCACGCAGATGATGGATGCAGTCCCGAAACGCCCCGACCCCCGGCAAGACAACCTTATCAGCCGTTTTTATATCATCCGGATCGGCACTGACCCGCACGGCAAAACCAAGGCTTTCAAACGCCTTTTCAACGCTGCGCAGATTGCCCATCTCATAATCAATAATGTTGATCATTTGTGCTATCTCTCCGGCAGCTGAAAAAGATCAATCTGCTGCTTAATGTTGACCTATTCCAGACTCCCCTTGGTCGATAATACACCATGAATTCTAGGATCAAGCCCGGTAGCTTCATCCAACGCCCGGCCAAAAGCTTTGAAAATACCCTCAATAATGTGATGCAGATTATCACCATAAGCGAGATTGACATGGATATTGGCTCCGGAATGGTTACAGAAAGCAACAAAAAATTCTGCCACCAGCTCCGTATCAAACTCACCAACCTTTGCTTTGGGGAGATCAACATTGAAGACCAGAAATGGCCGGCCGGAAAAGTCGATGACCACCGATGCCAGAGCTTCATGCATCGGCATGGTTGCCCGACCAAAACGTTTCACCCCGGCTTTGTCACCCAGCGCCTTTTTAAACGCCTCACCCAGAACAATTCCAAGATCTTCAACCGTATGGTGAGCATCAATTTCGATATCACCAGTTGCTTTAACCGTCAGATCAAAAAATCCATGTCGTGCCACAGCAGAAAGCATGTGGTTGAAAAAAGGAACCGGGCTTTCAAGATGATGCTGTCCCGAACCGTCCAAATTCAGTTCAATGGAGATATTGGTCTCTTTGGTTTTGCGATCGATTTTTGCGGTACGGGTCATGTGACCTCCAAACGTTCGTAGGGGCGACCCCCTGTGGCCGCCCAGGGCATGCACAGGGGCATGCCCCTGATAATTTATTTCTTCAACCTTATAGCAACAGATTTCGCATGAGCTTCCAGACCTTCCAATTCAGCAATATGGATAATGTCATCACCGAGTCGTTGCAGCCCACTTTCGGAAAATGAAATAATGCTCGATTTTTTAACAAAATCGTCCAGCGACAAGGGAGAAAAGAAACGTGCAGTTCCACCCGTCGGCAAAGTATGGTTCGGCCCGGCCAGATAATCTCCAGCCGCTTCTGGAGTATTATGCCCCATAAAGATCGCCCCGGCATGGCGTATTTTTGACAAAATAGCAAAGGGACTTTCAACCGCCAGTTCAAGGTGCTCAGGTGCAATCCGGTTGGAAAAGCTAATCGCCTCATCAAGATCTGCAGCCAGGACAATTGCCCCAAAATCTTCAATCGACTGTCGTGCGATTGTTTCCCGACCCAGTTGTTGTAACTGCACTTCAACTTCCTTTTGAACTGCAGTCGCCATCAACTCGGAGCTGGTCACCAGCACCGCAGAAGCCAACTCATCATGCTCAGCCTGAGAGAGCAGATCGGCGGCAATATGAGCAGCAGTGCCACTGCCATCATTGATCACCAGAATTTCACTTGGCCCGGCAATCATATCGATATCAACTTGTCCAAACACCAGTTGTTTGGCCGTTGCCACATAGATATTTCCCGGCCCGGTGATCTTATCAACCCGTGGAACCGATTCGGTTCCATAAGCGAGAGCCGCGACCGCCTGAGCACCACCGAGTTTGAAAATCCGGTCAACACCGGCAATCTTTGCTGCCGCCAACACATAAGGATTAACTTCACCCCCGGGCATCGGCACTACCATAATCACCTCTGCAACTCCAGCAACCTTGGCAGGAATAGCGTTCATCAAAACTGAGGAGGGATAGGCAGCCTTTCCTCCTGGAACATAGATACCAACCCGATCCAGGGGTCGTACCATCTGCCCGACCAGAACGTCATCCTCATCGGTCGATAGCCAGGTTTCCTGCTTCTGTTTCGCATGATAGTCGGCAATTCGTTCAGCAGCAAGTTGCAATGCAGCCAACGATTCAGCACTAACGGCAGCCATTGCATAATTTATTTCAGCGTCACTAACTTCGATATTCTCGACCGTCAAATCAATCCGGTCAAACTTAGAACTCAACTCGAACAATGCCACATCGCCACGCTGCCGCACATCGGCGATAATCGCTTTGACCGTCTCCTCAATACCACCGGGAACTTCATCAGCCCGCTGCTCAATCCGCTGAAACTGCCTGGAGAAATCGGGATCACTGAATTTCAATATTCGCATTTGACTCGTTCCTCGTCAGGTTCAAGGTTCAAGGTTCAAGGTTCAAGGTTCAAGAAAAGATTATACCTTGTGCCTGAATCCTTGCACCTTGCTCCTATTTTATTGAGATATCTTGACTTCGTCACCGATCACTTTTTCCAGACCGTCAATAATTTTACTGATCCGCTCATGCTTGGTTTTCAAGCTGGCACGATTGACAATCAGACGGCTGGTCACTTCGGCAATGGTTTCAACCTCAACCATATTGTTGGCCTTGAGCGTCCCACCCGTGGAAACCAGATCGACAATCCGTTCCGACAATCCAACCAACGGTGCCAATTCAATGGAACCATAAAGTTTGATCAATTCAACCTGGATCCCTTTAGCTGCAAAATAACGTTCGGTAATATTGGGATATTTGGTTGCAACCCGAATATTTGACCAATTCAGGGGATTATCAATCTCTTTGAGTAACTTCGGTTCAGCAACCACCAGGCGGCAATAACCAAATTTGAGATCGATAGGTTCGTAGAGATTTTTCCCCTGCTCAAGCAGAGTATCCTTGCCAACAACACCGAGATCCGCACAGCCATATTCAACATAAGTTGGCACATCGGTTGCTCGCACCGCCATAAAACGAAATTTCTGCTCCGCATTCTCAAAAACCAATTTACGGCTTGATTCATTCATTTCCGGACAAGTAATCCCAATTTGAGAAAACAGTTCCATCGAATCCTGCATAATTCGCCCCTTTGGCAGGGCGAAGGTAATCCAGTCACTCATAGTTTTGCCTTTCATATTTCGGTTCTATAACCCAAAAAAAGGTTCTAAAACTAAAACATTAACCACCAAGACACCAAGGACGCCAAGTGGATAAAAATGTTGAGGAATTGTTTTTCTTGGTGCTCTTGGTGCCTTGGTGGCAATCAGCCTTTGTTTTGATTATCGAAGTCCGGGGACAGAATTGAATTCACTCCCCTCACCATCATTATTCCTGTTCGCGCCAAATCCGCGCACCCAGCGCTGCCAGTTTTTTTTCGATCTTTTCGTAACCGCGATCCAAATGGTATATCCGGGAAACCTCCGTAGTATTTCCTGCCGCCAATCCTGCCAGAATCAGGGAGGCACTGGCGCGTAAGTCGGTTGCCATCACTGGAGCACCGGTCATTTGTTCAGTACCACGAATAATCGCGCTGTGCCCATCAATCTGAATATCAGCACCCATTCGCTGCAATTCACAAACATGCATAAAACGATTCTCAAAAACTGTCTCTGAAATTCGACTAGTCCCCTCTGCCACCGTCATCAATGCCATGAATTGTGCCTGCATATCGGTCGGGAACCCGGGAAACACACTGGTTCGGATATCAACCGGTGCCAGCTTTTTCGGCCCGATGACCCGCAGTCCATCTGCTTCGGGCTGAATAACAGCCCCGGTTTCAATCAACTTGCTTATTAATGCCTCCTGATCCTCCCGCACTGCACCGCGAATCAGAACATTGCCGCCTGTAATTGCCGCAGCAATCATAAATGTTCCAGCCTCAATCCGATCAGGAATCACCCGACACTTGAGTGGGTTGAGGCTTGCAACCCCCTGAATCTGGATAATTGCTGTTCCTGCACCCTCAATCTTTGCCCCCATGCTGATCAGTGCCTCTGCAAGTTGAACTATTTCAGGCTCACGAGCAGCATTTTCCAACACGGTTTCCCCATCAGCCAGAGCCGCGGCCATCAACAGGTTCTCAGTCCCACCAACGGTTGGCAGATCAAAAGATATTTTTGCCCCGCGCAATTTTTCCGCAGTTGCCTCAACATAACCATGATCAAGCTTAATTTTAGCCCCAAGAGCTTCCAAGCCTTTCAGGTGCAGGTTGATTGGTCGGGCACCGATAGCACACCCCCCAGGCAAACTGACCCGAGCCTGACCAAAGCGAGCCAGAAGTGGACCAAGAACCAATACCGAAGCGCGCATGGTTTTCACTAATTCATAGGGAGCTTCCACACTCTTAATTTTGTCGGTATTAATCTGGTAAAAGTCGGCTTGAGCATCAACTGCAGAACCCAGTTCCCGCAATAGCTTCACCGCCGTAGTGATATCTCTCAGCACAGGGACATTGCTGATTTCACTCTGACCTTTCGCCAGCAGAGTCGCAAACAGCAATGGCAAAGCCGAGTTTTTGGCACCACTAATTTGGACTTCACCATTGAGCGGCACGCCACCTTTAATAACTATTTTTTCCAATGCAATCTCATTTCTGTTTTAATAATTGGCCACCGACCACACGTGGTTGACCGGAATAATCTTCACGCATAAATAAATTAACCAACCCGGCAGCCATAAATATTTCACTCACTGCTTCGGCCTGTTGATAGCCAATTTCAACCAGCAACCAACCTGCAGATTTGAGTCGTTTGCTTGCTTGAACAGCAAGCTTCTGGTAACAATCCAGGCCATCCTTTTCAGCTAACAAAGCTAACTGCGGTTCAAAGCAGCGCACTTCAGGCATCAGTTCATCCCATTCCTTTTGAGCAATATAAGGAGGATTGGACACGATCAGATCATACTGTTGTGCAGGTAATTCAGCAAGATTTCCCTGAAGCAGTTGAATTCGTCCGGTCACCTGATGCTTTTCAAGGTTTTTCTGAGCAATTGCCAATGCCGGTGCAGAGATATCCAATCCAGCCATCTGCCAATTTGGCAATTCACTCGCCAGACTGATAACAATAGCACCGCTACCGGTGCCTACATCCAGCAACTGCCCTTCTGCTTCTGCTTTGCCAAGAGCTTCTTCCACAAGAATTTCGGTATCAGCACGCGGGATCAAAACATCAGAAGTCACAATAAATTCCAGCGACCAAAACTCTGTTGATTCCAGCAGATATTGCAATGGTTCGCGCTGTCCTCGACGTTTCACCAGTGGTCGAATAATATCAAGTTCTTCCGCAACAAGTGGTCGATCATAATTGAGATAGAGACCAACCCGATCCAGTTTCAAAACATGTGCAAGCAGCAGTTCAGCATCCAAACGTGGATTATCGACACCTTTCTCGGTAAAATAGTCGGTCATCCAGCGTAACAAGCGCAAAAGTGTCCAGGTTTCAGCCAAAAACTATCCTTCCTGTTGACTCATCTGAGCGGCCTGTTGATCAGTGATCAAAGCGTCAATAATTTCATCGACATCGCCCTGCATGATGGCATCCAGCTTATAGAGGGTCAGTCCAATGCGGTGATCGGTACAACGTCCCTGGGGATAGTTGTAAGTACGAATCCGTTCACTTCGATCACCACTACCAACCTGATCTTTGCGATCAGCAGCCATTTCCGCTTGTTGGTCAGCCAACATCTGATCATAGATCCGTGACTTGAGTACCTTAAGCGCTTGCGCCTTATTCTTATGCTGTGACTTGCCATCCTGGCACGAAACCACCACGCCGGTCGGAATATGGGTCAAACGTACCGCAGATTCGGTTTTATTGACGTGCTGACCACCTGCCCCTGAGGCACGGTAAAGATCGACACGCAAATCAGCAGGCTTGATATCAATATCGACATCCTCAACTTCAGGGAGAACCGCAACAGTACAAGCTGAGGTATGAATACGACCCTGAGTTTCAGTATCAGGAACCCGCTGCACCCGGTGGGTTCCACTTTCAAATTTAAGTCGGGAATAAACTCTCTCACCACTGATCAGAGCGATAACTTCCTTCAATCCACCGCCAGTCGTCTCGGAAGTGCTCATCGTCTCGACTTTCCAGCGATTTTGCTCAGCATAACGACTATACATGCGGAACAAATCAGCAGAGAACAATGCTGCTTCATCACCACCGGTTCCGGCACGGATCTCAAGAATAATATTTTTTTCATCGTTCGGATCTTTAGGTATCAACAGGAGCCGCAGCTGCTCTTCCAGGTCAGCCTGCTGTTCTTCCAGATCGGGAAGCTCCACCTTGGCTAACTCTTTCATTTCTGGATCACTATCCTGAAGCAGCTCCCGATTGCCTTCAATATCGGTACATACCTGCTTGTACTGACCGTAAACCGTCACCACTTCAGTCAAATCAGAATGCTCTTTGGCCAGTTCACGATAGCGGTTCTGATCAGAAGTCACAGTAGGATCAGAAAGGAGTCCCTCAACCTCACGAAAACGATCAACAACATCTTCCAGATTTGCAAACATAAGAATCTTTCAAAAATTATGCAAAAAAAAAGCGACCCACCCGGGTCGCCTTTTTCAAATTCTACCCGATTATTTCTGGGCGTACTTTTTGCGGAAGCGTTCGATCCGACCGGCGGTATCAATCAGCTTCTGCTTACCGGTATAAAACGGATGGCACGCAGAACAAATTTCTGTGTGAATCTCCTTGCCGAGAGTCGAACGGGTCTCAAAAGTGTTCCCGCAGTCACAGCGAACGGAGCATACTTCATACTTGGGATGGATACCTTCTTTCATCTTCTTTTCTCCTTAGCGACCTGGCTTTTGTACAGGTCTATAGTATTTGCATCAAACAAACCAGCTAAATAGCACTTTTGCCTGTTTTGAGCAAGTAGAATCATTCAATTTATCGCATGGCTAAGCCATTTATTGGTTCATGGAATCGAGAAATTCCTGATTCGTCTTCGTTTCAGCCATTTTTTCCAGCAAAAATTCCATGCTATCGACTGTATTCATCGAAGAAAGAACCCGACGCAACAACCAGATGCGTTGCAGTTGAGCTGGATCAAGCAGCAGATCTTCTTTCCGGGTCCCAGAACGGTTGATATCCATCGCCGGGAAAGTACGTTTATCTGCCAGCCGTCGATCCAGATGCAGTTCCATGTTGCCAGTCCCTTTGAATTCCTCAAAGATAACCTCATCCATTTTACTACCGGTATCGATCAGCGCAGTTGCGATAATCGTCAAACTGCCCCCCTCTTCAATATTCCGTGCAGCACCAAAAAAACGTTTCGGTTTATGTAATGCATGGGCATCAACACCCCCGGAAAGGATCTTGCCGCTGGAAGGGACAATCGTATTATAGGCACGGGCGAGGCGAGTCAAAGAATCAAGCAAGATCACCACATCACGCTTATGCTCCACTAAACGACGCGCCTTTTCGATAACCATTTCAGCGACCTGAACGTGACGGTTAGCTGGCTCATCAAAGGTCGACGAGATAACCTCACCATCAACGTTTCGCAGCATGTCGGTGACTTCTTCCGGGCGTTCATCAATCAATAGAACGATCAGATAGACTTCTGGATGATTTGTAGAGATAGCATTGGCAATATTCTGCAGAAGAACAGTTTTACCGGTTCGTGGTGGCGCAACAATAATGCCGCGCTGCCCTTTGCCGATCGGTGCAGCCAGATCAATCACCCGGGTTGCCTGATTCTCCGAGGTTGTTTCCAGAATCAGTCGTTCATCTGGAAACAGCGGGGTCAGGTTATCAAAGAAAGTCTTTTCCCGCATTTTTGCCGGGTCTTCAAAGTTAACTTCCGCAACTTTCAGCAAGGCAAAATAGCGTTCACCCTCTTTTGGCGGCCTGATCTGCCCGGCAACTGTATCTCCAGTTCGCAAGGCAAACCGACGAATCTGGGATGGTGAAATATAGATATCATCTGGCCCGGGCAAGTAGTTAGCATCCGGTGCCCGCAAAAAACCGAACCCATCGGGAAGAATCTCCAAGACCCCTTCTCCGTAAATGGCTTTCTTTTGCGCAGCAGTCGCCTTAAGAATCGAATAGATTAGATCCTGGCGACGCATTCCACCAATCTCATCCAACTTAAGATCTTTGCCAAGGGTAATCAGTTCAGACATTTTAGTCTTTTTCAGGTGTTTCAAATTCATAAATGTTCTCCAGCCCTCCATTTAAAGGGCATACACAGGAGCCATGACAGGTCTTCTGCAGATAAGAATGGGGATAAAATCAATCTATTTTTCACAAATTTTCGAAATAATTGGCTTCCTAGAAGGCAACAAGCTGTCGCACTTAGAAAACTGGATCAAAGTTGAGGTAGGTTCAATATTTATATATAGATAATTTGGAACTCTTTTTTCAGGCAGTTATATCTCTTGGGTAGTGATAGCAGAATCTTTGTTGGGGAATTATATTATCAACCTGCACTTGCAGGAAATAGAGCGGGTAGGCACGACTCACACACTTAATAAGATCGCTTTTACCCGCTTTATCTCTTTGTGTCAACCTTGAAACGTAAAATTCAGATTTTATTCCTGGTTAGGATTTCTATCGTAACGAGTCAAGTAGACTTGGACTGATCCCAGAAACAATCTCAGAAAAGAGATTTTCATACATTTCCGGGAGCGTCGGCATACCATCTTTATCGGGATCCTCATCCAGTACCTGCTCAATTCCTGACAGACTGATATTTTTTACCCGAACCAGATCCGTTTTGTTGAAGTACGCTTCATCAAAGTCAGCATACTGCAGCACCAGAGCCGGGAAACTCTCTTTCCCAGCTAGTTGCCAAAGGGTCTGGCCATTACGATCAATCACAGCGGCAGTCACTCTAATATCATTAAAACGAGTGGTTAATGTTTCCAGCTTTGTCCGTGACCGCCGCGTTTCCTCAATTTGTTCACCCGAAAAAACCACCACCAGTACAGCATCAATCACATTTTGTTTGGCTATCTCAGATATAGTAGCAGCATCAAATGCATAACCTTGCGGCCACCCAGCTTCATCATGAGAACTTCCAGCACTCAAAAGGGAAAGTGCGGTCAGTTCCGGGCTGACCGACAGTGCGCGGACATCAAAATAACCCTTCTTTTTTTTCAGTTGTTTAACTAAAAGGTCATGTTTCCCACTTGTTGAACGAGCTAACATATCGAACAGAATGTCTTTTTGTGGATAGGTCAAGGAACTGTTATTGTCAACCAGAAGGGGCAAAACACCCAACACCTGAACCTGGGTCTGATACTCCTGTTTTGGAATCTGGTACTTGCCGCTAGCACAACCGGAAATGAAAATAATCAATAAACTGCAGAACAACAACTTTTTCATAGTAAACCTCCTGAACTCTTTTCAATTGATAAGCATTGGTGTACTCGCAAAAACGAATTAGATGGTGCCTGAACTAAAGGTAGCAGAAGATTCCTCCGCATGAAATGCAAAAAAATGGATAATGAGGGTTAAAATTGTTAAGAAAAGCTTATTTGACGGTTTTTTGCGGGGATTTTATCTGGGTGATAATTCTCTCGTCCCCAACACAGCAATTCATCTGGAGTCGAATTATACAATTCTTCTGGCGGTGATTGACCTAAGAAAACGAGTCCCTTCCAGAGCATATTCGAACCATTTTCCCGGGTGATCAAACCAATATCCCCATTCCGCTTACTCAATTTCTTACCATTATCCCCAAAGGCCAGCGGTAGATGAAAATAGTCGGGGGGAACGACATTAAGACATCGATAAAGATAAATCTGCCGGGGTGTCGATGAAAGCAAATCGGCACCACGGACAACCTGCGTAACTCCAGCATCGATATCATCAACCACAACAGCCAACTGGTAAGCAAATAAACCATCGGCTCGATGGAGGACAAAATCTCCAACCTCCCGTTCCAAATTTTGTCGTTGTTTTCCGAAGATTTCATCATGATAGATTATTTCTTCATCGGGAACACGTAGACGGATTGCACGTCCAGAACGACCTCCACGAATCCCCTCTCGACAGGTACCGGGATAGACAGGGCCCTCTTCTCCTGGGTGTGGGGCGCTGGCCAGAATTTCCCGCCGGGTGCAACTGCAAGCAAATACTTTCCCTTGTTCCCGTAACTGATCCAAAATTTGCTGGTAACGTTCAAAACGATGGCTCTGATAAGTGATGTCACCATCCCATTCAAAACCTAATTGTTCCAGAGTTCCCAGCATGGCACCAGCTGCCCCGGGAACAACCCGCGGCGGATCAAGATCCTCAATCCGGAGTAACCAGCTTCCAGCACAACTCTTTGCCTGCAGATAGCTCCCTAACGCAGCCAACAATGTCCCAAAATGAAGAGGCCCTGTAGGACTGGGAGCAAAGCGCCCAATAACAGGTTCAGAGTTGCTAGCATTTTTTATCAGATTATCCATATCTGCAGATGATGCAACTGGCATTGCCAACTGTCAAGCAACCTAATCATTCAAGAGGACAAAAGAGTCCATTGACAACCATTTCCGTTCCGTGTATTCATTACTTGAAAAGTTATCTTTAGGAGGTCAAAATGGTCATCACACGTGCAACAGAGTACGCAGTCAGAACGATTATTTATTTAGCTCAGCAACCAAAAAATGACATCGTGTTAAAAAAAGATATCTGTCGCACCCAGGAGGTGACTCCAGCTTTTTTGACCAAAATTCTGCAGCCATTGATCAAGGCAGGGATTGTTAGCTCACAACGAGGAGTCGGTGGTGGCTTTCTCCTCTCCAAAGATCCAAGTGAAATCACTATGCTTGATATTCTACAAGCAGAGGAAGGGCAGCTAAGATTAAATCATTGCCTTGTTGATACCAATTTTTGTCACCGGGACACCTACTGTTCGGCTCATGAAGTTTGGTACGATGCACAAAATGAGATGGCCAAGGTACTTAAACGCTACAGTGTCGCTGATCTGGTTCGCAGAGAAAAAGAAAAGTTAGAATTCCTGAAAAATAATATTGCTTAGCCATCACAAAAAAACCCTGGACTCCAGGAGGGATTAGGATATCCAGGGCAAAGCAGAAGGCTGCCACAACCTTCTGTAAAATAGCGGGTCTTTAGTCCATCTTACTACGTCATTATTCCCCGTCAAACGATCACCCCAATTAATTCTATTTAAGACTTCTCCTAACCAGACATTGACAAGGCACACTCAAATAGAAAAGGCTGGATCTCTCAATGGCTATGCCATTTATGTAAAAGACTGATTCAAGAGGTTTTTGAATAAAAGTACTCTATGAGCATGCTTAAAAAGTAAGCCGGTTGCCTTTTTTAAGCCCTGTGTTTCCGTGGGATAATTGACAAACCTCTCATTGGTAAGCTAGAGTCGCTTTACAAACGAACAATGAACAACGTCTTTATCCAGAGTGGTGGAGGGAGAAGGCCCTTTGAAGCCACGGCAACCGACGCTCCTGGCAGCAAAAAGGAGAGAGTCGGTGCCAATTCCTGCCCTGTTGATGTATCATTTCAGGGACAGATGGGGACGGTGCCTGAGATACGCTTAATCACTGTATCCACAAGGCCCTTTCCTAAAACTGGAAGGGGCTTTTTTTGTTGGCATTTGTCATAGGGGATGTGAATTGAACAACAGCACCGGCATTGTGACAACCAAGTATGCAGATTTTGATGTCGAACTACGCCTTGAAAGTGGTCGCCTGCTGGGTCCACTGACCCTGGCCTATGAAACCTACGGTGAACTTAATCAGGACGCATCTAACGTGATTATGGTCGCACATGCCTGGACGGGCAACGCTCACGCCGCCGGACTCCATACAGAAGAAGATCGCAAGCCCGGCTGGTGGGATAACATGATCGGCCCGGGAAAAGTTCTCGACACCAATCGCTATTTCGTTATCTGCAGCAACACCATCGGCTCTTGTAAAGGCTCTACCGGGCCAACCAGCATCAACCCTCGCACCAAGCGTCCATACCGCCTCAGTTTTCCAGTTCTTATGGTGCGTGACATGGTTCGAGCCCAAAAGCTACTACTCGATCGACTTGGCATCACATCATTATTATCGATCGTTGGCGGTTCCATGGGGGCGATGCAGGCCATCGAATGGGCAATCCATTTTCCAGAGATGGTTCGCTCGATTGTTCCCATCGCCGGTACCGGACGCACTTCGCCAATGGCGATTTCCTTGAACGCTTTGGCACGGCAAGCAGTTTATAATGATCCATTATGGAAAAAAGGGAATTATCAACCGGAACACCCCCCGGCAGATGGATTGGCTCTGGCACGAGCGGTGGGACACATTTCATTTTTATCGGACGCATCGATGCAGTTGAAATTTGAGCGGCGTTTTTCTGTGCGTGACGGGATGTTTGATTTTTTTGGCAAGTTTGAAATTGAGCGCTACCTCGATTACAACGGTAAAAATTTCGTTGATCAGTTTGACACCAACTCCTTCCTCTACCTGGCAAAAGCTCTTGATCTTTACGATATCGCCTGGAATTTCGATTCGGTTAGCGAAGCGCTGGAGCAACTCAACTGCCCATCACTCTGGTTCGCATTCAGTTCTGACTGGCTCTATCCACCCCAGCAAACGGAAGAACTGGTCACTGAACTGCAACGGTTGAATAAGTCAGTTGACTACCATTTAATCAATTCTGATTATGGTCACGACTCATTTCTGGTTGAGCCGGAAAAATATATTCCACTACTTAAAGAATTTCTTGATCAGATAGACTGATCTCCCTCGTCTTCAAAATAACCACAATTATATTCCTGTTGAAAACAACAGGAAGTCTCTATTCCTCATCAAATAAATCCAGCTGCTTAAATTTCAGCACTTCTGATTTAAACGGACGGGGCTGAAAGCGGGGGCAATCGAGCATAATGATACTGTCCGGTTGCTTACATTGACGGATACAGCGGCGACAGAGCTTGTTGACCTCAAACTGTTTTTTTTCTGTCATAGCGATCCCTTAAAGACAACTTTTGTCTGCCTGATTTTCCAAACAATTGTTGTCTATAACTCAATTAAAATGGTAATTTACTCCACCAATTGCAGTTTTTTATTTTCGGATGATATCAGAATGCAGGCAGATACTCTTAAAATAACCGTTCTCGGTTCCGGAACCAGCACCGGTATCCCGGTGATTGGCTGTCGCTGTGCGGTTTGCCTTTCCGATCATCCCTGCAACCAACGGACGCGCTGTAGTGCACTGCTCAGTTATGGAAAATACAATATTCTGATCGATACCTCAACCGATCTGCGCCAACAAGCACTGCGTGAGGATATTCGTCATATCGATGCCGTTTTTTATACCCACAGCCATGCCGACCACCTGCATGGTATCGATGACCTGCGTGGTTTTAACCTTCGCTCTAAAAAACCGATCCCGCTCTACGGTTCGGAAGAAACACTATCAACAATCAGAAATAGTTTCAGCTATATCTTCGATAAATCGGTTCCTTACAGTTATATTCCGCGCTTGGAACTGTATCCCATTGCTCAGTCGATTGAGTTATTCGGTCTGGAGGTTGTCCCGATCCCGATGCAACATGGACAAATGGAAACCTTTGGTTATCGCTGTGGACCATTTGCCTATTTGACCGATTGTAACGCCATCCCCCCAAGCTCTCTGGATCTTCTCCATGGGCTGGAGTTATTAATTCTTGATGGATTACGTTTTACTCCACATAATACCCACTTCAACATCCCCCAAGCAATGACCATGGCGCTACAGATCGGAGCAAAACAAACGCTGCTCACTCACCTGAGTCACGAAGTTGATCACCCCGTTCATGATCGGGAACTTCCGAGCGGTATCAATTTGGCCTATGACGGTCAACAATTTACTTTTCCAATAATTCTAAAATAATGAAATTAATCATATTATGAACACAGAACTTAGACTACATGGAAAAATAAACAATGAGATAGAGTATTTTGCGACAGCCGCTGGTTGCAGAACGACCCATCATCATTTTTTCCAGATGGTCGATCAGAATCTCCGTTTTTTTGCTCCGGGGAGCGAACTTATTCTTAGCCCAACCGGGTTAAGCCAGGTGGGAACCGGTGGAACATTTTGTGAATATATGTTCGGGGTGGATCAACCGGTCTCAGATCTTAGCAAAGAGGGCATTTTCAACCGCCTGATGCTCTTGGGAGCCAGATATAACCAAGCTGGGCAACTGGAAATCAGCGAACAAAACAGTACCGAACAAAAGTATACGGAGGTTTTCCTCAAAGGACATGCCGTTGATAATTATTTCTTTTTTATCAACGGATTAGAAGAGACAACTCGTCGTTTACGTCAGGAACAGATCCTCCGCTATCTTGGGAAAACTCTCAAACGGATATCCAATCTCAACCGCCGGGATGACTCTCAGTTGGCTGAATTATTACTTGCTCAACTGCCAGAACAGTGCACTGTCTATTTGGTGCGGTTATCCGATATCAACCATCGCCATTTCCAGCAAGAATTTCAGACCCTCTATTATCGAAATCGTTCCATCTCAAACAATACCCATACAGCTCTCGAAGACTTAGCTAATAATCTGGGGATTGATCCCTATCAGCAAGAACGAATTCGCATTGATGTGATGTACCGGCATCGTGATAATTACCAAATTATTGACGATTATAAAAAAGTGCTGATCGAATGTTATCAACAGGGGGATATCAACAGACTGCAGCATGCTCGCTTGACCCGCTTGAAAACTCTCGCATTACGTAATGAAATCCCTGCAGACCTACTCACTGCATTAGATGAAAAATTAAAAGCGGAAGTCAGCAGTATTATCCATGAACCTGACTACACCGCCATTACCAGAGACATTCTGCATGATCTACTGTTGGAAAAAGGGATTGGCAGAAGAGATATGATCCAACTGCTATTCGCCAAACAGCATGCCCGGCGCAATCATGATCATAGTTTTGAAAAACTCCTGCTGGAAACTGGACAGTTATTTGATGAACAGATTCGGGAAGGGGCTCCGCTATCTTTACTGGAAGACTTCTCCTATATTATTACCTTTTTTGACCGTTATGACAGCACCTCAACCAACATCAGCCAGATTGCCTTTATGGAAAGTTCCCGTCCAACAGAAGAGCTGCTTCAAAGCTTGCTGGGAAGCCGACAGGAGTTCAGCAAACTGGTTAAAGGGTTATTTGATAAACTATTTTTCGAAGATATTATCGTTAACCGTTATCTGGGACGTTTTGGACGACAGAAACTGCTCCGTCTTAAAAAAGGATTGGAGGAGATTGCGGCAGGTGTTTCTACGGTTAAAAGATTAATCGCTGAACTGAAGATAATCGATAGAGAAGAAAAACTGCACAACATTGTCCTTAGCCATGCCAAGGATCACATTCGCACCCGCTATTCGCGCTACAATACCAGGGCGGAACAAAACGAGTTATGCGGTGAGATCAATGACGAGCTCCTGGTACGTGGTATGATCAGCAAACCTCTTGATCCTGATCTATTTCAAACCGTCATTCATGACATCAAAAAGGAAGCGTTCTATCTCCGCCAGCTTCTTCCAGAAATTATTGCAAATAATAATATCGATTTACGTAACGATTTTTTAGCCAATAGTGGACTTGATCATTTCTATATCGAAGAACTGGAACGAGAATATTTCACCTTGAACCATCTTGAGCCTGATCATTTGCAACGGCTCAGAGCGGGAGCACTTTAAATTTCAGAAGGATATCCTATGGCAACCCCAGACCTGAAACAGATGCGTAATTTTGGCATCATCTCCCATATTGATGCTGGAAAAACTACCGTATCGGAACGGATTCTATTCTACGCCGGAGAAATCCATAAAATGGGCGAAGTCCATGATGGTTTAGCGGTCATGGACTGGATGGAACAAGAACAGGAACGTGGCATCACCATTACCGCAACCGCCACTAATTGCCGCTGGAAGAATTATACTTTCAACCTGATCGACACCCCCGGCCACATCGATTTCACCATTGAAGTAGAACGTTCCCTACGAGCGCTGGATGGTGCCGTTGCCATCTTTAGTGCGGTAGAAGGGGTGCAGCCACAAAGTGAATCAGTTTGGCGACAAGCCAACCGTTACCAGGTTCCACGCATCTGTTTGATTAATAAAATGGATCGAATCGGTGCAGATCACCAGCAAGTTCTGGAATCAATCGTCAAAAAACTTGATGCCACACCGGTATTATTACAACTCCCATTGGGCAATGAAGAAAATTTTCACGGTATAATCGATCTGATTACAGAAAAAACCATCATCTTCACTGAAGATGACCATGGGCAGACCTTGATCAATGGTGAAATCCCTGAGGAACTGCGTGAAGCAGCTCAACAACAACGAGAAAAAATTATTGAAGCCGCGGCCGATTTTGATGATGCCATCCTCGATGATTTTCTGGATGGCAAACCTATTGCGGCCGAACGAATTCTTCCCGCCTTACGCAAAGGGGTGATCAACTGCGAAATTTATCCGGTTCTCCTTGGCTCAGCACTGCGCAATAAAGGAGTTCAACCGCTGCTCGACATGATCTGCGCCCTGCTCCCATCACCTCTGGATATGCCACCAGCAACAGCAATCCGCCTCGATAACGAGGAAGAGTGGAAGGTCACAACTGACCCCACAGCGGATCTCTGTGCTTTAGCTTTTAAAGTTCTTTCCGACGACGGGCGCAAGCTGACCTATCTACGCATCTACTCAGGCAGTTTAAAACCGGGAGATTCTGTCTACAATAGTCGCACCTTGGAAAGCGAAAAAGTGGCTCGCCTGTTCCGGATGCACTCACATAAACGGGAGCGAATTCATCAGGCGATTGCTGGAGATATCGTTACGGCAACCGGTCTAAAAAATGTGCTGACCGGGGATACCATCAGCAACCCCGTTCTTCCTTTACAACTTGCCGGACTGGAATATCCAGAACCAGTTGTATCGCTGGCGGTTGAGCCAAAAACAGTCACTGATCGCGACAAACTGCCACTGGCACTGGAAAAGCTTCAATGGGAGGATCCCACCTTCCGGGTTAAAGAGGACTCAGAAACGGGGCAAACCCTGTTGACCGGAATGGGGGAACTGCACCTGGAAGTTGTCGTCCAGCGGCTGAAAGCTGACTTCGGGATTGAAACCCTGACCGGACGACCACAGGTTGTTTACCGGGAAACAGTCCGTTGTGCGACAGAGCAGCACGAAATATTCGAACGGGAAATTGACGGGAAAATCCATTATGGTGAAGTCAAGATCAGAATCAACCCGACAGAGCGAAAGAGTGGTACCAGCATTGATATCCCTGAGCAATTACTCATTGATTGGCCAGAGGAACTGGCAGAAATAATCAGGGAAAAGCTTGCCTCCTCCTGCCAATCAGGACAAATTGCCGGATATCCACTGACAGACCTGCAACTCAGTCTGGTTGAAGTTCCCTTTAACAGTAATAAATCGACTGGCCTTGGCATCTCAGCCGCTATCAGTAGAGCTATGACCCAGGCACTAAAAAATGGCAAACCAACCCTCCTTGAACCGGTTATGACCCTGGAACTGATTGCCCCGTCCGAATACACCGGAAAAGTGATGAGCAGCTTGAATCAGAAACGGGGACAGGTGGAAGGAATCACCTCACGCCCGGGGCAGGATATCGTCCGCGCCACCGTGCCGCTGCTGGAGATGTTCGGCTACATGACCGAACTGCGCAGTGCCACCAAAGGGCAAGGCAGCTTCACCATGGAGTTTTCCCACTTTGATCAGGCTCCACCAGAAACATTGCAGAGATTTGGGGTTTCATAATTATACGACAGAGATCCAGGGCTTCCAGAATCGACATCAACCATAAATATTGGGAACTATATTGATGCTGAATGACCGGCGTAAAATCATAACCAGCTTGATTCTGATATCTTTGCTCATGGTGATCGTCCTGCCACCATTGCGTACAGCTGTTTTTGAAAACCGGTTCCTCCAGCAGGTTGATCAAACAGCAACGGAACAGGTCGAAAAATCCCTGACGCGTGCCTTGGCCAGTTTTGCCCTCGCCCGCGTCACCAATGGTGTCATTTCGGTCATCCAGGAATCGGAAGTGGCTGTCTCTCCTGCCGGTGTCGGCCTGAATCTGGCTCTTGGTCAGGTTCTCGATCCCCTCAACGATATGGTTGAACGCTTCTCCTGGGTGATGCTGGTTGCTCTGACCTCACTTGGCGTGCAACGATTTTTGATCGAAATCAGCCCCTGGCTTGGGATAGAACTACTCGGCAGCCTCGCCTTATTGTTGTGGCTGGCGGGACTCTGGCTTGGCCGCTGGCTGCGCGTTGATCTTGCTTCTCTGGGCAGACGGCTATTATTTCTCGCCATCGTTGTCCGTTTCGCCGTACCGCTGACTGCCGCCCTCAATCAAACGGCTTACGAGTATTTCCTTGCTGACCGCTATGCCGTCGCCAGTAGCTCTATTGCCGAAACTAATGCCGAACTACAGCAAGTTGATGCCATTCCTGACACTTCGGAAGATGAAAGCTGGTGGCAACAGTTCACCTCGCGCCTCAAGCAAGCCGAACAAGCTATCGACTTCGAACGAGTCCAGGACTGGCTGAAACAACGCAGCACCCAGATGATCAACAGCTTTCTCGATCTGTTGGTGGTATTTCTGCTCAACACCGTGATCCTGCCAATTGCCTTCCTCTGGGGAATTTTTCGCCTGTTTAAAGCACTGACTGGGGTGCCATTACTGCCAAAGGTTGAGCAGACTGTGACAGAACGGATTTCCGGTTCAAAATCGGAGAAGTAATAGTCAAATCGGGATGGACATTATTCGAAAAGGGGAAACTGTTACGATTTTAACGGGCTACAAAATAACTAAACAATTCAAACCAATATCAGATTCTGGCAATACCAATAGAAACAGCATGAAAACTGACCACAATGACTATGAACAAGGTTCGGGCTGCCTGCGGTGACAACCCAGGAAAACTATAATGGATATAATTATCTGTGCATGAATCAATACAGTCACCACAGAGGGTACATGACAGCCCGATCTTTTTTTGCTGGATATTCTCAGGCCTCAAGGCGTCATAACGACAGACCATGCTGCATCGACCGCAACTGGTACAGGAACTGTCAATCTTCATCCGAAAAGGTGAAATCTTACCAAAGATATTTGCCACAAGCCCTATAGGACAGTAGGAAATACAATGAATCATGCTTCCATACCGACGAGATAAGAATATCATAATAAAAAGGCCACCAAGACCGAACAGAGCAACCAGACGGGAAACAAGCGAAATCGGCATCCCGCTGAAGCGAAGATATAGTGCACCGCCAACAACCAGAACAAGTATCGCGATCTGCCAGGGTCGACGCCACTTTGATAATGGCCGTGGATGTTTAAGCTTTTGACTGGCTAAAAAATCCCAACCACCGAGGTAACAAAAATAACTACACCACGCCGGGCCAATAAAAAACAGAGTACTGCCAAAAAGGATTGGCATGAAAAAATCTTCTCCGCGATAGATAGGACCAGCAACAATCAGACCCGGAACGGGATAGTGCAGCACACCAGACATCAAAAAAGTTTTAAAACCAAATATACCTAGTATCAGCTGACTAAAAAAAATGACAGAAAAAGTAAGCCAGAGAATGGTTCTCCAGCGAACTGATGTCTTGGGATTGAAAATTTTAGGAGTAAGAAAGCCTGCATAGAGTGAAAGGGCAAGAATTTCAATCCAACCCATGCCCGGGTAGAACCGATCAACCAGAAGCATTGGCCGGTCAACCACAATCTGCACAACAGTCAACATGCCTGCCGTGAGAATGATTGCCGAGATCACCGCCCCCCAAGGGATGTTGGTATTTGTCTCTCTAGTCATAACAAAAAATGGGATTGTTTTCATACTGAATCTTGTTTCTGCTGCAACATCTCCATAATTGTTTCAGTCAACGGCATACCCCACTCTGTTATACTGAATAAATTTCCCGATAATCAACATACCGTAATTTAAAATACGAAGTGCACCAAGAATCAGGAAAGATACAGAAAAACCAGCAAGGTGCGAAGATTTAAGGCATATAGAGGGCTAACAGGCTGTCCATAATGGATAATGCCCGCCTGATCATCCATGAGCAATGCTGCCTCGTCAAGAAGTTTTTACCACTGCAATTAACTTCTTCCCCCCCAGATATAAAAAGGCGAATAGCTAGTCCACTCTATGTCGAAGTCTTGATTCAAGCAAAACTCCATACCCAGCTTCACCGTTCAGTAAGACACTGTCACAGCACTCGATGATCACGCCCGGTCTTGTGCAGATAGTATTCGTAATCCCCCTCATAGGTGATCATCTTGCCATGATCGATCTCGAATACCCGGTCGACCAGTGAGCGAAGAAAATGGCGGTCGTGGCTGACCAGGAGCAGGGTTCCAGTGAAATTCTTTAACGCTGCCAGCAGAACTTCGCGTGACTGAATATCGAGATGGTTGGTTGGTTCATCCAGAATCAGCAAATTAAGCGGTCGCCCAAGCAGGGTTGCCAACACCAGCCGCGACTTCTCCCCGCCAGAAAGATTATCAACCCGCTTCTCGACATCATCTCCCTGAAACAGAAAAGCCGCACAAAGATTGTGTAGCACGCCAATAGTCTGCTGCGGCAGGGCATCCTGTACCGTTTCAAAAACTGTCCTTTTCGGATTAAGCACTTCCATCGAATGCTGACTGAAATAGCCGGAAAAAACATTGGCACCAATAGTGACCGTCCCTTCGCTCGGTTCGGTCTGCCCGGAAAGGGTTTTAAGGAAAGTGGATTTCCCCGCCCCATTGATACCGACAACGGCAATCTTGTCACCACGTCGAACCATTCCTGAAATTCTCGAGAACACCGGTTTATCAACCTCACCATCGATTTGCCAGGTTTTCCCCAAGGATTGAATAGCGATAACATCATCACCGCTACGTGGTGGGGTTGAAAATTCAAATTTGACCATTTTCTGTTCGGGCGGCAATTCGATTCTTTCTATCTTTTCCAGCTTTTTCACTCGCGATTGAACCTGAGCCGCATGGGAGGCTCGAGCGGCAAACCGGGCGATGAAGTCCTCTTCCTTGGCGAGCATTTCCTGCTGCCGTTTATAGCTCGCAACTAACTGTTCACGCCGCACTTCCCGTTCACGCAGATAGAAATCATAATTGCCTGCATAGCTGGTAATCGCCCCGTTACCAACCTCGACAATCCGCGAAACTAACCGGTTCATAAAATCCCGGTCGTGGCTGGTCATCGCCAAAGCCCCCTGATAATCATCGACCAGCCAGTTCTCCAGCCAGACAATTGACTCGATATCAAGGTGGTTGGTTGGCTCATCAAGGAGTAGAACATCAGGATTTAAAGTCAGAATCCGCGCCAGAGCAATCCGCATTTTCCAACCACCACTGAAACTCTCGACCGGACGATTATAACCATCGGGACCGATACCGAGACCGGTGAGAACCGTTTGAGCCCGCGATTCCAGATCATAGCCACCACGATGTTCAAATTCCTGCTGCACATTGCCATACTGTTCCAGCAATTGAGCCATCTCATCATCCGGCAGTGGTTCACACATCTGCCCTTCCATCTTGCGGATCTCATCCCCAAGAGCCACAGTTGCCTCAGATGCGGCGACCACCTCTTCCAGAGCACTGCGGCCTGACATATCCCCGACATCCTGAGAGAAATAGCCAATCACAGTCTTTTTTGCGCAGGAGATTTCTCCTCCATCAAGACCCTCTTCACCTGTAATCAGGCGAAAAATAGTCGATTTCCCCGCACCATTCGGACCAACCAGGCCGGTTCTACTTCCAGGAAGAATCTGAAATCCTCCGTTTTTAAACAACACCCGATTACCGTGCTGTTTAGTAATATCGGTTAGATGGATCATAAAGCTACCTCGCTAAAAAACCTTGCCCTGCTAACACGCTGATCATACTCAGGCAAGAAAAAACTGTTTTTGACAAACAAGTGTCAACTTCTGCATTTGAGAAAATATTGTGTTCAGATAAAACCCGTAATTTGGTTCGCGAACTATGTCAATCCGCTGAAAGAAGTTTATTCGAATTATTCATTCCCGCGACTGACAGTGAAATCATCGGAGTAGCTGCTTTGCAGGGTAGCGCTAAAATTGAAGTGAAGGTTGTGGAGAGCATATCCTGGTCATTGACGATGAAGAGAATATCCGCACTCTTGCCGAAAATATTTTCATCGGTTCAGGCTATAGAGTCTCTTTGATCGCAAGCGGTGATTTACTTCTGCTGGAGATATTGATGGAATCGGGAATCCTTATTTGAACAGCAGATTAGGCAAAAACAGAACCAGATCGGGGAATAGTGCCAGCAGTGCCACCATCAAGACCATGATAATCAGAAATGGTAGTGTCGATTTAATGATATAGCTGACTGGTTCGTAAGAGATCCCCTGGATAACAAAGAGACTGAAGCCAACCGGCGGGGTGATCTGCGAAAGTTCCACCATAATGACCAGATAGATTCCGAACCAGAGTGGATCAAAGCCGGCGGCAAGGACAATCGGCAGGACAATCGGCAGGGTCATGACGACAATAGAAATCCCATCCAGAATCATTCCCAGTAGCAGATACATCAATCCCAATATCAGGAGCAATAGATAGGGTGACATATTCAAGCTGGCAATATAGGTGCTGATTGCACGTGCAATTCCAACAAAACCAACAACTTGAGATAAAAAGGCTGCACCGGCAATAATCAGGCAGATCATACAGGATGTCTGTACCGCCTGCAGCAAGGCTTCACGGAGATTCTGCCAGGTGAGATTGCGATAGGCCAGAGCCAGGATCAGGGCACCGAGAACTCCAATTGCCGCCGCTTCTGTCGGAGTGGTAATGCCGAGATAGATTCCTCCCAGAACGACCAGGATCAATGCCAATATGGGTGCCAAGTCTTTAAACGCTTTCAGCTTTTCTGCAAAATTGTACTTTCGGTCCGCTGCTGGAACCGCAGCCGGGTTCATTGTTGCGCGAATGCCGATATAGAATGAGTAAAAACATGCCAGGAGCAAACCGGGGATGATCCCTCCAGAGAACAGTTTGCCAATAGAGGTGTCGGACAAGACACCGTAGATAATCATGATCAGACTGGGTGGGATGAGAAAACCAAGGGTTCCGGCACCAGCCAGGGAGCCGATTGCCAGAGAGCGGTCGTAGCCCCGCTTTGACAGATCATCCAGGGTGATTT
>JAYEME010000182.1:0-8515 GCA_034717915.1 Thermodesulfobacteriota bacterium
TTTGATATAATATGATAACAATTATATCGAAAGGTGTTGATTGTGGCAAAAGCAAAGCAGATAGGTCTACGATTGGATGAGAGCGATCAGCTGGATCTTAAACGAGTTTCCCAACGCGAAAGTCGTACTGAGCAGGATGTTCTGCGGGATTCACTGCGAATGTATGTTCGTTCCGCCGATGATCGAATGAGGTTCGTTGAATCGGTTGAACGTGGTTGGTACGAACTTCACTCCGGATTAGGAGAAACAGTCACTGCAACAGATGATTTCTTTGAAACGATCCAACAAGAGCTACGCAGTGACAGTGTTACCTCTTAAACGCTCCGACGAATATAAATCACGTGTCAGAATTTATGCAAAAGGACTGGCAAAGCGCTATAGAGTTGAAATTGCAGATGTTTTCCTTTTAAGCGTTCAGTCAGCCGAGCAGATGATTTATAAGAATAATCAAGTTGGTACCGACGTCCCTTATCTCTTAGCTGATCAACAGGTTGTTCTTAAGGAGCTATATTTTGTCTCAGGCCCCGCTAAATATTGTTTGATATATGAACTACTTGATGATTGTGTCGGCTTGATCTCACTGTGGCATGGTATGGGCTCAAGGAATACCAATATGATGGCACGTATCTGGCGAAGTGGCTGTTGATATCATAATTATTCCGGGATCTGATCCAACTCTTCCCACCTACGATAGGCCCCTTCCAGTTCGATTTCTACTGTTTGCAGGCGTTTTTTCAGGGTAGTAACCAGGGAACCATCTTCCTGTTTATATAAATCTGGACTGGCCATTTGTTCATGGAGTTCGATCTGTTCGGATTCTAATACATCAATCTTTTTCGGGAGTTCTTCCAACTCTTTTTTTTCTTTGAAACTCTGTTTTCGTGGACGTTCTTTGCGTGGTACCGACTTGGTTTTCTCTTTCTTCGGGGCTGCTTGTGGTATCGGCTGGGTTGCCAGCCAATCATCGTACCCACCGATGACTTCCTCAATCTCTCCATCACCGTTGAAGATCAATGAACTGGTGACTACGTTATTGAGAAAACTGCGGTCATGGCTGACAAGAAGGACAGTCCCCTGGTAGTCGAGAAGGAGCTCTTCCAGTAGATCCAGCGTTTCCATGTCGAGGTCGTTGGTCGGCTCATCCAGAATCAGTAGATTGGCTGGTTGAGTGAAAAGCTTGGCAAGCAGCAAGCGGTTTTTCTCTCCACCTGATAACACCCGAACCGGGGTGCGGGCACGTTCCGGGGTGAAGAGAAAATCTTGTAGATAGCCATAAATATGGCGTGGGGTACCATTTATCAGAACTTGATCATGATCATCAGCAATATTTTGTTTGACACTTCTCTCTTCATCCAATTGCTCTCGCAACTGGTCAAAATAGGCAATTTGCAGGTTTGTGCCGTGGCGTAATTTCCCTGCAGTTGGTTGCAGCTCTTCGGTCAGGATTTTTAACAAGGTGGTTTTGCCGCTACCATTTGGGCCGATCAGTCCGAGTCGATCTCCACGCATGATGCGTAAATTAAGTGAATCGATAATTTTATTGTTGTCATAGTAAAAACTGAGCTCTTTTGCCTCCATCACCATCTGTCCACTACGTTGACCTTGTTCTAACTGCAGTCGGACTTGGCCGCTTCGATCGCGGCGTTGACGCCGTTCTTCACGCAGTTTCAGTAATTCGCGCACACGTCCCATATTGCGGGTTCTGCGAGCCTTGATCCCCTTACGAATCCAGATTTCCTCTTCTGCGAGTTTTTGATCAAAGCGTGCCCAGGCTTTCTCTTCGCTATTCAGGACATTTTGGCGGCGTTCCAAAAAAGTTGCGTAATTGCAGCGATAATCTTGAAGTTGACCGCGATCCAGTTCGACTATCCGATTTGCAAGGTTCCGGGCAAAGGTGCGATCGTGACTGATGAAAATCACCGTTTTGCGCAACCGCTGGAGAAAGTTTTCCAGCCAACAGATGGCATTGATGTCCAGATGGTTGGTTGGTTCATCCAGTAGCAGCAAGTCGGGATCCTGCACCAGTGCCGCAGCCAACAGGGCACGCCTCTTCATTCCACCGGAAAGGGTCGATAGCTCAGCTTCAGGATCAAGCTCCAGTTGGCTCAGTGTCTGTTCAATGCTGATGTCTGCCAGGTGTGGTTCTATCTCTTGTGCGGCTAGAGTCTTTTGCAGATAGTTGCGTACAGAGCCTTTCCAATATTCTGGAAATTCTTGAGGGACATAGGTGGTTTTAATCCCTTGTTTACGAATGATTTCACCAGAATCTGGAGGAGAGTCAGTATTGATCAGATGGAGCAGAGTCGATTTGCCCGCTCCATTGCGACCCAAAAGGCAAATCCGATCCCCTGATTCGATCTGGAGACTGGCGTTGTCCAAGAGTTTTGGTCCACCGAAGGCGTGACTAACTTGATTGAGGGAGATGATATTCATAATTAATTCAGATAGTTTTCTGCTGAGGTGTCAGGAATATTTAACGGAGAGCTGGAGAGTAACGGAGAGTTCGCAGAGAAAGGCAAATCCCCCTCGTTCCCCCTTTACAAAGGGGGGAGCAATAGTTCTCCCCTTAGGGGAGTTAGAGGGGATTTTGTTTTCTCTGCTTCTTTCCGCTTCTGCGTTAACGTTTTTGATTTATTTTGATTTAATTCGTAAATCACCATAGCCGAACGCCCTTCTCGAACCAGATTTTTCTTCTTGAATGTTACCACCATCACTAATTCATTCTGTCCATCATTATCGGCGTCAGCTAGGGTGAAATCAGCCAGATAACCATTTTGATCTAGAGTGCTCCAGCTTTGTTGCAGTGCAATACCATTCCACTTAAGAGCAATAACGCGGCTTTTGTTGAAATTGCGGTAGCGTTCGAAGATGCGGGAACCATCATTCTGCGGGACAAGTATTTCTCCTGTAGGTAAAGTCAGCAGGCGTTTCTGGATATAGACTGGTTGAACCAGCTCATTTTTGGTGTCTTCTTTGATATTGAAGAAAACGTCTGTGCCACCAAAATGATCTCCTGATTCCCATATTGCTGCCCCCCCTGGAGTGGTAACGTGGAGATAATCATTATTTGAAACATGGGCATAGAGCAAATCATTGTTTGCCCCCTTGAATGTCGTGAAGCTGAATAAATTAAGTTTAGCTGACAAGGGGAAATCGGTACCCCGGGTCAGTTTGTTTCCAGAGCGGAGAACGCGGAAGGGTTGCCCCGAAAAATGATTTTCGGGATCACCCATCGCTTGTGCGAGCAGGGTACGCCCTTGTTGTGGCAGGTCAATAACGCGGAAGAACCATGGAACCCGATTGATCGTGAGTTGGTAACTTCCCTGGACAAATTCAACCACCTGGGAACTAAGTTCCGTGCCAGCGTTAGCTGTCAGGTAAAGTTCAGGAATGCCGTTAGCATCAATGTCAGCAACATCCAGGCTCAACAAGTGGACACCATTGGGAAAGTTGATGATAGCTACAGGAGCCAATTTCCCGTCGGTCATGCGGAGAATTTGCAGACGATTTTCCATGGCAACGGCTGTTTCCAGCCTTCCATCACCGTCAAGATCGGCCACCGCCAACCCAGCGGGGTTCCCATCCAAATTTTGTCCTGTCCATATCCCATCATTGAGTTGTTGATTTTGGGTGATTCCTGGGTTTTCCAATCGTTTGTCTTTTCCGCCAAAGCCGATGGTGGCTCCCAGATTGTCAATCGCCTGATTTAACAGACTCTTGTTCTTCTGCGGAGCTCCGCCAAGTTGGAAACTATCCGGTTGATAAATTCCTCCCAGAGGAACCGAGAGCTTCCCCTCGTTGTAGGGATAGCTTTTTAACTCCGCTCCAGTAGTATTTGTGACTTTCAAGCTATTATCTGTCAGCGAAAAAATTAGTTCCGGGTGGTTTTTATCCGCTTCATTCAGCCAGTTTAAGTGCGGCAGGGCGAGTTTTAGTTCTTCAGCTAGATTAGCTGCTGGCTGAGTCGACTCAAACCGGGTTGGTGTTTGCTCAAATCTTTTGATTCGATCCCCTTTTCCCGGAATAACTCCCTCGCTCAGAAGTTTAGCATAAGAATATCCCGATTTGACTTGGGTCACCTGTAGATAGCCTTTTGCTAAATCAAGAGTACCGAGAACCTTTTTCGTGTCAGGGTGAATCACTTGCTCTCCCGTCATCAGCAGAGTCAAGATATCCCCTTCGTGAAGATTGGTTGATGCATCCAGATCAACCAGATATTCTTCACCAATCGACATGATGATTGTGCCACTGATTGGGGCGAAGTCGTTCTTCAACTGTTCCGGTATTTCAGCAAGTGAAGTGAAGGGGAAACAGAAAAAAACTAGCAAACATAACCTTGTCATCAATTTCATATTTTGGCCTGCCTTGTATGTCTGGATTATCAGTGAAAAAGCCCACAGAGGTCTACTTCGATATGTTATTCTGATTGTAGCAGAACAACATAAATTCAGGCACGTATTTTAGCTGTTTTGCGGGTAAATAGAAAGGTAGAATTCAAATTGTGGGGCAGCAAATAGATGTTTTGAAACGGCAACGTCTCTGGTGTAATCACCCCTCCCAATCTTCAAGTCTGAGGCTGGGAATCCGGCCAAACTCCCTGGTGTTATGGGTGATCAGGGTGGCATCATTGGCACGTGCAATGGCAGCTATTAGCATATCATTTGGTCCGATTATTTTCCCTTGTTCGGTTAGAGCTGCTCGTATCAGTCCATACTCCTCGGCACAGCGATCATCAAATGTCATACTTTCAAATGGCGCGAAAAAAAGTTTTAAACGTTGTAGATTGGTGCCGACTCTTTGACTGTGTCTTGCTCCATAAAGCAGCTCTGCTTTGACTATACTGCACAAATAGATTTCTGCTGGCGAATGTGATTTGAAATTTTTCTCAATTTGGATATTTCGTTCATTGAGCAGGTGGATGCAAATATTGCTATCAAGTAGATACATCTATTTTAATACCAATCGCTGCTCATGTTCACCTTGCTCTGGACGCTCAAGTGGATCGCCTTCCCAGGAGCCAAAAAGGTCGAAATAGTTTTCTGGCCACTCTGAACCGGTTTCGTTCTTGACAAGTAAGGCAAGGTATTTGGACGTAGAAAGGTGAGCATGCTCCGCTTTTTTGCGAAATTTTTCGGCGATCTTGTCAGGGACATAGCAGTGTATTTGAGCCATAATATCCTCCAAATGTATTCTGTATATTTGGAGGATATTATGGCTATTGTTTCATGTCAACTTCAAAATTGTTTTGCTGATAATTTATAGGGGACGTTGTTGCTTTAGTGCTTTAAGCTTGAGATCCAGTCAGATAAACTGGTATCTATTTGAATAAGTCGTTCACCTTTTTCCACTGCCCGACTGACTGATGATGAACCGATCATCAAATGTCTTGCAGTTGCTGCTCCGGAATGTCCAAGATGACGCACGGCACAATAACAGAAAAGGATTCTGGCTTTTGAAGCTCTACCTGATCGAGCTCGCCTCCTGAATGAATCCATTGAGATAGAATATTTATCTACAACCGCAATCTGTAATTTATCTAGCGTCATTTTTTGGTGAGCTGAATAATCCAAAAGCCCATTTTCTTGCAGTTGCTGGACAAAGTCACCACTGCCAAGAACACGTTCATCGTAAAGTTGTGGTTCGTCCTGGCAAATATGTCCAGACTGACTTCTTCGTAACCCGCCTCCAACAAGTTCTGGTCGTTTTCCCTGTTTGATTCCATCAGCGATAAATTGTTGGTATTGTTGCTGTGCAGATTTTTTCTGTCGTGAAAACAGCGAAAGCACCCAGTCTGTCGCAAATTCTGATTTTCGATTCTGGCCGAGTAACTCAGCATGGCCACACCAGGGATACTGTTCAAGAGTCTCCTGGTTTTCCACCAGCCCCGCTCTCAGTGGATTAAGGTGAATGTAGCGGATCAGTTCCAGTAGGTAGGTCTCTTCTTCACAGACGATTGATTTATAACGATTCTGGAACAGATGGCCACTGCGATTATGGCGACGATTGAACGTGACTGCATATCCGGTCAGAAGTCGCCGCATGAAGCGGGAGAGTTCAACCGAGTGCGGTCTCAGAAGTAAATGAAAGTGATTGGGAATCAGTGCCCATGCATAACAGTCAGTATTCGTTTCCAATAACAGCATACGGAGGCGTTCAACAAAACTGCTACGATCCTCATCGTCATAAAAAATTTCACCACGCTCAATTCCACGAACAATGACGTGATGGAGGAGGTTGGGGCTGTCTATGCGTGGTTGTCTTGGCATTTGGGGAAGATATCATCCATAAAGCACAAAAGCAACAGCGTCCCGTTTGATCCTGAAAAAGGATTTCAAATATCAAGGGCAAAGCAGATAGCTTGTCCCACCGCCTTCAATTTAGTTGGAGATAAGGACGTTAGTGTTGCCCCTATTTTCCCTTTCGAAACACTTTGGATGTGGTCACAATTGACCGCACAATCACGTGGCATACCATCAGTTTTGGATAGAAATACCTCAGAGGGGATGTTTCGAACTGTGGTTGTGATTGGGGCGATTGTTACTTCTCCAAGATATTCAAGTACTGAATTTCTTGTCAAAATGAGTACCGGCCTTTTTTTGTCGGGATGGCTGAATTTGTACCAACGAATTTCCCCGCGTTTCATTTGTCGCCCCAGTCTTGTTCCGTTTCCCATACAGAAAATTCGTTAGTAGCTACCGGGTGTTGAGCGTATCCTTGTCGATGTTGAAGCTCCTGCTGCTCTTGATTGTAGCGCACTAGAGCTTCTGCGAGTGCTTTGCGGGTGAAAGCAGAGCGACTTGTGTGAAGTTTTTTTGAAACCCTGTCTACTTTTTTGATCAGATCTTCATCAAGGGTCATTTGAACTGTTTGCATAATATTTCTCCCATATGTATATTCTTATAGCTATGATAGTCCGCATGGGTGGATGTGTCAAATGACCAAGTGGAAATTGTTGGGATTGAATGTGGAAAGCAGCAGGCTGAGATCTGATTTAAAGCACAAAAGCAACAGCGTCCCGTTTTGCATCTATGATGCTTTTATGATTTCCAAACTTTTTAAAATGCTTTTTTTATCCACTAATTGATCAGAAACATATTTATGGACAATGCTTGACAGTAGCGTTTGATAGGGGAGCCCTTCTGAGTCAGCTATTTTTTTTAGTAGTTCGAGATCGTTGTTCTTGAGGCGCAAACTTATACTCTTCTTTTCGTTTGCTCTATCAATAATTCCTTCAATCAGCTGTTGTTTTGCACTGTCCGCAGGCTCAAATTGAGAAATATTTTCTTCAATCTCTTTTTCGTAGTCATCTAATATCGGTTTCATGACGTCACCCCATATATTTGGTTAAGTTTTCGGCTTGGGTATGCTGTTTTAAGGATAATGTTTGATTGCTCATCAATTATGAATGGAACCGAATAAATATAATTGTTCAAGGTTATAACAAATATCTGTTGATCTGGTCTTGCTGGGTTAACCAGAATATCAAGGTACTCTTTTCGCAATATAATCTCTGCGATTTCCTCAAAAGAGATTTCTCTTTCAATTTTTAGTTTTTGATTCTTATTGTTATCCCAAATGATCAAACTACGGCCTCTTTGAGTATGTCTACAGTATATACAATGTATATCTATGCGCAATTATTGTCAAGGTTTGTAGTGGGGTTGTTTTGTTTGAATGTAACTGGGATCGAGTGTGTGCTGTGCCTGGAAACAGAACAGTGAGGTGCATGAATTAAAGCACAAAAGCAACAACGTCCCCTATGACCCCTAAACTTGAAGGTAGCCAGAGGCGTATTTATGAATCAAACTACCAATTAAAGTCTGATAAGGCATACCTTCTCTTACTGCTAGTAGTTTAATAGCCTCTAAATCATTTTCAGATATTCGAATATTTATATTCTTATTTTTCTTTAATGTTTCTCTGGCTGATGAAATCATCGATTGTGGTAAAGGAGAGCCTTGTAGTTTACCTGCATTGTGCGCTTCAAGAATTTCTAATTCTTCTATATCAAGGTTGTCAGAATTTTGCGATTTAGACATTTTATTCTCCTTTAACTTTTTTGTTTTCTTTACGACTAGGAATGATTGTCTTTAAAAAATAATCATCGCCATCCATGACATAAGGAACAAGGTGGGCGTAGCCACCAATTAAAACTGTGATAATTCTTTGATTTGGATATTTTTCTTTATTCCAATGTGGAACATCTGAAACACCATACCCGTCACTAATGGCCTGCACAACCATTTCGAATGTAATATCGCGAACCTCGTAAAGGTATTTATTCTTTTCAGGATTCCACTTAAACATAGCAGGATCGTATCACATTGTGCATACATTGTCAATACGTAAATCTTGATGTTTAAATTAAGTGAAGTCTTTGGGTCGCTTCTGCTCAAAAAGTTCCATCATTCATAGTGGTTATACAGTTGCCAGCAGCGAGGATACTTGTAGCGCTTATCGTCAACTTTAACTATGTCAATAATCATGCCGCATAAGGTTCATTATGTAAATTGCT
>JAYEME010000183.1:0-3295 GCA_034717915.1 Thermodesulfobacteriota bacterium
TGCAGATGGACTCTATCAGGAGGAAACTGCCCATCTTCTGAATTCACAGGTTCTGAAAAACAAGGTGGACGGGATGCTGTTTGCTGCTGGTGAGGCCATGGGAGCAAAAGCAGGTGTGGAGTGGATGAAGCAGCTTGACATCCCTCTATTCGCGGTATCGGGCACTTTGACCATGTCACCACTGGCGATGCAGGAAGTGGCAGCCCATACGGACGTGCCGGTATTGAGCAAGCAAGATCTCAGTAGCCCAACTGTTGTGAAGTATCTGCACGAATGGTTCCCGGTTCAGGAAGAAGAGACCGTTTTTGCCGAAAGAATGCTTGCTTCGGCATAAGAATATCAACATCCGAACCAGAACCGGGCACCCTGTAAAGATCGAGACAATTGATCAACAGGGTGCCTGTCACTTGAAAAACAGGATTTACCAATGCAGCTTCCATCCATCTTTAATAAGAGACGAACTACCATTTTTACCCGTCTGGCGTTCAATGGTCTGGCACAAGCGGTGGCTACGATCATCACCGTGTTGCTGGTCAGGATGGCATTTGACCGACTCATTACAACTACGGCACAAGCTGAGCAGGGGCTGATACTCAAAGTTGGTGTCGGGCTTTGTTGCACCGCGGTAGCCCTGGGTTGGTTGCAGGTCATCGAACGAGTGGATGCAGAAAGAATGGGTCAGAGCTACATCCATCAGATCAGAATGCTGCTGTTCCGCCACATGAGCCATCTCGACCCCAGAACCTTGCAGAACCGCAGCAGGGGTGGAATCGTGCTTCGTTTTATCGGCGATCTCAATGCCCTCAAACGTTGGGTCAGTCTGGGTTTGGTACGAATAGCTGTTGCTGGGATTACGACCTGTTGTGCTCTGCTTGCAATGGCAGCCATTAACTGGCGTCTGGCAATTGCCGTGACCACTGTCTTCGGATTAGGTGCGCTTTATGCCCTGAACCTGGGAACGCGCATTAGAGAAACATCCAGAGAGAGCCGAAGGAGAAGATCCTATCTCGCTGCCAATGTTAATGAAAAGGTTGCTTCCATGACGGTTGTTCAGGTGTTCGGGCAGACAGTCCGTGAAAAATGCCGGATTAAACGCCAGAGTAAACGTTTAACCAATGCCCTGATTGATCGGGCACAGAAAATTGGTATGATCCGTGGGATGACCCAAACCGTTGCCGCTTTGGCTAGCGGTGTTGTTCTCCTTGAAGGAGCCCGCGAGGTCGGTCTTGGACTGACCACACCGGGAACTGTTGTCGCAGCAATGACTATCATTGGTCTCCTGGTTCCTGCATTACGGGATCTGAGCCGGGTTTATGAGTATTGGCAGGATTCAAGGGTTTCGGTAGAAAAGCTTATCAGTTTCCTGGAAACGCCTTCGCAGACTCCTCCGACCAAATTGCCGGCACTAAAATCGGGACCGGGCCGTCTGGAATTCAAAGATATTTGTTTCGGAAATCTGTTGCGCAATATTACGGTAACGGCAGCAGCGGGAAGTAACATTGTTATTGTCGGGCCAAATGGAGCCGGAAAGTCGACTTTGATCTCCATGGCGGCCAAACTTGTTGAGGCGGATGAGGGAACAATTCTGCTCGATGGGCAAGATATAAGTGACCACAGTTTCGGCTCCATCCGTCGGGCAATCAGCATCGTCAGTCCTGATTTGCCACTTCTGCGCGGTTCGGTAAGAAAAAACCTCCTTTATCGTCAGCCTGACGCTTCAGCCAGGGAGATCAAGAAGGTCTGGAATCTTTGCGGTATTGATGGACTGTTGAAAGAACTTCCCCAGGGGGAAGATACAAGGGTTACCGAAGAAGGGAACAATCTGTCGCTGGGTCAGCGGCAGAAGATCAGTCTGGCTCGTGCATTTCTCGGAAGTCCACGTATTCTTCTTCTTGATGAGGCGGATGCCCATCTGGATGTTGAGGCAGGCATGGTACTCAACCGCATCTTGCAAGAGTATAAGGGAACCATCCTCCGGGTGACCCATAATCCCGATCTGCTTGCCCAGGCTGATACGGTATGGCGTATTGAAAAAGGTCATTTGACTATTATCGACAATAATTTAAACCAAGAGCAACAGCTCACAAAAGAAATGGAATATAGAAATGTATCTAACAGCTGATCAAAATGTGACACAAAACCGTGAGAGTGATATGCAACGCATGGTATTACCATCATTACTTCAAGAAAAATTGCCACGGGGCAGAGTCTTATACAGATCTCTCGCGAAAGATCCTGGACAATTTTATTACCTCTATCTGCCCCAGGCTGAATACAGCCGGACATCACTCTTTGTATCAATCCATGGTGTCAAGCGGATGGCAAAAGAACATGCGGATGCTTTTGCTACTTTTGCTGAACGTTATGGTGTTGTGCTGGTGGCACCGGTTTTTCCTGCCGACCGCTTTCCTGACTATCAACGGCTTGGTGTCAACAAAAAAAGCCTGCGTGCCGACCACGCACTGCATGATATTTTTGAAGAAGTCTCCATGCTCACCGCTATCAATACTGATCAGCTCTTTATGTTCGGCTATTCCGGTGGGGGGCAATTTGTTCACCGGTACGCTATGGCTTACCCCGAAAAAGTAAAGCGTATCGTTGTTGCAGCTCCGGGATGGTATACATTTCCAGACCAGGAACGCAAATACCCGTATGGAATAGCAAAGACCAGAAAAATATCAGGTCATGGTTTTGATCCAGCCAGATTCTTAACCATTCCGTCCTGTGTGGTCGTTGGTGAAAATGACACTCATCGAGATAATGAACTCAGAAAAGGCAATAAGATTGACCGCCAGCAGGGAGAAAATCGACTGGAACGGGGTAAATCGTGGATCAGGGTTATGAAGAAATGTGCCGAAACCTATCATCTGGATACCGAATTCAATTTTCAGGTTCTGCCTGATAGCGGCCACTCCTTCCTCAAATGTATGGATCGTGGCGGGATGGGGAAACTCGTATTTGAGTTTTTGTTCGGCGGTCGATAAATTTGTTGCTATTGAACCCGTTATCAGCATAAAAATGGTCGTTGAGTAACGATTAGCCGAAATCTTTTTAACAAAACAGGTGCTTGAATGACACACTGGACAGACAACGAAAACGAAAATAAACAAGCAAACAGTTCACTGACAAAAGTGCTCTGCCGAACTGTATTGATACTGATTGTGGCTTTTCTGTTTTACGGCACATTCATCTGGTCTCCCTCGTCTGATATGTCTGCATGGGTTTCGCCCGTTTATGCTGATGGTGATGGTGACGGTGGTGATGGTGACGGTGGTGATGGTGACGGTGGTGATGG